>JAZJYB010000067.1:10374-71017 GCA_040390685.1 Pseudomonadota bacterium | reverse complement strand
GTCCGAAGCACCAAGGCGTCTCTCAAAAAAGGAGCGGCGTGCTGCTGAGCAGGCATAACTTGTATAAGCAAGCGGAAGATAAGGCAATTGTCGGACTCGATAAGCCTTTCGGTAGTGCGGCTTTTTATGCGACCTCGTATGGCAGGGCTATTAACGAGTTGCTGGGAGAGTCGGCCAGCTTAATCACAAAGGATCTTGAATCACATGCAGTCTTGGCAAAAATCCTCAAAGTTGAAAATGGCCAGGTCGTGATTGATGCCGGCAAATCTTCGGAAATTCTAGCGGGCGATCTCGCTACGGTGGAAGTGTCCAACAATGAATTACCAATGATGGGCTTAAACTCGTCTCGATCAAAACCCTTGGAGTATGGCTTAGCGCATACCAACGTTGGCAAGATCGCCATCATCCAGGCGCAGCAATTGTTTTCTATAGGCGAATTGTCGGCTGAAGTTAAACCTGAAGACGTCAAAGTGGGTGATTTTGTGCGCTTTGAGAATGTGATGGCGAACTAAGTTAAGCTTGGTTTTTGGCCCGTTCCTCTTCCTGCAAACGTAAGATGCGCCTTTGCACTTTTCCTGTAGTGGTCATCGGCAGTGCATCGATAAATTCGATTTCTTTTGGATATTCATACGGTGCGAGTTTTCCTCTTACATGCCTTTGTAACTCAGCAATCAACTGATCTGTCGCCGCAATACCGCTGCATAAAACCACATACGCTTTGACCAAGTTGCCACGTTCTGGATCGGGTTTTGGAACGACCGCAGCATTACTGACCGCCGGATGTTTGACCAGGCAATTTTCTATTTCCGATGGGCCGATACGGTATCCCGCCGCTTTAAACATATCGTCTGCACGCCCTTGATACCACAGGTAGCCATCGGCATCACGCACCGCCAGATCGCCCGTTCGGCACCAGTTGCCGCTGAACTTGCTCGTGGTCGCTTCGGGATTTCTCCAGTAATTTAAAAAGAACACAGGATCAGGGTAACCGTGAATGTCGTAACGATTGACTGCAACTTCTCCTACTTCACCATCGGCAATCTCCGCGCCCGCGTCATCAATCAATGCAACCCTGTGACCGGGATACGGGCGGCCCATGCTACCGGGTTTGGCTGGCCAGAGTTGACTGCTATTGCCGACGATGTAGTTCATTTCGGTCTGGCCAAACATCTCATTCGGTGTGACACCCAAGGCCGATTGGCACCACATAAAAACTGCATCACCGACTGCCTCGCCGGCGCTCATGATGGCGCGTAGCCTTAACTGATATTTCTCCCGCGGTGCCGCGCTTGCCTTCATCATGAGTTTTAAGGCGGTGGGAAATAGAAAGGTATTTGTTACCGCATATTTTTCCATTAAATAATACGCGGTCTCGGCACTGAAACGCCCCTGATATCCGACGATAGACTTGCCAAAATAAAGGGTAGGCAACAAGGCATCCATGAGACCGCCAGTCCAGGCCCAATCAGCTGGCGACCAGAACACATCGCCATCTTGTGGAAACCAGTTTTGCGACGCGACAAAGCCAGTTAAATTACCGATGAGTGCACAGTGAGATATTAAAGCTCCTTTCGGCGCACCAGTGGTGCCGCTGGTGTAAATGAGGATGGCCGGATCGCGCGCCAGAGTGTTTGCCAAGGCAAAATCAGTAGAAGTTTGACTGAGTGCTCGCGTCCAATTGAGCGCACCAGGAGTGTTGCAGTCTAGTGTAATCACGGTATGGAGCGAAGGGCAATTATCTCGGATTTGTTGATAGGCATCCAGCCCAGTTTCATCCATGATGAGTGCCACTGCTTCACTATGTTGCAGACGATATGCTAGCGCTTCCGGGCCAAACAAAAACGACATCGGCATGGCAATCGCCGCCATTTGCAAACAGGCGATCAGGGCAATCGCAGTTTCCGGGCGTTGTGGCAAAATAATCGCCACGACGTCGCCACGCTTGATGCCTCTCGCGACTAATACATTCGACAATCGATTTGCCTGTTCCTGCAATTGTGCGTAGCTCAGGGTTTTGCTATGGCCTTGAATGTCTTCGAAATACACCGCAATGTGCGAGGCATGATCGGCATCCTTAGCCCAGCGTTGGCTGCAAACCTGTGCAATATTGAACTCCTGCGGTACAGCCCAATGAAACTGCTGATACAGTGATTTGTATTGGTTTTCCGAGGGACTAAACTTAGGCATAAGATCTCCGGTATAATTATCGAACGGTCGTTCTTTTATTGCGTTTTTTACGATCAATTCCTTCATTCATTACAAATTTATCATGAAATCATCACGCTCAGAATTTATCAGCATCCGCGGCCTGCAAACCCATGTCCGTCATTGGGGTAATGAGGCCGCGCCACTCATCGTGATGGTGCATGGCTGGATGGACGTTGCAGCTTCTTTTCAGTTTGTAGTTGATTGCCTGCAAAATGAATGGCATGTCATTGCATTGGATTGGCGTGGCTTTGGCCTGACCGAAGCGCCCAAGACCGACACCTATTGGTTTCCTGAATATCTGGCTGATCTCGATGCGCTGCTCGATCATTTTCAACCGGATGAGCCGGTCAATCTCTTAGGCCATAGCATGGGCGCGAATGTGGCGGCGCTGTATGCGGGTGTGCGACCCGAACGTATCAAAAAACTGATTAATCTGGAAGGTTTTGGCATGCCGCTGACCCATCCAAAACAGGCACCTAGCCGCTATCGAAAATGGTTAGACGAATTGCGCGTCACACCGACTATGCGCACCTACGCCAACCAGGCAGAAGTGGCGGGGCGCCTGCAAAAGACCAATCCAAGATTATCCAACGAGCGCGCGGCGTTTTTGTCGCAACACTGGGCACGCGAGAATGCACAAGGTCAATGGGAAATATTGGGCGACCCGGTGCACAAGAACTCCAGCCCCTTGCTGTATCGCGTAGAAGAAGTCATGGCCTGCTGGCAAAAAATCACCGCACCGGTGTTATGGGTAGAAGCCAATGACACTGACGTCTGGCGCTGGATGGGGCCAAAAGACGAAGCAAGAATAGAAATCGACCGGCGCATCACATTCATTCCTAATGTCCAAGTAGAAATGATCATGGATGCGGGGCATATGCTGCATCACGACCAGCCAGAGATTTTGGCGAAAATGCTGGAGCAGTTTTTGCTCAGCTAGTTGTTCAGCAAGACCTGGCAACTCAAATCATTAAAGTTTGAGACTGTCATCCGATGTCGATAGTGGATGCAGGCGTGCAATGCGCCGCGTCCTATCAACTCGTGTCAAGCTGGCAGATTCGTCAGTCTCTGACCAAAATACAACGCTCGATATAATAATTTCAACTAAAATACCTGCCTCTGGCATCGTCCAACTCTTTGGCGAACCTCATGCGTGATGTTGCCTCAGATGGCGCATCTTACTCATTTCTCGATGGAATATATGTTTAAAAAAATACAAGCAATTACCTTGTTTTGTCTCTTTTTTGGAGTCATGACAATTGCCAGTGCGGCCGACGACGCTGATACTAAAAAAATGACAGAGCAAGAATTTGTGGCATCACTCAAGTTCCAACAAGGAAAAATCACTCTGCCGGGCAGTATTGCCGTGCTGGATTTGCCAGCATCATTCCGTTACCTGGGGCCGGATGATGCTGAAAAAGTATTGGTTCAAGGCTGGGGAAATCCGCCGGGCGCAAAATCGTTAGGGATGATATTTCCTGCCAATGTCAGCCCGCTGAGCCCCGAAAGCTGGGGCGTTATCGTGACCTTTGATAAAGATGGTCACGTCAAGGATGATGATGCCGATAGTATCAAGTACGATGAACTGCTGAAAGACATGCAAGAATCGATTACTGCAAACAATGAAGAACGCGTCAAACAAGGGTATCAGGCAATGACCCTGGTTGGCTGGGCAGAAAAACCTAGTTATGACAAGAGCGCGCACAAACTGTATTGGGCTAAAGAAATCAAGAGCGGCAATGAAGCGCAGCATTCACTCAATTACAATATTCGCGTGCTTGGTCGAGATGGTGTGCTGGTCTTGAATGCGGTAGCCGGGATGAACCAGATTGACCAGATCAAGACGGAGATGCAGCATGTCGTGGCATTCTCAGATTTTTCCGAAGGTAATCGTTATGCTGATTTTGACAGTAAGACAGATAAAGTCGCTGAATATGGTATTGCTGCTTTGGTGGCAGGCGGGATCGCCGCCAAGCTCGGTTTCTTTGGCAAGATTTTCGCGTTCCTTCTGCTTTTCAAGAAATTTATTTTAATTGGTCTGGCACTGTTAGGTGGCGGCGTTGCCAAATTATTTGGTCGTAAGGCAAAGACCAATGTTGAAGAATAATTCATCGGCATTTTTTTTGCGTGCAACTGAGTGAAAATGAATGCAACTGAGCACAGATTAAGGACAGTTTTATGAACGCACCAATGACCATGCCGGCGATAGAACCACACGTGCCGGAGACGGCATTTGGCAAGTGGTTTTTGCAAACGAATACCTGGACTGTCCATGTACTCGATAGGGCGATGAAAGATCTGGATAGCCTTATTCCAAATCGCCAGGGCAGTTATCCTGTCGTGGCGGACGTTGGTTGTGGTTGGGGGCGTTCACTCAAAAAATTGACGGATCTGTATTCTCCAGAGCGTTTGATCGGCATCGATATCGATCCAGAAATGCTCGAGATTTCTGCAAAAGAGGCGAGCGATGCAGGCGTCAAGGCGGAATTTATTCATTGTTCAAGCTCGCGCCTGAGTCTTCCTGATAACAGCGTTGATGTCCTTTTTTGCCATCAAACCTTCCATCACTTGATTTATCAGGAACAGGCGATTGCAGAATTTTTACGCGTGCTGAAGCCAGGCGGAATTTTACTGTTTGCCGAATCCACCCGTCGCTATATCCATTCCTGGATTATTAAACTGCTGTTTCGTCACCCGATGAAAGTACAAAAAACCGCAGCTGAATATCTCAAGCTGGTGCGCGATGCGGGTTTTCAGGTGGCGGTAGAATCTATCTCGTATCCGTATCTGTGGTGGAGCAGGGAGGATCTAGGCATCGGCGAGAAATATTTTGGCGCAGTGCCGCCAGTTGACCGGGAAGAGACTCTGATTAATTTGGTTGCAGTTAAACCTTTGATGTAAACGCTTAAACTTAAATATGCATCAAGAAAAAAAATATACGCGATGCATGGTCATGGCCGGGGGCGGCTTTCGCTTTGGCTATTATCTGGGTATTTATGCCGCCATGCGGCAGAAAAATAGAGCGCCTGATTTGCTGTTGGCCAGTTGCGGTGGTGCGATAGCAGCGGGCATTATTCAAGCTTTTCCGGATGACGTGCAGCGCAAGGCCTGGATTTGTTCGCCAGAAATGTATCAATTTTGGCTAGCGATGAAATCTAGCCATCAAGCCAGCATAGGCCGTGCGCTGACTGCAGCATTGTTGCGCGGGCTATCCACAAAAACTGCGCATAGAATTCCAGATCTGTTCAATGACTATTTGTTTGAGATACCGTCAGAATTGCCCGTGCCGCCACATTCTCAGGCGAATCAGGAAACCGAGGTCGCCATCATTGCCGGTAAATTGTTATTTACTGAAAACGAGCTTGGCCAGCTAAGAGGGACAAGGAAACTTTTTGCCGAAATAGTATTCTGCACGCCACGTGCCGCCGCTCTGCTAGACGGAATGCAATCACCGATGAGCGCAGAAGCGGGCGGCGGCAATGCGATTGCAGCAGATGTACTCACCGACGTGAATATGCCGCTGGCACAAGCCGCCCGTGCCTCGGTCTCGGATATGTTTTATTTTCGCTGCCACTCGTATCAAGACAGCCACTACGTTGGTGGCGTGATCGACCTGTTCCCGATAGAGATCGCACATCAATTGGCCGAGCAAGTCATCATGGAGCTAAAAGGGCCGTACGATAAGCTGTTCTCGATTCCTGCACTGCGTAGCGTTCTGGGCATCAACGGCAACCAGCGCTTGCAACATGTGCTGCAACAGCATGCCGACCTCTGGTTTGACACCTCCGACATGGAACAGGTATTGCTGGAAAATCAGATCGTGAAAAAAATTGTCTGGCAACGCAACCGGATCGAGCTGCGCATGCCTGTGAGCTATGAAGCCTATGTGAAAATGATAGAGGCGCAGTGGGAATATGGATTTCAACGTGGGTTGAGTGCGTTTTTGAGATAAAGCTCATTGCCAACTGGCGGCATCCTGGAGTACCGCTGGCAGTTGTTTCAGCAACTCTGGCAGCGCGGTCTGTACCGTCTCCCAGACCACATCGAGGTTAATGTCGAAATAGCCATGAGCAATGCGATTGCGCATCCCGCGCATGCTGCGCCACGGCACTTCGGGGTGCACTTGTGTGAACTCGGCGTAACCATCCATCACCTTCGTCGCAGCCTCGCCAATGATGATAAGGCTCATGATAACGGCCTGTTGGGTACGTTTATCCTGAAGGAAGCTGGCTTTGTCGAGCCCATCCACGAAGGCACACGCATCCGTAGTGGCCTGCTGCATGTGTTCAAGGTAGTCGGGAAGACGGTTCTCGTTCATATTGGCTGCGCCTCTGCAAGTACCTGAGCGCGGAATTTCAGAGGCAAGTCGGCAGGGGTCAATAGATCGACATGGATGCCAAGTAGTGTTTCCAGTTCAACTTGCAGGCCGCCCAAGTCGAACAGCGTTGCTTCAGGCAGTGCATCAACCAACAGATCTAGATCGCTGCCATCTTGGTCGGTACCATGAAGTACCGAACCGAAGATGCGTGGGTTAGCAGTACGAAAACGGCTCGTCATTTCACGGACAGCAATGCGCTTGAGATCAAGCGCGAGCGAGGGGCGCATGGGTGCCTTTCTTTATTGAGACTCATCGACATGGTAAGCGATTGAGAATTACATTTTACCAGCGAAATCTAAATGGCTGATTTTCATCGTTCTCGAGTTTTTGCTGCTTTTTTTGATATAACTTTGTGCATATCCGCTTCGTGGAAGTACCCAACACTGTTTGAAAGGAGCATTAAAGACAATGCAAAAAGCTTACTTGTTCTCATCTTTAAACCTCATTAAAAATTTCCGATCAGCTTCGAAAAAGTTGTCTATATTAAGAATTTGAGGAATGAAAGGTTCCTTTGGAGCCAGTATCATGATACGTTTGCTTTCCTTATCCAACGTCAACACCAGACGCGGACACTCACGAAGACAATCACCAAATGGACTCCAGATTGAATCAAGTTTATTTGAATAGTCATGCCAATTGTTCCCCTTGAAAGGGGTTAGCTTGATCACCTTGCCATCCCATTCCGAGGTGCGCACCATACTGATATCTCGATTCTCGTAGCTGTGCAATGCGTTCGATCTACCATCCGGATAATAATTCGGCTTAAAAAATCTCAATTCAGGATCCCTGGAATCGAGATAGGTCAAGAGCGGACGCGGGCGCGGCCCCCAACCGGGGATGAAATATTTCCCATTCTGGTCGGTCAGCACCTCAATGGTGTTGATTGATCCGCCATAGCCACCCGATCCAATGCCAATTGCATACACCTGCCAAGTGGCGACCACGACGACCCCTTTCAGCGCTTGACCAGTTTCTGCATCCACGATTTGGCCGCGAATCTCTTTAGCGAAGTAAACTGGTGGATCGCTGAATACCCAGAGCGGTATCAGAAGTGCACTCAGTACCAATAATATTTTTTTCCAATGTTTTTTCATCATTTTGATTTAAAAAGGTCTTTCGGAGAGCCGCATTTTGAATTGCCTTCGCGCGCATAAGACTCTGCAACGCTTAAAATGTATTTGTCGATAGAACGAATATCGTTAACATCGTTTGTAATACGTTGCTCGATCAGCGCTAGTCTTTGTATGTGAATTTCGCTTAGCATCTTGGGAATATTTTTCCACTCGCATGCCTCGTAAGAACCTGTTACCGTTTGCACGTCAATGTTAAATTCTACAAACTCCCAAAGACGATCTTTAGGCTCTGCGGCAGGTTTGCCGAGCTTGATGGTCTTGCCGTTCCATTCCGATTTCAACACGATGTCATGCGCATGAGGGTCATCGATCAGCGGGTAATTGGACAAAGACTGCGGTTTGTATCCAGTTTTAAAGATTAGAAATTGCGGCCGATCTGATTTGACCCTTCCGGCCCACGCGATTTTTGGACCCCAGCCCGGGAAGAAAAATCGCCCCTTCTTATCCGTTACCGTCTCCATCACCATGAGTTGCCCTACATCGTTGCCGCCTTCCATGCCGCCTTTCATTTGCCAGTTTGCCACGACCACCACATCGCTGATTGGCTGCCCATTGTCTGCGTCCACCACCCAGGCCTCAATCGGTTCTGCGGTATGCACACATCCGGCCAGTATCAAACATGTCGCGATGGCTAGGTACATTACTTTGCTTAACTGTAATCGCATGTCAATCTTAAGGAATGTTGTTTAGAAAAATGCACAGAGTAGTGCGGCATAGCTTTTTATTCATTTTAAATATTCTTTAAGAAATTCTTGTGGTGAAGCACATTGGAGATCCGTAGGAATGCTATAAATCGTTAACATTACAATAAAATTATTTGGTTTCGTGAATTTTTCATTTTCTTTGAGTTGGGCTGCCAGCATGCGGGGAATCTTCTGCCATTCGCATCTATCAGCATGAAGTGCGAAACTGAGCGCACCTGCGGCACGCCATAAATTGTCGATATTTTCTTCTGCGCTGGCTCCAAGAGATTTTAATTTGATCGTTTTGCCATTCCAATCGGAACGCCGTAGCAAAGACCGATTGTGTTCCATGACCAGCACATTGCTTCGGCTTTCTAATCGGTAAGCCCTTTTGAAGAACACTAATTCAGGGTCTCCATTACCGATATATTGATCTACCCACCACCCGTTTTTCTTGGGCGGTAAGCGCTTGGGACCCCAGGCGGGGAACTGATAACGCCCAGTCTGGTCGGTCACAGTTTCCATGATTTGGATGTCACCACCACCGTTTGTCCCGGCTAAGTTACCTTCTTCAACCCTCCAATTAGCGGTCACATTCACGCCTTCCAGAGGTCGCCCGGTGTCGGCATCGACTACCCAACCGGTAATAGACTCAGCAGAGTATTGGGCAGAACAAGATTGCAGCACGCAGGACAGCGCACTCAATAAGATGCATTTACCGATTAAAGAAAAAGTTAGTTTAGTCATTTTTTACCCGCATGATTTATTTGTCGTAATCCATCAAATCTGTTCCAACTTGGAATAAGGAAGAAAATTTAAAAAATTTTAGTGGTGATAGTAGTAAGTAATTTTTTATAACGCAATGCATTTATTTTTTTACCAATAAACATTCTTGCGCTGTGCGAAAGTAAGTTGAATTTCAATTCGATGAAAGGGAAATAGGAAGAATGTCAAATAAATCCCATATGAATTTTGCCCAAGCATCAAAGGATGTTTCAAATGCTCAAATGCGTTTCTAGGTTAAACTTCTCCCATTCTCAAACACCAAGAGCACCTCTTTTCCATCATGAGCGAACACCCATCCTACGGCTTTACCACGACCATACTTCATAGCGACCGTCAAAAAGACATCGAGCACGGTTCGCCGCATAAACCTATCCATACATCGGTCACTTTTGGTTATGCCGATTCGCGCGATCTTGCTGCAGTGTTTCAGGGCAAACAATCTGGCTATCGATATGGCCGTCAGGGCAACCCTACCGTGTCGGCTTTGGAAGAGAAAATCACCAAGATGGAGGATGGCGCTTCCAGCATTTGCTTCGCGACTGGGATGGCGGCGATTGGTGCCTTGTTTCAGGCCTTATTGCGCAATGGCGATCAGGTTGTTTCATCTTCATTCTTATTTGGTAATACCAATAGTCTGTGGCAAACCGTGGAGTCACAGGGCGTAGATGTGGCGTTTGTCGATGCGACCGATGTGGCAAATGTTGCTGCCGCGATCACCCCGGCTACGCGCATGGTATTCGTTGAAACCATCGCCAATCCGCGTACCCAGATTGCTGACCTGAAACGCATCGGTGATCTTTGTCGCGAGCGGGGTATTTTGTACGTCGTCGATAACACCATGACTTCGCCGTATCTGTTCCAACCGAAAAAAGTGGGCGCAGGTTTGGTGGTGAACTCCCTGACCAAGTCGATTGCGGGTCATGGCAACGTCCTGGGCGGTGCGGTTACTGACACCGGTCTTTTTGACTGGAGCGCTTTCCCGAATATTGCCGATAATTTCAGGAAACAGCCATCCGCACAGCAAGGTATGGCGCAAGTGCGCGCCAAAGCCTTGCGTGATTTTGGCGCTTCGTTGGCGCCCGATGCTGCGCACCAGATTGCGGTTGGTGCGGAGACCATCGCATTGCGGCTGGAGCGGGAATGCGCGAATGCGATGGCGCTGGCGAAAATGTTAGAGGCTGACTCACGAGTCGCGGTGGTGCATTACCCAGGCTTACCATCGCACCCGCAACATACGCTGGCCAGCGAATTGTTCCAAGCCTACGGTGCATTGTTCAGTTTTGAATTGAAGCCAGAGATCGATTGTTTTGATTACTTGAATCGACTGAAGCTGGCCATCAATGCCACTCATCTGGGGGATACCCGCACCCTTGTGATTCCGGTGGCACACACCATCTTCTTTGAAATGGGGGCAGAACGCCGTGCTGCGATGGGGATCGCGGATTCCTTGATACGTGTCTCGGTTGGAATAGAAGACACGCAAGATTTGCTGGGTGATTTTGCTGCGGCTTTGGATTTTTGATCTTAGCCCCCTCTCCCGCTCGCGGGAGAGGGTTGGGGTGAGGGTGGTTCAGATACTGAAATTCATATTTATCTGGAGCGCTAAATGTTTTTTTCTATTGACTGTATGCGTTGCTCAATCACCCTCATCCCCGGCCCTTCTCCCGCTAGCGGGAGAAGGGAGCTAAGCAGTAAATCGATTTATCAACCCGCAAGGAAAAAATGTTAACACTCTCATTGAAAATGACACAGCGTGATTGGCGTGCTGGCGAATTGCGTTTTCTCCTGGTCGCCTTGATGATTGCGGTCGCCTCCTTGTCATCCGTTGGTTTTTTTGTAGACCGTATGCGCAACGGTCTTAACCGCGATGCGCATCAGTTGCTTGGTGCGGATTTGCTGGTCAGCGCCGATCAGCCGGTGAATCCGGTCTGGCGTGCCGAAGCGAAAAAACTCGGTTTGAACATGGCGGAAACTGTCGTGTTCCCTAGTATGGCAATCGCAGGAAGTGGCGAGAATGCGGTCTCGCGTTTGGTCTCGCTCAAGGCCGTGACCGAGGCCTATCCTTTGCGCGGTAATCTGAAGTTGTTAAAGTCTGAAGCCGAAGTCTTGACCAAAGAGGTGCCTGCAAGCGGCACGGCCTGGGTGGATCCTTCCTTGTTGCTGGCTTTGAATCTCAAGACAGGCGATCAGATCAAGCTCGGTGACCAGCAGTTTTCCATCGCCCAGGTGATTGCGACAGAACCGGACCGTGGCGCCTCGTTTATGAATTTTGCGCCGCGCGTGATGATCTCCATGAATAATTTGGCCGCGACCAATCTGATACAAAACGGTTCAAGGGTGACGTATCGTCTATTGTTGTCGGGTGCGCCGAAAACAATTGCATCCTTCCAAGTTCGCCTGAAACAAGAAATCGAATCGGCAAAACTTAAAGGTGTGCGGCTGGAATCTCTAGAAAATGGCCGGCCCGAAATGCGTGCCACGCTGGATAGGGCAGAGCAGTTTTTATCCCTGGTCAGTTTGCTCTCAGCCTTACTTGCAGCGGTTGCGGTGGCCATGGCTGCGCGCCGCTTTATGCTGCGCCATATCGACGCTTGTGCGATGTTGCGTTGCCTGGGGCTGACGCAAAATCAGGTCACGGGCATGTATCTGATTGAATTCTTGATACTCGGTGTACTTGGAAGCGCGGCGGGTGTGGTGTGCGGCTTTCTTGGCCATTACGGGTTGTTGGAATGGTTGGGTAAATTGGTCAGCAATGATTTGCCGCCCGCCAGTTTTCTGCCCGCCTTGCAAGGTCTCGTTACTGGCTTGTTGTTGCTGGTAGGTTTTGCTTTGCCGCCGATTCTGCAGTTGCGTAATGTGCCGCATAACCGTGTGATACGGCGCGAGCAGGATGCGCCTCAACCATTGACTGTAGCCACCTATGTTCTGGGTTTGAGCATGTTTGTCGGTTTGTTGCTGTGGCAGGCAGGCGATATCAAACTTGGCCTCTTGACGGCCGCCGGTTTTCTGATTGGCATGCTGGGTTTTGCATTTATTGGCTGGCTGGCGGTGGCTTCCTTAAAACGCTTGCGCGGACTGATCGATCATTCGGCTTGGCGCTTCGCGATTACTGCCTTGCAGCGTCGGCCCGGTGCCACGGTTATTCAAATCGTCTCGCTTTCATTGGGTTTGATGGCCTTGCTGTTATTGACGGTAGTCAGGGGGGACTTAATCGCAGCCTGGAAAAAATCCACGCCGGCCGATGCGCCGAATCAGTTCGTGATTAATATTCAACCTGATCAAAAAGCAGAAATCACAGCGCGTTTGCAAAAGTTTACCCAGCCAGCGCTGTATCCGATGATACGCGGCAGGCTCATCGCGATCAATGGCAAAGCGCTGGGGGCAGATAGCTTTCTCGATGGCCGGGCAAAGCAGTTGGTTGACCGCGAATTTAATCTCTCTACCATGAACGATCTGCCAGCCTTGAATAAAATTACCGCGGGCAAATGGTATGACGATTCCAGCGCGACACGAGCTGAAGCATCGATAGAGGAAGGCATCGCCAAGACGCTTAATCTCAAGCTCGGCGACACGATTACTTTTGATATCGCCGGGCAAAAAAATACTTCAGCGGTGACCAGCATACGTAAGCTGGATTGGGGCTCGATGCGTGTGAATTTTTTTGTTGTCATCAATCCAAAGGCTATGGCCGATATGCCGCAAACCTGGATCACGGCTTTCCGCGCGCCTGAGTCAGACAAAAAATTCGTCAATCAACTGACACTGGATTATCCGAATTTAACGGTAGTCGATGTTGGTGCCATGATTAAGCAAGTCACCGGGGTGCTGGATCAGGTCATCACTGCCGTCGAGTTTTTGTTTTTGTTCACTTTGGCGTCTGGTGTTTTGGTGTTGTATGCGGCACTGGCTGGCTCGCAAGACCTGCGCATACGTGAAGCGGCCTTGTTGCGTGCACTGGGTGCCACGCGCAAACAACTCTCGCAGGCGCAGTGGATAGAATTTTTATTGATAGGAGGTCTGGCTGGTGTACTCGCCGCCAGTGGCGCCTCCGCCATAGGCTGGGCCTTGGCAAAATTTAGCTTTAACTTTGAGTGGACTTTTTCACCTATGGTCTGGTTGGCTGGTTTCCTGGTTGGTGCAATCTGCGCTGTGATCGGTGGATGGTTGGGTTTACGCAATGTGCTGAATCAACCACCATTGTTGAGTTTGCGCGAAGCTTGAGTTTTGACCGTTCCACAATTTTTATGAGAAGCACAGCGTGAGTATTGAATTGAAAGAAGTGACTGAAGAAGAGAAATCCAATCTTTACGAGTTAATTGGCGGTGCGGAAAAACTGCGTGAGATGGTGGATAGATTCTATGATTTAATGGCGCTCGAACCCGAGTTCTCAGGCATACGGGTTTTGCATCCGCCATCTACGGATGGTTCACGCGATAAGCTGTTTTGGTTTTTGTCTGGCTGGATGGGTGGCCCTGATCTTTACATTGAACAGTTTGGTCATCCTCGTTTGCGAGCCCGGCATATGTCTTTTTCTATCGGTGTCAGTGAACGTGATCAATGGTTGCGCTGCATGGCCTGGGCGATGCAGGATGTGGGCATAGCAGAGGGACTGCAACAGCATTTAATGACTTCGTTTTATCAGACCGCCGATTGGATGCGGAATAAAGCGGAGTAGTTAAATTCCTGCGCGCCTGAGTCTCGGAAATTTTTTAATAAAAATAATATTCAAATATGAACCAAACAGAAATTCTTATTTTCGCCGCACTTGCCGTGCTTGTGATACTTAATGTCCTTGCGTTGCTGCGTAGCCGAAACGTGGACGCCAGTACCCAGTTGCGCGATCTGCAAACCTTTTTGCAACAAGATCAGCAAAATCAACAACAGGCGCAAGAACGCACCGAGCGTTCCTTGCGCGAGCAAGTGCAATCAACGGCGCAGGCAACGCGGCAGGAATTGGGCGGAAACTTCACGCAGTTTCAGCAAGCGCTGGCAGCACAACTCACCAGCGTCGCGACGCTGCAAAATATGCAGCTCGATGCGTTCTCGCAGCAGCTAGTCAAGCTCAATGAAACCAACGCCCAGCAACTCGAACAAATGCGCCAGGCGCTGATCCAGCAAAGCCAGACCGCGCGGGATGAACAAGCCAGTAGCCTGAAACGTTTTGGCGATACGCTAAACCAGACCTTGACGACATTGACCGAATCGAATGCGCTGCGCATGGGAGAAATTCGCGCGACCTTAGAGCAGAAAATCCAGCAGCTGCAAGCCGACAACGCCAGCAAGCTGGAAGAAATGCGCAAGACTGTCGATGAAAAACTCCATGCGACTTTAGAGCAAAGGCTAGGTGAGTCATTTAAACAGGTATCTGACCGCCTGGAAAAAGTGCATCAGGGCTTGGGTGAGATGCAGCAACTGGCAATCGGTGTCGGCGATCTGAAACGTGTGCTGACCAATGTCAAAACGCGCGGCACCTGGGGTGAAGTGCAGTTGGAGATGGTGCTAGAGCAAATGCTCACGCCAGACCAATACGCCAAGAATGTCGAGACCGTACCGGGTACCGGCGAGCGAGTTGAGTTTGCGATTAAATTGCCTGGCAAGGAGGATGACAGGGCGCCAGTCTGGATGCCGATTGATGCCAAGTTCCCCAAAGAGCAATACGAGCGATTGATTGATGCTGCTGAACGTGCCGATGCCGAGGGCGTGGCACAAGCCGGTAAAGAGCTGGAACGCGCGATTCGCACGGAAGCCAAGACCATTGCCGAGAAATATCTGTCACCGCCTTTGACAACAGATTTTGCGATCCTGTTTCTGCCGACCGAAGGCCTGTATGCTGAAGTGATGCGCAGGCCGGGTCTAGCTGATGATTTGCAGCGCACTCACCGTGTTTCTATCTCTGGCCCTTCGACTTTATCGGCCTTGCTAAATAGTTTGCAAATGGGATTTCGTACTTTGGTCTTGGAAAAACGTTCCTCAGAAGTCTGGCAAGTATTGGGCGCGGTAAAGACAGAATTTGGTAAATTTGGTGACGTGCTTGCCGCCACCAGAAACGCCCTGGTGAAAGCTGCCGACAATATCGATAAAGCCGAAGTGCGCACGCGTCAAATGACGAAGAAGTTGAAGCAAGTGGAAGCCTTGCCAAACGAGGCCGCGCAAACTTTGTTAGGGATCGATGGCGACATTGGCACTGATGTGGATGGCGACCTTTAACCGAGATTTTCCATTAGGCGCACCGAAGGTGCTATTTGAGCGCTGACGGCGCATTTTCGGTCATTTTTGACGTTCTTCGTTGCCCATGGCTCGCCATGGGCGCCTCATTCACGTCAAAACTGACTCGAAAAGTGCATCCGTCATCATCTCAAATCCTAATGAAAATTCTCGGTTTAATTTTGGAAATTGAATGCAACGAATAAAGACATATCTCGTTTCTCGAATCTGCTTGTTATTATTTGGTGTTGGTATCGGCATACACCAAATGTGGCAGGCAAGTCAGCTGCATCAGTTGGGCGCGTTTTTGTGCGGCGTTGGCATATTGGGCTTTGGCGTGCATTGGTTTCTGCAACCGCTGGTTCTTGGCAAACGTGTAGGAGCTGAACGTCTGGCTTACGAGAACGCGAAACTTGGTTCTGCTGGTTTGCGCAAAACGGTTGAATACGTCGCTACCGGCGCCTTGTTGCTAGGGATGTTATTACGTTATGCTTTTCATCTTTGATTTTTTTAATAATTGACAGGATAGAATTGGCGGCATCAGACCGAACAATTAAAAACTAGTTCAACTTCATTGTCATTAATCTGCAGCTTTTTTATCCGCCTGTGGGTTTTTTTGCATTCGGGGACGCGCTTCTTGACATAGGCCATTTACGCCATTGATACTTGTCACCGTTTTGCAATTTCACACCAAACCACCAAAAATAGCCGGCTTTACCCCGCCGTGCTGACATTCAAATCCTGATCGGAGACAATATGCGCAGTCGTCATCAAATTCTATTTAGTTTTCTTTTCGCCATGGTAAGTGCCGCGGCCTTCGCTGCCGAGCCAGTTGGCGCAGGTAAAGAAGGCGCAGACAAAAAGAAATGGGATGTGAATCATCCACCCGGTGAGGCCGTCATGGTATCTCTAGATACAAAATCCGGCACCTGGATGAGTGTCGACGTTAGCCCGGATGGCAAACAAATCGTCTTCGATATGCTGGGTGATTTATATGTCATGCCAATTTCCGGTGGCGAGGCAAAGGCTTTGACACATACGCTTGCGTGGGAAATGCAGGCGCGTTTTTCGCCGGACGGCGAACAGTTGACATATATGTCTGACGCCGGCGGTGGCGACAACGTCTGGGTGATGAATGTCGATGGCAGTGAGGCGCATGCGGTTAGCAAAGAAGATTTTCGCTTGTTGAATAATCCGGTATGGCATCCGAACGGCCACTACATCGCGGCGCGCAAACATTACACCGGCACGCGTTCTTTGGGCTCGGGTGAAATCTGGTTGTATCACGCTAGCGGCGGTGCCGGCGTACAGCTCAATGAAAAAGCCAATTGGCAAAAGGACTTAGGCGAGCCAGCTTTTTCTCCTGATGGCCGCTATGTATATTATTCACAAGATACGACACCGGGTAAATCGTTTGAATACAATAAAAATTCAAATGGCCAGATTTATCAAATTTTCCGCAAAGATCTGCGCGATGGCAAAACCATCGCCATGGTCAGCGGTGCCGGTGGTTCGGTGCGTCCGACGCCTTCTCCTGATGGAAAATATCTCGCTTTTGTCCGTCGCATGCGCGTCGAGAATAAATCGCAGAGCACCTTATATTTGAAAAATCTCAGCACCGGAGAAGAAGTGCCGGCATGGGCAGAGCTTGAGCGCGATATGCAAGAAACTTGGGCGGTGCATGGCGTATATCCATCCTTTAGCTGGCTGCCTGATAGCAAGCAAATCGTGTTGTGGGCCAAAGGTAAAATCTGGCGCCTGGATCCATTTGCCAAGACTGCGGTCGAGATTCCATTTCATATCAAAGATAGCCGCGAAGTCCGTGCTGCTGTTCGCTTTCCTGTCAATGTCGCGCCAGATCAGTTTGACGTCCACCAATTGCGCTGGGTGAATGTGTCACCAAAAGGCGATAAAGTCATTTACTCGGCATTAGGTTATTTGTATGTGCGCGATTTGCCGGACGGTAAACCTCGCCGTTTAACCAAGCAAGAAGAACATTTTGAATTCTTTCCGAAATTTTCTCGCGATGGCAATAGCATCGTCTTCACTAGCTGGAATGATGAAAAACTCGGTGCAGTGAGAAGTATTGATGTGCGCATGGGACAGGAAACTGTTTTGACGAAAGAGGCGGGGAAATATCAGGAGCCGACTTTCTCACCAGATGGTAAACAAGTCGTGTATGTGAAAGTCAGTGGCGGTTACCTGACGACGCCATGGCATGGATTGAATGGTGGTGTGTATGCCGTTGCCGCAGACGGTAAGACTGAGCCGCGTTTGCTGACCGATGATGGTTCTGCGCCGCAATTTGGCAAAGATAACGATCACGTGTATTTAACCCGTACAGAAAATTCCGGTGAAGTGGATTGGAGTACTTCACTAATACGATTTAAGCTGGACAAGAGCGAACAAGTTGCCGTCGCCAAAGGTGAATTCGTTGAAGACTTCGTGATCTCGCCAGATGGCGCATGGCTGGCATTTAACGAACGTTTTCATTCCTACGTCGCACCGATGCCGCTTGCCGGCAAAGCGGTCACGGTTGGATCGAAAATGGATGGTTTGCCTGTGCGGCAGTTGGACGTCAATGCCGGCGAGTATGTGCATTGGTCGGGTGACAGCAAAAAAATTCAATTTTCCTTGGGGGATGAATTATTCAGCACGCCATTAAGTAACGCGTTTAGTTTTGTTGCCGGTGCGCCCAAAGAGTTGCCTAAGCCTAGTGAAGCTGGACTGAAAATCGGCTTTCGCGAGAACGCTGATAAGCCTGAAGGCGTCACAGTAATTTCCGGCGCGCGCGTAGTCACCATGAAGGGTGATGAAGTCATTGCAAACGCACGCATCGTCATTAAAAATAACCGCATCACTGAGATCGGCGCAGCGGACAAAGTTGCGGTGCCGGCGGGTGCGAAGCTGATCGCCGCCGATGGCAAGACCATCATTCCGGGCATCGTTGATGTGCATTGGCACGGCGGCATGGGCGAGGGGCAAGTTATTCCGCAGCAGAGTTGGGTCAACTACGCTTCGCTGGCTTTTGGCGTGACGACGATACATGATCCTTCCAACGACACTGCTGAAATTTTCACCCATAGTGAAATGCAGCGCGCTGGCAAAGTGGTGGGGCCGCGAATTTTTTCTACCGGAACAATCTTGTACGGCGCCAAAGCCAACATGAGCGCGATTGTAAATAATCTCGATGATGCTTTGACTCATCTGAAACGTCTGAAAGCGGACGGTGCGATTTCAGTAAAAAGCTACAACCAACCGCGTCGCGAGCAACGCCAGCAAGTGCTCGAAGCAGCACGTCAAACCGGCATGATGGTGGTGCCGGAAGGCGGCTCTTTGTTTCAGCATAATATGAATATGGTGATCGATGGCCATACTGGTATCGAGCATGCGATCCCTGTGCCGAATGTGTATGACGACGTGACCCAACTCTGGTCGCAAACCAAGGTCGGTTATACCCCGACCCTGATCGTTGGTTACGGTGGCCTGGATGGCGAACATTATTGGTATGCCCGCACTGATGTGTGGAAGCATCCGTTGCTGACAAAATATGTACCTCGTTCGGTATTGGAAGCGCGCAGCATCAGACGCGAAACCGCTCCGGAAGAAGACTTCAATGTATTTAATATCGCCCGCGCCGCGACCCAATTGCAACGCGCCGGTGTGGCAGTCAACCTCGGTGCGCATGGCCAGCGTGAAGGTCTCGGCGCCCACTGGGAAATGTGGACACTGGCGCGAGGTGGCATGACACCTTTGGAGATCATTAGGGTGGCAACATTAAACGGTGCAAAATATCTAGGCATGGATAAAGACATCGGATCGCTGGAAGTGGGCAAGCTAGCCGATTTAGTCATCATCGATGGCGATGTGCTGAAGGACATACAGCAATCAGACAAAATCTCTCAGGTGATGATCAATGGCCGCTTGTACGATGCCGCTACCATGAATGAAGTTGGCGCACATCCCAAGAACAGAAAACCATTTTTCTTTGACGGGAAAAATGCAGTGGGTATGCCA
Organism: Pseudomonadota bacterium; assembly: GCA_040390685.1. Lineage (GTDB taxonomy): Bacteria > Pseudomonadota > Gammaproteobacteria > Burkholderiales > Burkholderiaceae_D > Undibacterium. Next base: position 51,608 of record JAZJYB010000067.1, on the reverse strand, counting down.
GTGAAAGTGATTAGTCATGGATCAGGGCACGGCGACTAGTATTGAGTATGCAGTTTTTTTATATGTTGGATCGAAATAGGAATTAGATATGTGGACGGTAGCAGGTATGTGGAATTCGAAAGAGGTAAAGGTAATTTTCGGCAGTGTACTTTGCATGAGCGCAGCAATATTTGCTTCGGGTTGCCAAAAAAATCCGAATCCAGAGTTACCGTCGGCATCTGCAGAAGCATCTAATTCAGCATCGGGGGTGGTTGTTAACGCACCGACCGGATTGGTTAAGAGCCCCTCGCGTCATACCGACGAGACAGCAAATGTGACTCGGTGGTGGGATATCGCCGAGAAAAAGAGCGCGATTCAGTCCGCACGCGAGGAGAAAATTGCCAAGGAAGCTAAGGATCTAAAACTTGCGCAGGAAGCTAAACTGGCGCAGGAGGCTAAAATACTTGCGGCTAAGACAGCCGCAAGCGCGGCCGTATTGGCAAAGGCCCCTGCTGTCATCGTGCCGGCACCGGTGATTCCCAAGCCGGTAGAGTTGGCGCCAGCACCGGTGCTGGCAATAAAGCCGGCGGCTGCTCCTGTTCCAGAAATCTTGAAATTCATTTCTGGTGTGCAGCCATCATTTCCAATTGCAGCAGCACGAGCTGGTCATACTCAAGGTTTGGTGCGTGCGCGTCTTTTTGTTGAGAAAAATGGCAGTGTATCGAAAGTCGAAATCATCGAAGCTAATCCTAGAAAATATTTTGATAAAGAAGTCATCGCCGCTTTATCGGCATGGAAATATGCCGCCATTTCTAACCCGCAAACAAAAGTCGTAGAGATCCAGTTTAAAGCAGAGAACTAAGAGTTTGAACCTGAATAATCGAGTGTCTCTAATTCTGAAGTCATTTTCCTAGATTGGAATTAAGTAATTTATGCGTATAAATTTTTATCTGGCGCAACTAGGTTTGTTAGTAGCCATGATGCTTAATACTGATTTAGTGCAAGCACACGAGCACCCGGCAGATAATTGGGAAATGGGCGTGGAGGCGGGGTATTTGGGAAAAATATTGCATCATTCTCCGCTTGATTACACCATCGTTCCAACCCAGGTGTTATGGCGCTCACCGTCAGGTTTTGATCTTTGGCGTGGCGCTAGCGGTGCGCGTTTGGCGGTCCGGCAAAGATTCTCGTTTGTTACTGAAGTTTATTTAAAAGGCGCGGAAGATTATTATCTGGCTTTCGCTGGCGCTCCAAGTTTTGAACTTTGGAGCGCAGATCAAAAAAATGCACTTTTCTACGAAATTGGTGGCGGTGCTGGCCGGATAAATTCAAAAAATATCCCTGGTGCTCAGGGGCAAAAATTTACCCTGAACTGGTTTTCTCAACTGGGATACCGGCACCAGCTCGACAAAAAAATGGCGATTACCACCAGCTTATATTTTACGCATCATTCGAATATGGGGATGACAAAACCTAATCCAGGCATCGATGTTTTGGGTTTGAATTTTGGCATTGTCTGGCAGCTTAAGTAAATCGCAATTTTATTGCATTAGCCTTTATTGTTAAATTTATACCGGTGGATATCTGGTCGAGTTTGTCTTTAATGCATTTGAATTTAATGCGCTATCGCTTTTATGACAGACAGATTTTCGCAAAATCGCGATAAAGTCTGCTTGCACCCAGGTAAAGAGCGGTAAATCCTTTACAATACGGGGCTAAATATCAAATTTTTGTGCAATTGCGAATTAGCAAATAACGCACACTCCAGGAAATTCTCATGAGCATGTCAAATACCCAAGAAATTGTTGAAGAATTGCGCGCAGGCCGTATGGTTATTTTGGTCGACGAGGAAGACAGGGAGAACGAAGGCGATCTCGTTTTAGCTGCCGATTTTGTGACACCTGAGGCGATTAACTTTATGGCGAAATTTGGCCGTGGCTTAATTTGCCTGACGCTGACAGAAGAACGTTGCGAGCAACTCAATCTAGCCATGATGACTAGCCGAAATGGCACAGCGTTTGGGACTAACTTTACTGTATCAATTGAAGCCGCCGAAGGCGTCACCACCGGCATCTCGGCAGCTGACCGTGCAAAAACAGTACAAGTTGCAGTGGCAAAAAATACTGTTGCCAATGATATTGTTCAGCCTGGACATATCTTTCCTTTGAAAGCGCAAAAAGGCGGCGTCTTGATGCGCGCTGGTCATACCGAAGCCGGTTGTGATTTTGCTGAGTTAGCCGGATTAACTCCCGCTGCCGTGATCTGTGAAATCATGAAAGATGATGGCACCATGGCGCGCTTGCCTGATCTCCTTGAATTTGCCAAGGAACATGGTTTGAAAATAGGCACGATTGCCGATTTGATACACTACCGTAGCCAAACCGAGAGTCTGGTGGAACGCGTCGCCGAACGCGAAATGCAAACTGTGCATGGCAATTTCAGGGCCATTGTGTTCCGCGATAAACCGAGTGGCTCAGCGCATTTGGCCTTGGTACACGGGGATGTTCGTCCCGATAAAGAAGCCCTGGTGCGCGTGCATCAACCAGTATCAATTCTTGATTTACTGGAGAGCCAGATTTCTACCCATTCCTGGAACGTCGCGTCGGCCATGGCCGCGATCAAGGCATCTGAGAGTGGCGTGATGGTTTTGCTCAATTGTGAAGAGACGGCAGAGCAAATGTTTGATCAATTTAAAGCCCTGAATACACCAGATGCACGCCCGTTGGCACGTGCAGCTCGTATGGATTTGCGCAACTATGGAATTGGTGCACAGATTTTAAAAGACGTTGGTGTAGGCCGTATGAAGTTGCTGGCTAATCCAAGAAAAATGCCTTCGATGACAGGTTTTAATTTGGAAGTCATTGGCTATCTGGATAAGCCTGGCATGGCAAATTAATAAGAACACAAAATACAAACATCGTTTAATAAAGTAGAGCGCTTTGCGCGGGAAAGAACATCATGACAGTTGGACATTTTGAATCAAGCCTCGATGGCGCAGGCGTTAGAGTTGGTATCGTGCAAGCACGTTTTAATGAAACCGTTGGTAACGGCCTCTTGGCAGCTTGCTTGGCCGAATTGAATGCACTCGGTGTACTCAATGAAGATATTCTTCACGTGACTGTGCCTGGTGCGCTAGAAGTGCCTTTAGCTCTTCAGAAATTGGCTCTGACAAATCAATTTGATGCCTTAATTGCCTTGGGTGCAGTGATACGCGGCGAGACATATCACTTTGAGTTAGTCTCAAATGAATCGGGTGCCGGCATCACCAGAGTTGGTCTGGATACGGGCATTCCAATTGCCAACGCCATTTTGACAACAGAAAACGATGAGCAAGCCGAGGTGCGTATGGTCGAGAAGGGCACTGATGCAGCGCGGGTAGCGGTAGAAATGGCAAATCTGACATTGGCATTGGAAGAGTTGGCAGAAGCGACTGAAGATATCCATTACGATGCTTAAATGCGATGCTTAAGTTCGACGCGTAACCAGATTAAAAATTGTAAGAGAAAATAATGACAACGAAAACCCAACACGCCAATCCATCCAAGAGCCGTTCACCACGCCATCGCGCACGCGAATTCGCCTTACAAGGACTGTATCAATGGCTGCTGAATAACGAAGATGCCGGTTCAATTGATGCACATATCCGCGAAGCGCATGGTTTCGAAAAGGCGGATAGAGAGCATTTTGATTCCTTGCTGCATGGAGCAATCAATCAATCGATACAATTGAGGGAAGAGATTGCTCCTTTCATTGACCGCACCATCGCTGAATTATCGCCGATTGAGCACGCCGCTTTACTGATCGGTGTATTCGAGTTAAAGAACCATCTTGAAATACCTTACCGCGTCGTGATTAATGAAGCGGTCGAGTTGACCAAGTCTTTTGGTGGCCAGGATGGTCATAAATACGTGAATGGCGTACTCGATAAATTGGCAGCCAAATTGAGGGCAACAGAAGTAAGTGCCGGCAAATAATTGCTTTATTAAACTAGTTTAATTTTATTCTAAACGTCTTATTTTCGATTTCGAAATAAGACGTTTTTTCTTGGTGAGTTATGGAAAACAATCTGGCTTCACGCCTGGAAAATATCGCCCCGTTTCATGTGATGGAACTCGCCAAGATGGCGGCCGAACTAGAAAAACAAGGCCGACATATCGTTCATATGGGCATAGGCGAGCCTGATTTTACAGCACCACAATGCGTTATTGATGCCGCAGTGAAAGCGATGGGCGCCGGACATTTGCAATACACCTCCGCTTTGGGTATCCCGGCATTACGAGAAGCGATTTCCAAACATTACCTAGATAAATATCAAGTAAACATTCCTGCCAGTCGCATAGTTGTCACCGCCGGTGCATCTGCTGCCTTGTTGTTGGCTTGCGCCGCCTTGGTTGAGCCTGGCGCCGAAGTCTTGATGCCTGATCCTAGCTATCCATGTAATCGACATTTTGTCGCGGCCTTCGAAGGCACGGCAAAATTAATCCACTGCGGCCCGCAAGAACGTTTTCAGTTGTCGGATAAATTGGTACGGCAACATTGGAATGAGAAGAGTAGAGGGGTATTGCTAGCATCACCTTCAAATCCAACCGGTACTTCAATCGCGCCTGCAGAACTCGCAAAAATTATTCAAGCCGTCAAAGAGAAAAATGGCTTTACGATTGTTGATGAAATCTATCAGGGACTCAGCTACGATGCCGCGCCATTCTCTGCATTGTCTTTGGATGACGATGTGATTGTGATCAATAGTTTTAGTAAGTATTTCAATATGACAGGCTGGCGTTTGGGTTGGCTAGTCGTACCCGAACGTATCGTGCCGCAATTAGAAAAACTTGCGCAAAATTTGTTTATTTGCGCTTCTTCGGTTGCGCAACATGCCGGGCTAGCTTGCTTTTCTGCCGAGGCCTTAACAATATATGAAGAACGAAAAGCGGAATTTAAGCGTCGTCGCGATTATATTGTTCCCGCATTGCGAAATTTAGGATTTGATGTGCCAGTGATGCCGGATGGTGCTTTTTATGTTTATGCCGACTGCTCGCGTTTTTCCGATGATGCCGATCAATTTACTAGAGATGTATTGAACGAGGCGAATGTCGTGATCGTGCCTGGACTTGATTTTGGACCCGCAACGGCGAGTCAGTATGTACGCATTTCGTATGCAACATCAATGGAGAACTTGCAGGAAGCGATCAAGCGGATTGATGATTTTCTAAGGAGAAAATTCAATTTTCAGCCAGCGCCAAATTGAATTAAGTCAGAATCTTAGTCAAAGCGTTAATCAAAACTGTATTCTAGTAACACTTGTGATGGATTGTTGGAATCGCTGATCCAGGTAGTACGCCCATGACCTTTAATTCCAGTGAGTTCGCCAGTGCCAGATCCGTGCAGAACATTTAAGGTGCTTTCCGTTCTACCTGATTTAATCCAGCCTATATGCTGAACGATAAATCCGCCATTGCGATCACCGATGCGCCCGGTAATATGTTCAAACCCGACAAAGTTCGCTGCGCCAGTATCGCCTGCGAAGCTAAGACATTCAAAGCGCGCTTCGGCCTCAATGTCTCCCGCATACAGATGATTCAATTTTGACCGTGTCAAACCTGTCAATTGATCGAAGATCTCGTTGATTCCTTTTAACTTCACGGTTCCGAATGCAAGCATGCTATTCAATCTCCCAAGCGATGAAAAAAATCTGACGGCGTCTTGATCAGCGCGAACTAGTCAACTTTTGGGTGACGCAGTTCGCGTTGAGGTTCTACCTTTTGGGTGTCTTCACGTGCTCTTGCCAGACATCATGACCGATCATTATTCTGATGATCTGTTTTGACCGGGTAAGAGCTACGTCCTCTTCGCTTGTTGATATGTTGTTTGTACTTTTTCATTCACTTGCAATTCGGTAACACAGTATTTCAAAGATACCCTATCATGTCCACTCACAATTTTGCATACTTAATGTGAATTTGTTATGCGGTGTCATGATTTTGATTTTTAGGTAATTTTTGACAAGCTTCTAAGGTGAATTGTAATGATGCAATTTAGACAAATTGAGGCATTTCGTTGCCTGATGATGGCTGGAACCAGTGTCGGTGCTGCCCGAAAGATGAATGTCACTCAACCAGCTATCAGTAGATTAATTGCCGATCTTGAAAGCACACTGGGCTTTCGTTTGTTTAATCGCACTAAGGGGCGTTTGGAGCCTACGATTGCGGGAGTGCGTTTCTATCGCTCGGTTGAAGAGAATTTTTTGGGCTTGGAGCGATTGGCACAGGTAGCGGCAAATATTCGGGACGAAACCCCAGAAGGCATCTCAGTCGCATGTCTGCCAGTGTTAGCGACCAGTATAATGCCTTTGATTTTGCGGGAATTTTTCAAGTATCACCCTCATGTGCCAGTCACGGTGGATAGTATTAGCGGACCTGAGATACTGGTACGCTTGCAAGATATGAAAGCGGATATGGCGATCTGCCTGGCATTCCCGAGTATTGCGGGTATCGAGGTGGAAACCATCATGAAAATGAATGTAATGTGTGCAATACCTGCCGGGCATCGGCTGGCCGCAAAGGAGTTGGTTACGCCAAATGATCTTGATGGCGAGAATATGATAGGCTGGGTTCCTATCCTCTCACAAGGTTACAAGGAGGAGCTCAGCACTTTGGTTAAAGCGGATAGCCATCCCCGCCATGTAATTAAGACACATACCTCGCATACCCGTTATGCCATGGTGGCAAATGGTTTGGGTGTGTCTATCGTCGAACCTTTCGCTGCGAAAATATGGCGCAATAACGGCGTTGTCGTCCGGCCTTTCGAGAGCGATATTAGCTACCAATATGTGCTGGCTTATCCTGGTGGTGGAATTCGTTCCGAATTGATGCACGACTTTCGTGAAGCGGTTCTTAAGGTGTCGTCCATTTATGATTTTGGTTTCGACGATTGAATTTTGAAAGTTGAAATTTAAAATTTGAAATGATATGGTTTTGACTATGTCCAAATAAAAAATAAGCGTAAAAAAAACCACCAGATTAATTCTTGCAGGTGGTTTCTATTAGTCGGCGTATCTTAAAGACGTGCGATTTGTTCTGGCAGTTTATTCTCAATTGTGACGTTTTTATGTTCGGTAAGCGTTTCCAATTTGACTCCAGGCGTCGCTTCCTGAGGACGGGCAAGTGCTGGTTGAGCGGGTGTCGTGATAAAAATGGACACGTTTTTACCGATGGCTACGTCTTTCAATCTGCGATATTCGGCCATGACTCTCGATCCATATCCAGCATCATTGTCGAAAGCGGCAGCGCCTACATATAACTTTAAGCCTGCTTCAACCGAGCCGCCACGCGTTACATAATCTTTTAAAATTAAGGCACCTACTTTAATATTGGCAATTGGGTTCAAGGCGGCTTTTATACCACCCATCTCTTCAAATTTTTCATGATGAATTTTGGACATGACCTGCATCAGGCCCTGTGCACCAACCGGGCTCTCGGCAAACGGATTTAAGCCTGACTCTATCGCCATGACGGAAAGAATTAACAGAGGATCGAGCTTTATTTCTTTGGCTGTGACGTAAGCGGCAGAAACCAGCATGTCGCTCGCATCACTGGCAACACGATATCGTTTGGCTAGCCAGGAAGTCACCCATTGTTGCTCGCGATCGTTATTTGAAATTTTACTATCTTGATCGATAGCCGATGCCGCAACTTCAACAGTATTCGGCTGCGCAAGCTGTTCTGGTGTCGCCATCAAGAGCGCTAGACTAGGTGGCACTGGATTGTTTACATCTAGCGCGGGTGAACTCACAGCGAAGGGCGACAAACTTTGAAATTTTTCTGCTAAATCTGGCTTGATAAACATCATCGTCAAAACGAGGATTGCAGCTAGACCTAAGGCCAGTGTCAAATGATGGAGTGTTGAAAATAAACTAATTTTTGTATCGAATAAGAAAAATACGTGTTTGCCATTTTTGCCAGCGTACGCATCTTTATTATCTTGAACTGCTAAGAGAAATCGTTGAAACATATTACCTCCTGAATCGTCGCGAGGTGAGCAATATCTAATACGGACTGTATGCAGATAGACCCACGTTCGCAAATCAGAAATATCGTCTTTTTAAATGCTGCGATCAAAAGACGCCGGAGTTATTTGCCAATGAGCGGACTGCAATGGAGGCTGCGCAGTGGCAAATAACTTTTTTCGGGAAAAGGCAGAAGCCCTATTGAAGTAATCCTTCTTATGTTTAGTGGGACCCGAGCCCAGTGAATAATGAGGTCTATCGCTGTTTTTTTCTTTGCTAAATATCAATATACAACGATGAACCACTCATCAAGTTGGGCAGATTGTAGGTGCGGTTTTATATCGAGTCAATACTATAGAATTAGGTAGTCATTACTTTCGTATCTCATATTTCATGCTGCAATGCAGCAATAATCAATAAAATCAAGCACTTGCCCGACTTTTCTATATCATTATGTTCACAGTCAACAAAAAGAAAAAAACATGAAATACACTGATTTGAGGGATTTTATTTCTCAGCTACAACAAAAAAACGAATTAAAACAAATAGATACGCCAATTTCACCCTATCTGGAGATGACGGAAATCTGTGATCGCACGCTTCGTGCAGAGGGGCCGGCGATACTATTTACTCAGCCAACTGGACATTCGATGCCGGTCTTGGGTAATTTGTTTGGTACGACCAAGCGCGTGGCAATGGGGATGGGTGCAGATGATATAAGTGAATTGCGCAGAATTGGGCATGTCCTTTCTTCGCTTAAGGAGCCGGAGCCGCCCAAAGGATTTAAAGATATTCTTGGTCTCGGTTCATTGGTTAAAGCGGTCTGGGATATGTCACCGAAAGAGCTACGCAGCGCGCCGTGTCAGGAGATAGTCTGGGAGGGCAATGACGTTGATTTGGCAAGACTGCCGATTCAGCATTGCTGGCCTGGCGATATTGCGCCACTGATCACTTGGGGCCTGGTGATTACTAAAGGGCCACACAAGAAACGGCAAAACCTCGGCATCTATAGGCAGCAAGTGCTCGGGCGAAATAAAGTCATCATGCGCTGGCTGGCACATCGCGGTGGTGCTTTGGACTTTCGTGAGCACGGTATCGCCACCAAAGGTCAGCCTTATCCGATTGCTGTTGCGCTCGGTGCTGACCCGGCGACGATACTTGGCGCCGTCACTCCCGTGCCTGATAGCTTGTCTGAATATCAGTTCGCAGGATTGTTGCGCGGAAGCCGGACTGAGTTGGTGAAAGCGATAGGCAGTGAATTGCGGGTGCCAGCGTCAGCTGAAATCGTTCTGGAAGGGCATATCTATCCTGATGAATCTCACCCTAGCGGTTACGAGCATGCACTCGAAGGGCCGTTTGGTGACCATACTGGCTATTACAATGAGCAGGATAGTTTTCCAGTGTTTACGATCGATCGCATTACGATGCGACGCGATCCGATTTACCACTCGACTTACACTGGCAAGCCGCCGGATGAGCCTGCGATACTTGGCCTGGCGCTGAACGAAGTGTTTATTCCCTTATTGCAAAAACAATTTTCCGAGATCATCGATTTTTATCTGCCGCCAGAAGGCTGTAGTTATCGCATGGCGGTCGTGAAAATCAAAAAATCGTATGCCGGCCATGCTAAGCGTGTGATGTTTGGTGTCTGGAGTTTTTTGCGACAGTTTATGTATACCAAATTTATTATCGTGGTCGATGAAGACGTTAATATTCGAGATTGGAAAGAAGTCATTTGGGCGATTACAACGAGAGTTGATCCTTTGCGTGATACCACGCTGATCGACAATACACCGATAGATTATTTAGATTTTGCCTCGCCCGTGAGTGGTTTGGGTAGCAAGATGGGCTTGGATGCAACCAATAAATGGCCAGGTGAAACCAACCGTGAATGGGGCAGCACGATACAGATGACTGCTGAGGTTAAGTCGAGGGTAGATAAGATTTGGCAGGAATTGGGATTGTGATGTGGCTGTTGAGTTGGATCTGTCCAGTTGCTGGCGATGATCATGATGCTTCACGAATTGATTGCAATGCGCTATAATTCTCGCTGGCGGGCCCCTGCGCATTGCGGCATGGCCAATCTGGTCAGGTCGGGAACGAAGCAGCCACAGTCATTTCCCGTAAGTGCCGCAGATCAGGCTCGCCTCTTTTCTCCTTTTGACTATTCTGTCATTTTTATATCTCCTGCATCCATTGTCGTTCATTGTTGTTGAGGTTTCTTGTTCTTAGGTTGCTGAGTCGAATTTCTCCTTGCGGAAGAAAAGTCGCGCCATTTTTGATGAGCCTCAATGTTATTTGCGCCAATTGTTGTAAAGATCTCATGGGGATTGTACAAATATAGGGCGATTAAAGTGAAAGAGAAGCGAGTCAATCTAGGTGTTGCAATGATTAAAAGTTCTGCTGTAACCCGGCACTTCATTGATTGGTTGTCGAGGCCGGTTTTGTTGATAGGCCTGATACTTTCTATTCCCGCATTCTATTTGTTGTTGGCTGGGGATGGTGATAAGGCTCGATTATTTGGCCATGCGCTGTATGGTTTTGTAGCTGTGCTATTGATCATCGATACCGCGTGGCAGTGGAAGCTGCACAGAGTTGGTCGGAGGCGCAGCGGCAAGATGTTTCTTGATATCGTCATCATGATCGGATGTGTCGCTAGTGCTTTCCCAAGTGCGGTGCATTGGAGCGGACTTGAGTGGATACTTAGATTAGCTTTGAGTGCGCTTATTTTCCTACGGATCGCGATGATAGTATTGCTGCACATACGCCCCAGTCATTTAGTGCAAGTCATCGCATTGGCCGTGCTGATGTTGACTACTGCGGGAGCGGGTTTTTATTGGTTGGAGCCGAATGTTGAAAGTTACGCTGACGGTGTCTGGCTGGCTTTTACCACGATTGCGACAGTGGGCTATGGTGATATTGTTCCTTCTACTGCCGCATCTAAAGTATTTGCGGTATTTATTGTTCTGCTCGGTTACGCAATATTCTCTATCGTAACTGCAAACATAGCTGCTTTATTTGTTGGCGAAGAAGAGGCCAAATTTGAGCGGGATTTACATAGGGATATTCGCGCGCTGCACCAAGAGCTTGCTGCGTTGCGTGAATTATTGGCTAAGCAGGCCCCGCACATCAAAGATGATGTTAGTAAGTCAGCCTCCCAAAATGACGCTTCATGAAACTTCTGAAGATAAGGTAAAATTGCAAGATGTCATATCAAGTTCTCGCCCGAAAATACCGCCCGAAAAGCTTTGAAACGCTAGTCGGTCAAGAGCACGTAGTTCGTGCGCTATCGCATGCTTTAGATCAGCAGCGACTTCATCACGCGTATTTATTTACGGGAACACGTGGGGTTGGTAAAACGACTTTGTCGCGTATCTTGGCCAAGGCGTTTAATTGTGAAAAGGGAATCACTTCACAACCTTGCGGCGTTTGCGGCGCATGTACTGCGATCGATGCGGGACGCTTTGTCGATTATATCGAGATGGATGCCGCTTCTAACCGTGGCGTTGATGAAATGGCGTCCTTGCTGGAGCAAGCAGTGTATGCCCCATCGAACGCACGCTTCAAAGTGTATATGATCGATGAAGTTCACATGCTGACCAATCATGCCTTCAACTCGATGCTGAAGACCTTGGAGGAGCCGCCAGAACATGTGAAATTTATTCTGGCTACAACAGATCCGCAAAAAATTCCGGTCACCGTTTTATCGCGCTGCTTACAGTTTAATCTGAAGCAAATGCCGCCCGGGCATATCGTCAGCCATCTGGATAATATTTTGGGGCAAGAGAACATCGACTTCGATGTGCCTGCCTTGAGGTTATTAGCGCAAGGTGCCCATGGTTCCATGCGTGACGCTTTGTCGCTGACAGATCAGGCAATTGCGTATGCTGCGGGTCGGGTGACGCTCGATGCGGTACAAAGTATGCTGGGTTCGCTGGATCAATCGTATTTGATACGCCTGCTTGATGCTTTGGTCGCGCAAGACGGCAAGGGCTTGCTCGATGTCGCTGATGAAATGGCGGCGCGCAGCTTATCTTATAAAGCCGCGCTACAAGATTTGGGAACACTATTGCATCAAATTGCAGTGACTCAAATGGTGCCGACCGCTCTGCCAGATGATTTGCCGGAGTTGCCTGATCTAATACGATTGGCCAAGTTATTTGGCAAAGAAGAAATTCAGCTGTATTACCAAATCGTCGTGCATGGCCGCAATGAATTGGGCTTGGCTCCCGATGAATACGCGGGATTCAGCATGACACTGTTGCGTATGTTGGCGTTCCGCCCATCGGATGGTGCTGATACGCAAAGCCAAGGTGGTTCCAGTGTCACTGCAGGTAACCGTGCTGCAAGCCCGAGAGTTGCGAGTGAACAGGTCAGGGCGCCAGCCCCGGACGCAGCTGCACCGGTCAATATGCATCGGGCCAATATTTCAACGCCAGTGATTGCACCTCAGGCTTCTCAAGTTAACGCTCCACCAATTAATGTAAGTGTAGCTCCTGTGGCTAGTGTCGCTGCGGTCGCGCCGGCAAAACCTGCGCTCAGTCCGGCCATGGCTGCATTGGCTGCAGCCCGTGCCGGTAGTAATAAGGCCATGAGTCCAAATAGCGCGTCGCGGAACCCATCACCTGCGGCTGTGGTTGCAGCGCCAGTTATCGAGCCTGCCGTAGCAGCCTCTGTGCCAGCAACACAAGCTGTCGTAGCTGCCGTCCCAGCACGTAAGGAAGTTCAGTTTGAGCCCGCCGGAATGGACGATATGCCTCCACCTTGGGACGAGGAACAGTTTGCCAGTGCGCCAGCAGCGGCGATCAAAATTGAGCCACCTAAGCCGGAATTAGAAAACTCGCAAACGGCAACGCGTGAAGTACAAGCAACGCTGGAAGGCGCTTTGGAAAATACGCTTGCTAATACCAGTGTCAGCAGTGTTGCGGATTTTCAGCAAGTAGAAGTAATTGCACCTCGTCCATTCATCGCTATTCCAGTGGCAGAAATTGACTGGGACGGACATTGGCCCAACTTGGCAGCGTCCTTGCCTGTACGTGCAGTCGCACAGCAGTTGGCGCAACAAAGTGAATTGATAAAGTGCGAAATCAATGGCAACGCCGTGGTGTTCCAACTGCGCGTTCCGCTGGCAACTTTGCTTTCATCTGGTAGTGTAGAAAAATTAATGGCCGCTTTGTCTGAACGATTCTCGCGCGATGTGCGGGTTGAGACGCAGATCGGTGCCGTAGAACAAACAGCGAATGCGCAAGCGGTGGCAGAGCGTGCCGCACGCCAGGTCAATGCAGAAAAGTCTATCCGTAGCGACTCCTTCGTACAGACTTTAATGCGAGAATTCGGCGCAACTATTGCTACCGGCAGCATTCGGCCAATTTAGAACAAGTTTAAACCAATATAAAATTCGATTTAGGAGAAATAGTGTGATGAAAAATCAACTCGCAGGCTTAATGAAGCAAGCGCAGGCAATGCAAGACAATATGAAGAAAGCCCAGGATCAATTGGCTTTGGTCGAAGTTGAAGGTCAATCCGGCGCAGGATTGGTTAAAGTAGTAATGACCTGCAAAAATGACGTCAAGCGTGTCACGATAGATCCGTCCTTGTTCGGTGACGACAAAGATATGCTGGAGGATTTAGTTGCTGCTGCCTTTAATGATGCAGTCCGTAAAGCGGAAGCAACTAGTCAGGAAAAAATGTCCGGGTTGACAGCCGGTATGCCTATGCCGCCAGGCTTTAAATTGCCGTTTTAATTTTTGCGTGCAAAGTAATTCAATTTGAAGCGTATTTTTTGCAAAGCAAAAAATACGCTACACCACACCTAGTTCAAAAGATCCCATTCGTGAAATCCCAAAGTAGCCTTGAATTTCTCAGCGAAGCCTTACGTCGCTTGCCGGGTGTGGGACCAAAATCCGCCCAACGCATGGCCTACCATCTGCTCCAACATGATAGAGAAGGCGCGGAGATGATAGGCCGTGCCATGACGCAGGCCGTTGAACGTATCAAAAACTGTATCTCATGCAATACCTTCACTGAAAATCAACAATGCAGTACCTGTCTTGATACCGAGCGCGACGCAACTTTATTGTGCGTGGTTGAGACACCGACCGATCAGTTGATGATAGAGCAGACCATGACTTACAAAGGACTGTATTTTGTCTTGATGGGGCGGCTCTCGCCATTGGATGGTATCGGGCCAAAAGACATTCATCTCGATAAACTCATTAGTCGCGCTACTGATGGTGTGGTCAAAGAAGTTGTGCTCGCGACTAATTTCAATAATGAAGGCGAAGCGACCGCCCATTACATCGGTGAAACGCTCAAGGCCCGCGGTTTGGGTGTAACAAGATTGGCACGCGGCGTACCAGTTGGTGGTGAATTGGAATATGTTGATGCCGGCACTATTGCCCGCGCAATGCTGGATAGGCGCGCTACTTAAATTTGGATTCTTATTTAGACTCTTGAGTCGTGGCCCAAAAAACGCAATGACAGAACAGAAAAAAGCAAATAAATCTGCCCTCGCTGGTATCAAGGTGCTAGAACTCGGCACCCTGATCGCCGGCCCATTTTGCTCACGTATGCTGGCAGAATTTGGTGCCGAAGTCATCAAGATAGAAGCGCCAGATAGCGGCGACCCTTTGCGTCAATGGCGTGTTCTGAAAGATGGAACTTCCTTGTGGTGGAGCGTTCAGGCGCGCAATAAAAAATGCATCACACTGAATATGAAGACGCAGGAAGGTCAGGAAATAGCGCAACGCTTAGCTTTGGATGCGGACATCATTGTCGAAAATTATCGCCCCGGTGTGCTGGAGAAATGGCAGCTTGGGTTTGACGATTTATCAGCGATCAATCCCGCCACGATCATGGTGCGCTTGTCGGGTTATGGGCAAACTGGGCCAATGAAAGATCTGCCTGGCTTTGGCGCGATCGCTGAATCGATGGGCGGTTTGCGTTATGTTTCGGGCCATGCAGACCGGCCTCCGGTACGCGTCGGTATTTCGATTGGCGATTCGGTCGCTGCCATGCACGGCGTCATCGGTGCAATGATGGCGTTACGCCATCGTGATGTAACCGGTGGCCGTTGGAACGGTAAGTCAGGTGATGATTGTGTCGCTGGTGAGGGGCAGATGGTTGACGTGGCTCTGTATGAATCCGTGTTTAATCTGATGGAATCATTGGTGCCAGAATTTGACCAAGCTGGAGTAGTACGTGAACGCACAGGCGGCGCATTGCCTGGCATCGTACCTTCGAATACCTACACAACAGGTGATGGCGAGAATATTGTGATCGCTGGTAATGGTGATGCCATTTTCCATCGCCTGATGCTGGCGATAGGGCGTGATGATTTGGCTGCGGATATTCAGTTAGTCCGCAACGATGGTCGTGTACCACGTACCGCAGAAATCGATGGCGCGATTCAGTCCTGGTGCGCAACGCAGAGTATTCAAACAGCATTGCAAATATTGTCCGATGCTGATGTGCCAGTGGGAAAAATTTACTCTGTTCGTAACATGATGGATGATCCGCAATTTTTAGCGCGCCAGATGTTCGAGCAGCACAGCTTTGCCGATGGCACACCAGTCAAGCTGCCGGCGATTACGCCAAAGATGTCTGTTACACCTGGACAAACGCATTGGTTAGGCCCGAAACTCGGGCAGCACAATGATGAAGTTTTGCACGGTCTCGGATTCGACGATGCAGAAATTGCAAAGATGAGATTAAATAAAATTATTTAATATTAAACGGGGGACATCTCAAAATGAATAAGAAATTCTTTAAACAATTTGCCATCGCGATCATTTTATTTTTGTTGGGTTATTTCACTTTTAACAGTAAGTTGTTTGATGCCGGGCAAAAACCTAGTCCGGCCGTTCAAGCAAGTGTTGAGGTGAGTAAATAGCTTAATTTAGCTCAGGGTTTTCAGATAATCCCGAATGCCTGCGAGCAGCATTTCAACTGCCATCGCGGTCAGGATTAATCCCATCAGCCGTTCAAACGCCGTCATGGCTCGCACACCGAGTACGCGTTGCATACGCTCCGCACTTAAGAGTACGACCAGCCAGACCACGGCAACAGCGGTGAGCGCGGCGACATGTACCGCAACATCGAGGCGGCTATCTGAAGAAAATAACAGCACTGTGGCCAACGAGGATGGGCCAGCCAGCGCAGGTATCGCCAGCGGCACAATAAACGGCTCATTGTCGCCTTCAACATCGCCAAAAACGCCGCCTTCTTGTGGGAATACCATGCGCAAGGCGATCAAGAATAAAATAACACCGCCACCAATGCGCAGAGAGACTTCAGATAACTGCATGGCAGCGAGAAAATGTTTGCCAAAAAACATAAACAACATCAACAAGATAAAAGCAATCGCGCATTCTCGTACCACCACGCGCCAGCGCCGTTCTGGTGCGACATGCGAGAGTGCACTGACAAAGATCGGGATGTTGCCAAATGGGTCGGTAACAAGAATTAACAGGACGAAGGCTTGAAAGAAATCTTGGGTCATTTTGTTTTTAATAATGAATCGTTTATAAAGGTGAACATCGCGCAATGTTTTGCCCGATTCTCAGGCGGCAAGCTGTCTTTGTCAATCATTTAACATGATCGATTCGCCCGGTACTTGCATATCTCAAATAGAATACCCATTGCAAAATGTGCCGCGCGACCATACGGCAGTATTTGTCTGGCTGCACAATATACGAATTTTGATTTTCCAACACCATTTAAGCTATGACTGAAACCAAAGAACGTCCAGATACACCTTGCGTCGCGGTATGTTCAACCACCTTTGACGATGTCTGTCGTGGTTGCGGGCGCACGGTTGCCGAAGTGGCAGATTGGGTGTTTATGACGCAGGAACAAAAAGATCTGGTCTGGACCCGCATACTCGCTGAGGGTTACCCACGTCGAAATCGATAATCGGTTTTCGACTAGCTAGTGTAATATTTTCGCAAGCACACAATTCGACCTTCAATTGGAGATAGCACAATGACAGAACCAAAGAAAAAATCGCGCCGCCGTTTTATCTTCGGTGGTTTGGGTGTTGCCGGTGCCTTGGTAGTGGGGTGGGGCGTGTTGCCTCCGCGCCAAAGGTTAAATGGTGCCGCGGCGCTGTTATCCGAAGCGGGTGAAGTGGCTTTAAATGGCTGGATAAAAATTGTTCAAGATGGAACCGTTATCGTTGCCATGCATAGAAGCGAGATGGGCCAGGGCATACACACAGCTTTGCAAATGTTGGTCGCGGAAGAGTTAGATGTGCCTATGAGTATGGTGAAACCCATGCACGCTCCGATAGACAAGATCTACGGGAATATTGCGGCGCTGGCGGATGGATTGCCATTTCATTTTGACGATACTGGCACTCTAAAAAAAGTGGCACATTGGATGACTGCCAAGCTTGCCCGTGAACTGGGGATACAAATGACGGGCGGTTCATCCAGCGTTAAAGATGCATGGATGCCATTGCGCGAGGCGGGTGCGACCGCACGTGCCATGTTAGTGAATGCGGCAGCAAAAGAGTGGAATGTTTCTGCCACAGAGTGCGCGGTGAAAGACGGCATTGTTTCGCATCGATCAGGAAAAAAAGCCCACTATGGTGAACTTGCGGCAAAAGCTGTGGCTAGTCAGCCTGGCGAAATCCTCCTGAAACATCCGAAAGATTTTAAACTCATCGGCACCGCACAAGCTCGTACCGATAGTGCCGTCAAAGTCAACGGATCGGCAAAATTTGGTCTTGACGCACGACCAGAAGGTTTGTTGTATGCCGCCGTAAAGATGAGCCCGGTGATCGGCGGAAAAATTAAAAAGATTGATGTCGATGCAGTCAAATCTATGCGCGATGTGGTTCAAGTGGTGGATTTTTCGAATGCCGGCAGCGAGGTCGCTGTAGCGGGTGTTGCTGTAGTCGCTAAGTCGTACTGGAGTGCAAAACAAGCGCTTGAGGCATTGCCGATTACATGGGATGCAGGGCAAAACGCTAACCTGTCCAGCGCCGCCATTTTCAAAGAATTAGGCGAGAAGCTAGATTCAGAATCTGGTTTTACTTATTATAAAAAGGGTGACCCGGCAACTGCATTGGCGCAGACATCAGCAAAAATCATCAAGGCAGAATACAGCGCACCATTTTTGGCACATGCGACGATGGAGCCGATTAATTGCACCGCCCAGTTTGTGGGCGGTAAGTTGAATTTGTGGGTATCTACCCAAGTGCCGAGTATTGCGGTCGACGTCGCGGCAAAAGTCGCGAATATCAAATCCTCAGATGTGAACTTGCATATGTGTTATTTGGGCGGTGGCTTCGGTCGCCGTTTAGAAGTCGATATGGTGGTTCAAGCTGTGGCTGTCGCCTTGCAGACTAAAGGCGCGCCAGTACAATTAATCTGGAGTCGCGAAGAAGACATCACGCATGATATGTATCGTCCTGCGGCTTTGGCGCGCTTTGCCGCATCGCTTGATGCACAGGGAAACGTGACCGGATACGAGAATAAATCTGCCTCCGGTTCAATCACGCATCAAGTATTGAAACGTACATTTGGATTGATGGGCGCCGGCCCAGATAAGACCACGGCCGAGGGTGAGTTTGATATGCCGTATGAATTTGCACATCAAAAAATTGCCCATGTGATCGTGCCAACCCCAGTGCCATTGGGCTTTTGGCGATCAGTAGGGCATTCTCACAATGCATTTTTTAAAGAAAGCTTTATCGACGAACTTGCCCATGCGGCAGGCAAGCATCCAGTGAAGTTTCGTGAAGAACTATTAAGAAATCATCCACGCCACTTGGCGGTGTTGCACGCTGCAGTCAGCAAAGCTGGGCAAGCCGCACCTGGGCGTGCGCTTGGCGTGGCCTTGCATCAGTCGTTTGGAACTATTGTGGCTGAGGTGGCCGAAGTGTCGATACAAGATAATCAAATTCGAGTGCATAAAGTCACCTGTGCTGTTGACTGTGGGATGGTAGTCAACCCGAATATTATTGCGCAGCAAATGGAATCTGCAATTATCTTTGGCTTAAGTGCAGCGCTGTATGGCGAGATCACGATTAAAGACGGCCAGGTTGAGCAGCGTAATTTTCATGACTATCCGGCCTTAAGAATGAGTGAGGCGCCAGAGATAGAAACCATCATTATCAAGAGTGCAGAAGCCCCAGAAGGCATAGGTGAACCTGGTACGCCACCAATCGCGCCAGCAGTCGCAAACGCCATTTTTTCTTTGACCGGAAAACGCTTGCGGCACTTGCCGCTACGATTGGGATGATTTTCAGAGTAATACCAGTTTCCAATTGGAAATTGTAAAACATTGTATATTTTAGATATATTTATCCTGTTAAGATTAAATATTATTACTTTTGTAAAAACTGAATTGTGAATTTTGCCAATACCACTTTAAAAAAACTAAAAAAGTTTCATTTATTTTCGTAAAAAAACTATTTACTTTTTGTGACGTAATTGAAATATATATTTTGCAGAATTGGCGGACGCATTTGATTTTTCTGATCTCTTCGCCTTTCAGGCAAAATTTTCTTTGGTTTAGATTTTTTCCTCTAATTTTTTCACATTGTGAAAAAACAACAAGTGTGTTTTCAAGCTGAACAAAGTCTGATTTACTGCCGACCAGCTATTGGGTAATGGCGATGTCAACTAAACGACAAAGATCGTGATTTGCTTGACATGTTTGCTTCAGCGTATTTGCTGGGATAAAGATTAAATACCCTAAGTCTGATCCACATCCACATGTTTTTTTATTCGGCTAAGTTAGCGCTATCCGCGTTGATGATTGCCTTTACTCAGGGATAAAAAGTCCCTAACAATTAGAAAAATGGAGACACAATGGAAAAAGCTTTAAAACTGCAACAATTTTCACGTCCTTTGCTGTTAGCTACTTTGGTAGCGGCGGCGTGCAATGTCATGGCCGCAGATCGCCATGACTTGAATCATAATCCAGCGCCTGCAGCAAAATCTCTCAATGGGCAAGCTTTGCCGCACGCGTTGTTGGGGCTGGCTGCCTCAGAATTGCGCGAAGTACGTAGCCAAAAATATGCCAATGGCAAAGTCGTCACTCGTTATGAACAGTTGCACCAGGGCGTCCCGGTTTGGGGCGAGTCGATCGCGGTCCATGCAGCGGCTGGTCAGGCTCAAGCAAGTTTTTCCGGATCGATGTTGCGCAACCTTTCAAACGACTTGCCTAGCGTGACTCCGACCTATTCGGCTTCACAAGCGTTGACTTTGGCAAAGAACAAGTCACGCGCTTCTACGGTAGAAAACGAGCAAGCTAAGTTGTTTGTGACGATGGGCACGAACAATGTTGCACAACTAATCTATGTTGTCTCATTCCTGGATAAGTCAAATCCGAACAAGCCAAGCCGCCCACATTACATACTCGACGCCAATAACGGCGCAGTTATCCAGCAGTGGGAAGGAATTACCCACGTCGATGCAACCGGTCCAGGTGGTAACAGCAAAACTGGCGCATACGAGTTTGGCCCGGCAGGTAGTGGCGCCAAATACGGCCCGTTGGTTGTGACATCCAATTGCACGATGGATAGCGCTGACGTCGCAGCGGTAAATTTGAATGGTGGTTCAACCAGCACGACACCGTATCAATTCACTTGCTCACGCAATACATTTAAAGCCATCAATGGCGCATTCTCACCGATTAACGATGCGTTCTATTTCGGTATGGGTGTGTTTAATATGTATCGCGACTGGCTGGGTGTGCGTCCGATTAGCCAGAAATTGTTGATGCGCGTGCATTACAACACCAGCTATGAAAATGCTTTCTGGGATGGCAGCACCATGAATTTTGGTGATGGCGCTACCACGTTTTATCCATTGGTTTCAATGGACGTAGCCGGTCACGAAGTCAGCCATGGTTTTACCGAACAAAATTCCAACCTGACATACTCAGGTATGTCCGGCGGTATGAATGAAGCGTTTTCGGATATGGCCGGTGAGGCGACTGAAAATTACATGAAGGGCACGAATGATTTCCTGGTTGGCCCGGAAATTTTCAAGGCAAGCGGTGCTTTGCGTTACATGGCAAATCCTACCCAAGACGGTCGTTCAATTGATAACGCTGCCAATTACACCAGCAGCCTGGATGTACATAATTCCAGTGGCGTGTTCAATAAGGCCTTCTATTTATTGGCAACCAAAACAGGTTGGAGTACGCGCAAGGCATTTGAAGTGATGGCCGATGCCAATCGACTTTTCTGGACTGCAAGCAGCACTTTTAATCAAGGTGCCTGTGGTGTAGAGAAAGCGGCAATCGCACGCGGATATGCAGTAGCTGATGTGACTGCGGCGTTTGCAAGTGTTGGCGTCACTGGTGGATGCGGTGGAACAACACCACCACCGGGTGCGATTGCGTTGACTAAGGATGTGTCTGTGGGCTTCGCCGGTGCAACTGGTACTCAGGCTAAATATACTTTCGTGGTTCCAACTGGATCAACCAACCTGAGCTTCAAAATGTCAGGCGGTACAGGCGACGGTGATATCTATGCGCAGTTGACGACAGATCCAACCACAACTTCGTATCTGGCAAAATCAGATGGCGCAACTACTACAGAAAGTATCCTGATTGCGTCACCTACAGCCGGCACTTACCATTTATTAGCGAATGCTTATGCAACAGTCAGTGGCGCTTCAATTGTCGCGACTTATTCTACTGGCACACCGCCACCTACTTGCACACCATCGGCGACGGTATTGTGTAGTGGCACAGCGGTTACTGGCATAGCAATGGCAACTGGTGCTACCAAGACTTACACGATTGTCGTTCCAGCTGGTAAAACCAGTCTGACATTCAAGTTGTCTGGCGGTACTGGTGATGGCGATATCTATGCGAAACTTGGTGCCGCTCCAACCACGTCAGTCTATGATAAGAAATCGGATGGTGCGACAACTACTGAAACCATTACATATACTGCACCAGCGGCAGGTACTTACTATCTCATGCTGAAAGCCTATGCGGCAATCAGCGGTGTCAGCTTAGTTGCTACTATTCAGTAATTATCGCTCTTGATCTGAAAGCCTCTCTCATTCTGAGAGGGGCTTTTTTTTATCCGATTTAAGCCAATGTGCAAATGAGAATACTTTATGCGCTCAATCATGAATAATCGTTGGTGCTGCGGAAAATGTTATATATTTACATGGCGGTAGATAGTGGAAACGGAAGGCGTGTTTCGTGCTAGGATTTCCACCTGACAATTTTTGCTGATTTTTTATGAAATTAGCGTACTTTTTATTTTTTTTATGAACAAATTTAGCCAATCACCTCATTCCTCAAGCAATCTTAACGAGATGATTTCTCGTCGCAACCGTGGTTTTACTTTGATTGAAATCATGGTCGTGGTCGTTATCATGGGCATACTTGCGGCTTTAGTCGTGCCAAAGTTAATGGGGCGCACAGGCGATGCGCGTATCGTTGCAGCAAAACAAGATATCTCAACGATGATGGGCGCTTTGAAGTTGTACAAGCTCGACAATATGCATTACCCAAGTACGGAACAAGGATTGCAGGCCTTGATTGCTAAACCAACTTCCGGACCTTCTGCGAATGGCTGGAAAACTGGTGGCTATGTCGATAAACTACCTAAAGATCCATGGGGCAATCCATATCAATTTTTATCTCCAGGTATCAAGGGCGAGGTTGATATTTTTTCTTTAGGTGCAGATGGTCTTCCTGGTGGTGCTGCTGACGATGCTGATATCGGTTCGTGGGATCTTTAATAAAACACTGCGCTCAAATGCTACGCGTGGGTACTTTTAATAGACTTAATCGGCTGCGTGGATTCACCTTGCTTGAGCTCTTGGTGGTGTTGGTGATTATCGGCATCATGTTAGGTGCAGTCTCCTTCAGTACCATGCAAAGCAGTCGCCAGCGTTTGCTCACCGATGTGCAGCGCATTGCGCTTTTACTTCAATTGGCGCGGGAGGAGGCGATCGTGCGTAATCGCCCAACCGCATTCGAGGCGAATCAAAATAGTTACCATTTTTTGGTTCGTAACGATAATCGATGGGAACTCATTAATGACCTTGATATGTTGCGTGAACGTGATTTTTCCGTGTCCCCCATTACTTTTGCTATGACACCAGTCACTCGTTCTGATACCGATAGTTTGCGTATCGTATTCGGTCGTGAACCTGTGGATAAACCATTTTTGCTTGACTTGTCTGCGGGCGAAGATCACGTTTCTATTCGTGCCGATGGTGTCGGTCATTTTGTGGTTGAGTGAGCTCTCGATGCCATTAAATTCATTTTTTCCTTCGCGCAAATATTCTTCCAGAGGTTTTACTCTACTTGAAGTCTTGGTTGCCCTGGTCATTGTTGGTACCGCTTTAGGTGCGAGTTTGCGGGCGGTGGGAAGTCTGACGCAAAATAGTGGTGATTTACGTGCGGCGATGATGGCAAGCTGGTCGGCGGAAAATCGTTTATCGCAAATTCGATTAGGGCAAGAATGGCCATCTCTTGGTGAAAGAAGTTTTCCCTGTCCACAAGGTGAGCTGAACCTGATTTGTGAAGAACATGTTTTGGGTACGCCGAATCCGTCCTTCAAACGAGTAGAAGTGTATGTTTTTGAAGCCGCACATCCGGATAGGCGTATCGTTAAATTGACTCAGGTCGTGCCACATGCGCTCTAGCAAACTTCGGCACATATCGGCATTTGGTTTTACCTTGATCGAGCTCTTGGTCGCCATTTCTATACTCGCCATTATCGCCGTCTTGGGCTGGCGTGGGCTCGATAGCATAGTCAGGGCACGGGTTAGCCTGACTGCGGAGCTGGAGCAAACCAGAGGCACGCAAATCAGTTTTGCACAACTCGAAAATGATTGCGCGCATCTGGCCGGGGTAAATTTGCTGGCTACGCATGAGAGCCTGCGTGCCGCACAACAGAGACTCGTCATGATACGTACTGTGTATGAAGATAATCAACCGAGTCGATTACAAGTGGTCGCCTATCGGGTGGTTGAAGGTATCTTGAGTCGTCGCGAGTCGAATGCCACGCGCGACATGAAAGTGCTCGATGCTGATTGGCAAAACGCGCTCAATGAAAGCGATACCATGCCAGTGGTTGAATTGCAGTCGAACATAGTATCGTTCGATATGCGTACCTGGAACAATGATGAAAGTACCTGGCGCGTCGCCGGTAGCGATATCGCATCCGATGCCAGCGGATCTGCGAGCGCGTCACCAACCAAATCCGCGCCTTTGAAAACTGGCTTAGAAGTCTCAATGCAATTGCGCGGTCGCGAGCACCCATTACTTAAAATATTTTTATTGGGCGCGGCATGAAAAAATATCATCAAGCTGGAGTTGCAGTTGTCACCGCGCTGTTGCTGACCACGTTGGCGATTACCATAGTCGCCAGTCTTTTTTGGCAACAACAAGTGCAAGTCAGATCGATTGAAAATCAACGTTTTCAATTGCAAAAAAAATGGATCTTGCGCGGTGCTTTGGATTGGGCAAGACTGATCTTGCGTGAAGATTTAAGAACTTCTCAAGGCGTTGATCATTTAGGCGAGCCTTGGGCCGTCACTTTGGGCGAAACTCACCTGGATCAATACGTAGAAAACGGTAAAAGCGATACCGATGAAAGTGAAGCCAGCCTTTCTGGCCAAATTACCGATGCACAATCGCGTTTTAATTTAAATAATTTATCAGCTGCCGGGGTGCCGAATCTCACCGAAATTGCGATGTTTTCACGTTTGCTGGTGAACCTTCGCATGGATGGCTCTTTGGCCAAAAGAGTGGCAGCTATGGTCGCCTCCACGCAAAGTGCGTCTGATGTCGTGGGAGTGGGTGCAGGTAGTTCTGGCGAGAAGCCTGCTTCTGGCGTGGTGGTAGCCTCAGATGCCTCGTCCGCTAGCGCAGCGGCCGCAGCTGGCGTTACACCAAAGAGTGTGTCAGTACAGGCCAATCCTGAAGTACAATTCCTGCGTTTTAGTCAAATTGACGATCTTTTGGCCGTGCCCGGCTTTACGCCGGAAATGGTGTTGCGGCTAAAAGACTTTGTTGCTGTGCTACCGTTTAAGAGCAGCATCAATCTCAATACGACCTCAAAAGAAGTACTTGCAGCAAGATTAAATATCAGTCTAACTGATGCAGCCTTGATAGTGGCGGGGCGTGACCGGGCATATTTTCGCGATTTAACTGATTTTGAACACCGTTTTCCGGAAAAAATCGGCGCAAATAAGGACAATGTTTCTGTCTCGACTGGCTATTTTTTTGTTAACGGAAAAGTTAAATTAAGTCGATCTGCGCTGGAAGTGAATGCTTTGCTGGAGCGCACTCAAATAGCAACAAAAGTGTTGTGGGTAAGAGAAAATTAATGCTCTATTTCCGCACTTCATTTTAATAAGCAATAGTATTTTTTAGATTCGATCAAAGGCATAAAAAGAATATGGCGAGCACACTGTACATACTGTTACCTTCAAAAGCGCTCGCGTTTGAACTTGAGCTGGCGGATTGGGCGAAACACGCACTTCAGTTCGCGCTCATTTCTGATGAAGGCGGCGTTGTACAGAAGGGGCAGCAAAGTTTGCCCGATCTCAAAGAATTGGCAACGAACGCTCGTCAAGTGGTTTTGCTGTTGGCAGCCAGCGACGTGAGTTTGATCCCGGTAAAAGTACCGCCGATGTCAGCCGCTAAACTTAAGGCGGCATTACCCAACCTGATAGAAGATCAGCTACTCGCCGATCCAGCTGAACTCATTTTGCTTTCTAATGCGCCAGTTAATGGAGTCTGCACTATCGCTGTAGTCGATAGATTGTGGATGGAAACTTTGCATGCAAAAATGCAGATTCTGGAAGCAAGAAAACTGACAGCGTATTCGCTCTCAATGAGCATGAAAACTGAGCCAGACGCTCTGGCTGTCATCATTGATACTGATGCGCACGTAACTGAATTGGCTTTTCGTCGAGATGGACAAATTGGCGCAGGTCTGACGCTTAATCAAGAAAGCAACGGCGCTTCATCGCTGGAAAATGCACAGCAGGTATTGCAGACCTTAAATTTGTTTGCGATGGAGTCGAGCCTGAAGCTGTCTCTGTCAGCTGAAACAATCGCGACTTATCAGCAAGCGGCAGAAAAAGACGAAACTTTGGCGCAGCGTTGCCAATTCCACGTTATCGATTGGAATGCCCGGATAGCAGGAATCAGCCCGACCTCAATTGACTTGATGTCTTCCGTGTCACACGATAATCAATCCTCCTTTGATTGGAGTAAGTGGCGTTGGCCATTAGGTTTAGCCGCCGCTGCTCTGATACTAAATCTCGCCGGGCTCAACTTTCAATGGCTTTCCTTGAAGCGTGAGGCGCAGGGCTTAAGCGACTCGCTGTTGCAAACCTATCGCAGCAGTTTTCCTAAAGACAGCGTGATTCTTGATCCGCTGGCGCAAATGCAGCAAAAAATAAATTTATCAAAAAAAATTGCCGGGCAATCGACACCGCAAGATTTTCTGGTGTTGGCGGCACAATTCGGACAAGTGTGGGATGCCGCAATCGCTGGCAAACCAGCCGCACCGTCGGTAGTGTCGATGGAATATCGCGAGCACAGCCTGTTTGTTAAAATTAAATCCTCTAACTTGTTACCAATGGATCAGCTACGTGCCGGCCTGCAAGAACATCTGTTGAGCTTGGTCTCGTCAGCAGATGGTGTATTGCAAATCAAGTCTAGCCGAGGGGATAAAAAATGAAGCAGAACATGATGAACTTGATAGCTGAAAGCTTTGCCTCTTTTTGGCAACAACGAAATGCGAAAGAACGTCGCTTGCTAAGCATCGCGACGGTGATTGTATTATTTGCCTTGATTTACTGGATTTTTATCAATCCAGCACTGACAAATAAGGCAAAACTAGAAGCTTCAATTCCGCAATTGCGACTGCAAGTAAGTGAGATGGCCGCGATGTCGGGGCAATACGCTCAAATCGCAACAGCGATAACAGAAAATATAGAGCCGGTAAGCCGTGAAGTATTGGAGGCATCTTTACTGCGCAAGGGCATCAAGGCACAATCCATGACTGCCTCCGACGATATCGTGCGCTTGCAAATAAGCAGTGTTGCTTATAGCGTAATCATGGAGTGGATGCTAGAAATGCAAAAGGCTGCGCGACTTACTGTGGAGGAAGCGAAGCTGACCGCCTTGCCAGAAAAAGGCCAGGTTGGTGTGGTGCTGACAATGAAGCAGCAGAAGGCCGCTTCTTGATATGTCAAAAAAAACGGGCTTAGTTTGGGCGTTGTTTGCCATTCTCAGTGTAATAGCAACGGCGCTTATTTTTCTGCCAGCGAGTTGGTTAGCATTGCTATTGGAAAAGCAGACTGAGGGCAGACTAAGTTTAGGTGATGTACAAGGAAGTTTTTGGCGTGGATCAGCATTTATTGGCGGCGCTTCCGGCAGTAGTGGACCGGTTACTCCTTTGTTCCCTGGCCGGTTTTCCTGGCATATTTCACCGATTGTTTTATTGGGCCAGATTGACGTAAAGTTAGAGAATTCAAAAGTACTTTCGCAACCGTTAAAATTGACAGGAAATTTAAGTCAATGGCATCTGGCGGCAGCTAGTATGTTTTTACCTCCGGAGCGACTGGAAGCCTTGGGCGCACCACTCAATACAGTGGGGCCAACCGGGCAATTGAGGTTGAATTGGAACGCAATGGAATTTACCCGCTATGCAGATAAAGTGGATGTGACGGGAACCATGCAATTGTCTCTGAATGATATGGCTTCAAGGCTCTCGTCGATTAAACCGCTAGGCAGTTATCAACTGTCATTTGATTGGCGTGGTCAAAATGCAGATATTATTTTGACGACCAATAAAGGTCCGATGATGTTGAGTGGAAATGGCAGTATAAACAGCGGACGTTTTCAGTTTTCTGGTAAAGCGTTTGCTGAGGTAGGGCAAGAAGAACGGTTAGCAAATTTACTCAATTTGCTTGGGCAACGTCGTAGAGACGGCGATAAAGATGTGATAGCGTTAGAGTTCAAATGATAAAAAATCCATTGAAAGTAATACCAGCCATGACAGCAATAACTGTATCACTTATGCAAACTACGCAGGCTATGCAAGCACAACAATGGCGACGAAAGTCTGCTGTGGCGCTACTGAGCCTTAGCTTGGGCACCAGCGTTGTCGTTTCGAGCGCTGCCTATGCGCAAGATCCCACGCAGAATGCGGCGGCGCTCAATTTTGTTGGTGCCGATATTGAATCAGTGGTCAAGGCAATCGGCCATTTTACCGGAAATACTTTTATTATTGACCCGCGCGTCAAGGGGCAGATTAATCTGGTGTCAGAAAAACCTTTGACTAAAGATCAGGCGTTTAAATTACTGGCATCGAGTTTGCGTCTGCAAGGTTATGCCATCGTCACCGCTGACGGCTACACCAAAGTTGTACCGGAAGCGGATGCCAAATTGCAGGCGGGCCCAACGCAAAGCGAGTCTGTGCGTGGCGATCAAATCGCTACCCAAATTTATCGTTTGAATTACGAATTGGCGAATAATATTGTGACCGTTTTACGGCCATTAATCTCACCGAATAATACGATCAATGCTAATCCTGGAAATAACTCTATTGTCATTACGGATTACGCAGACAATTTAAAGCGGCTAGGTAAAATTATCGGTGCACTAGACGTGCCAGCAAACAACGATCTTGAAGTGGTGCCGATCAAGCATGCCATCGCTAGTGATATCGCTACGATGGTGTCGCGCCTGACGGACAGCAATCAGGCTGGCGCAGGCGATAGCGGACGCATGATTTTATTGGCCGATCCTCGGACAAATTCTGTTTTGGTGAAAGCTCCATCTGCCGCTCGTGCAAATTTAGTCAAAGCACTCATCGATAAGCTCGACCAACCCACAGCCTTGGCGGGTAACGTGCACGTCGTGTATTTGAAGAATGCCGAGGCGGTAAAGTTGGCGCAAACGCTACGTTCGATTCTCAGCTCAGATAGTGCACTACCGACTAGCGGTGGTTCTGGCTCTGGCGGCAATCAATCTGGCGGTTTGACCTTAAATCAAGCGAAAGATGTCAGCTCAAACAACGCTTCTGCGAGCCTAAGTTTACCCGGTAACTCATCGAGCGGCTCGTCGGGCAATTCTCAATCTTCAGGTGCTGGCGGTGGCTTTATTCAAGCCGATGCAGCTACCAATACATTAATCATTACCGCCAGTGAGGCCGTGTATAAAAATTTGCGTGGCGTGATTGATCAGTTGGATGCCCGTCGTGCACAAGTTTATGTGGAGGCATTGATCGTCGAAGTGTCGCCAAAAAATGCACAGGATTTTGGTATCCAATGGATGGCTGCTACTGGTAATAAGGATAGTGATTACCGCGTAGCTGGCGGCACATCGTTTGACGCGAACGGCAACGGTTTGTTTAATCTTGCTGCAAAAAATTATGCGACGCTTGGCTCTGCCTTGCCAACCGCAGGCTTGACAGTGGGTCTTTTCAAGCAGATCGGTAGTCAGTTAGGTTTGGGAGCTCTGGCACATGCAATGGCTCGCGATGATAGTAACAACGTGTTATCCATACCAACCTTGCTGACGCTCGACAATGAGGAAGCAAAAATTGTTGTAGGTGAAAACGTGCCTTTTCTCACTGGCTCATTTTCACAGGCGGGAACAACAGGTGCAAATCCCTTTCAGACGATAGACCGTAAGGATGTGGGTATTAAGTTGACGATCAAGCCGCAAATATCGGAAGGTGGAACTGTTAAACTTTCTATTTATCAGGAAGTTTCAAAAGTGAAAGAAACCGGTTCGTCCGGGCCTACTACAAGCCAACGCTCAATTTCAACAAATGTGCTGGTTGATGACGGCGATATCATTGCCTTAGGTGGCTTGATTGATAATACGTCTAGTAGCGCAGTTGAAAAAATTCCACTTCTTGGAGATATACCTCTCATAGGCAATTTGTTTAAATATCAAACCAAATCGCTTGATAAAAAAAATCTGATGGTGTTCATTCGTCCAACAGTTATCCGTACTGCGGAACAAGCGAATAAAGTCTCCTTGGATAGATATGATTTTCTAAAAGCGCAGTACATTCAGAGCACAGAAAATGGGGCTGCGGATTTTCCAACGAAAATGGAAAAAGGTAACTTGATGAACTCAACTTCGAGCGCGCCTTCAGAAAAAACCAAAACCGACAGCACGGAGCCTAAGTAATCAGCATGTTAGAAAACCGCTTATTACCTTACGCTTTCGCCCGCGACTTTTCGGTTCTTGCGAGCCGCAATCTGGATGGTGAACGGTCGCAAATTGAATTGACTGTATCGAAAGAGACCAGCCCCACAGCCATCGCAGAGGTGGGACGACGATTCGGTATGGTGAAACTGAAAGTTTTGCCGCATGCCGAACTGTTGCTCGAGATTGCCAAAGCCTATGCCGGTTCTGGCGGTGATGCCGCTGACGTAGTGGGCGAGGTTGAATCCGATCTGGATCTGGCGAAGATGATGCAGGACATGCCGGCGATCGAAGATCTGTTGGAGTCAGCCGATGATGCGCCGGTAATTCGCATGATTAACGCCTTGTTGACGCAGGCTTTGCGTGAGGGTGCATCGGATATTCACATAGAACCGTTTGAACAAATATCTGTCGTACGCTTCCGGATTGATGGCGCCTTGCGTGATGTTATTCGGCCTAAAAAAGCCCTGCATGCTTCCTTGATTTCTCGTATTAAAATCATGGCGCAGCTTGATATTGCCGAGAAACGTCTGCCGCAGGATGGACGGATCACTTTACGTATCGGCGGCAAGCCGGTGGATGTGCGGGTATCCACTTTGCCGACCGGGCATGGAGAGCGCGCGGTATTGCGTTTGCTCGATAAAGAGGCAGGTAAGCTTGACCTGAGCCACCTGGGGATGAGCGGTGAGGTCTTGCAGCAGTTCGATCAATTAATCGCGCAACCGCATGGCATCGTCTTGGTGACCGGGCCAACTGGTTCCGGTAAAACAACGACTTTGTATGCGGCATTATCCAGGGTGAATGCCGGTACCACAAATATTTTGACAGTAGAAGATCCTATCGAATATGAACTGGCGGGAGTTGGCCAGACCCAAGTCAATGCCAAGATCGACATGACTTTTGCGAAGGCATTGCGGGCGATATTGCGGCAAGATCCTGACGTGATCATGATAGGTGAAATCCGCGATCTCGAAACCGCACAAATTGCGGTGCAGGCTTCGCTCACCGGTCACTTGGTGTTGGCTACTTTGCATACCAATGACTCGGCCGCAGCGGTTACACGTCTATTGGATATGGGGATAGAACCGTTCTTGCTTTCTTCATCCCTGCTTGGTGTAGTGGCACAACGTCTGGTGCGAAAATTGTGCGCGCATTGCAAACGATTTGACGGCGAACGTTGGCATGCCGAAGGCTGCGAGCATTGCGGCCAGACTGGATATCAAGGTCGGGTAGGCGTGTATGAATTGCTCCATACGACCGAAGCAATTCGCTCACAAATTCATCACCAGGCTGCCGAGGCTGAAATTCGTAATGCGGCACAACTCGATGGCATGAAGACTATGCGGGAAGATGGTGATCGTTGGCTCAAAGCTGGTATCACTACGCAAGAAGAAATATTGCGTGTCACCAAAGCGTAAACGTTCTTAACAAATAACGAGATAGCCGCTCACCAACTAACCAATTCACAAGCGCGCAATTGCACAAGTAGTTTAGAAAAAATTTAGAAAACCGAGAGTTCAGAACAGTGCCAGCATTTCGATATGAAGCCGTTGACGATAGCGGTATAAACAAGAAAGGTGTCCTCACCGCGGATAGCGCTCGCGCTGCGCGGGCAGATTTGCGTGCTCAAGGTTGTGTGCCAGTGTCGGTAGAACTGATTGCCAATCAAATGGACGCGGATGGCAAAAAACGGCGCAGTCTTTTTGGCGAACATCTGACGACAGTAGAGTCGGCTTTATTCACGCGTCAATTAGCCAGTTTGCTTGAAGCTGGCTTGCCGTTAGAACAATCGCTTTCTGCCCTGCTCGAACAGTCAGAGCGTGTGTATATACGTGACCTGATCGCTTCGATTCGTTCAGAAGTGATTGCTGGTTCTGCCTTGTCCGATGCACTTAAACAGCATCCGAATGACTTTGCCGATATCTACTGCGCCCTAGTTGCATCTGGCGAACAGATTGGCCATTTATCGCGCGTCTTGTCACGTCTTGCCGATTATATAGAACGACGCAATGCACTGGTGCAAAAAGTCAAGCTGGCTTTTACCTATCCGGCTATCGTGACCGTCGTGGCTTTTTCTATCGTGATATTTTTGTTGACCTACGTCGTGCCGCAGATTGTTTCTGTGTTCGCCAATACCAAACAAAAACTGCCTTTGCTGACGGTCATGATGTTGGCAATTTCCGATTTTGTCAGGCAATACGGTTGGCTAGTTGCATTAGCTGTTATAGCCGCTTTTACGGGCTGGCGCCATGCTCTGAAGACACCAGAAATAAAGATGCGTTGGCACACGTGGTTACTGACTGCACCACTTTACGGCAAGTTTGAGCGTAGTTTAAACACTGCCCGGTTCGCCAGCACTCTGGCAATTACTACTGGTTCTGGCGTGCCTATCTTGCGTGCCTTGCAAACCAGTCGCGAAACGCTCTCCAATGTGGCGATGCGCGCGCAGGTTGAAGAAGCAACAGCAAGCGTGCGGGAAGGTGTGGGCTTGGCAAGAGCTTTGTCAGCGCACAAACATTTCCCGCCCATGCTAATCCATATGATACGTGCCGGTGAAGTCACTGGTGAATTGCCTGCGATGCTAGAGCGCGCATCGAATGCACAGGAACAAGATCTTGAGCGACGTGCGCTGACGATTGCAGGCTTGCTTGAGCCTGCATTAATTCTGGCAATGGGTGTCGTAGTCTTACTGATCGTGTTGGCAGTGCTGATGCCGATTATTGAAATTAACCAGTTGGTTCGCTAGTGTCGCACGAGCCTCAATGTAATTGAATATGGACGTAAGGATAGAAATGAAGCGTTTGCCACTGTTAATGAGTTTTGTGATGTTTGTTTTGCTTTGCATGTCGCTCAGTTTTTGGGGGATGCAAGTATTTAAACCTAAAGTGCGCTCGGTGAATGCGCCAGTCAACACAAATACAGTTGAGCCTGGCGAGGGACAATGGGGCTCTCTGTTTGGGCGCAATCCACTATCCGAAGCTGCAGTCAGCAATTATCAATTGAAGGGCGTCGTGGTCGCTGCCCGTGCCTTGGATAGTGCCGCCATTCTGAGTGCAGATGGCAAGCCATCGCAGACTATCGCAGTGGGAAAAGAGTTGTCCCCGGGAGTAATTCTGCAAGAAGTCCATGAAACGCATATTGTGATCTCTGAAGGTGGGGCGATAAAGCGCGTTGACCTTCCGCAACCAACACCAATTCAAGGCGGTCAGACGGTTTTTCCGCAAGCTGCTCAGCGTGCGCCAAATAATCCGCAGGGTAATTTCATGAATGGCCCGACACCGCCGCAAGCTGCACCTGAAAATGCCCGTTAAATGCCTGGTTATCCAGCGCCGCTTGAGACACTCTTTGCGCCTGTCATTCAAGGCGCCTTAAAGTCGATTCACCCTTCTTGGTTACCTGCTGTTATCGCAGGGTTGACCGCTATGAATGCGGTAGATCCGACGTATTTTCACAATCTAAAAGAAGGAGGGTTTTTACCTTCTACAGGTCGTTTGTTTGCGGCGTTCTCCCTTCCGCTTGATCAAGTTAAATACGTGCTGGTGGGCGAAGGACCTTATCCGCGCGAAGAGAGTGCAAACGGCTACTGTTTTATGGATGGCGCGGTAAATAATTTGTGGTCGAGCGAGTCGCATGGCGGGCTGTCAAAAAAAGTAAACCGCGCAACGTCCTTGCGTAACTTCATCAAGATGCTGCTGGTTGCTGACGGGCAGCTCGACGTGAATAACACGACTGGCGAGGCGATGGCGCATGTTTCTGCCTTAGCTCGTCAAGAAAATTCACGCTTCATACAAACTTTGCCTGAGCTACAAAAAAATATGATCGCGCAAGGTTTTTTACTATTGAATGCGTCGCTTGTGTATAGGCCAGAGATTGCACCGATGCGCGATGCGCGTGCCTGGCAATTGTTCTTGCAAGCTGTTTTCGCCGCGCTACAAACCAATCAAAATATGAGTGACGACAATGTCATTTCATTAGTTCTATGGGGGAAAATAGCCGAGCAGCTAAAGCAAATTCCCGCTTCAAATTTCTTCCCTCACATCATCGCGGAACATCCATATAATTTGAGTTTCATTGCAAATACGACCATGCAGGAATTTTTTGCACCGATGAAATTGCTTATCAAGCACTAGTGGCGCCTTAGGCGTGTAGTAAGAGATTGGCGACAGACCGCTTAGGGGCGTTAGCTGCCGGTCGAAATAGATTTCAATTTTGCTAATTTTATTGGTAGAATGGGAATTACTCTCCACGCCTCTTTTGCCGATTCTGTTATCCGATTTGAGCAAGGCTTCATAAGGGTTTCCAGAGAAAAGAATTTGAAGATGCTATGTTTAAATATTTTGTATATATTCTCATTTTGCTAGCTAGTTGTTCAGTACATTCTAAAGATGTAGAAAATTTTACGCCTCTAGAATTTCCTGTCCCAGTTCTTTCACCAAAAGAAGCAGTGGAACTAGCCGAAAATTACGTAGTAAAAGTTAGAAAAATTGATAAAAATATGTTTCGTCTAAGCGGCGTTAGATTTGAATATTTCTCAACTATTCTTGCGCCTCCTGGCGTGCTTTCTGTTGGTTGGTCTATAGATTTTGAGTGCGTGCCAACTCAAATAGATTGCGAGTTTAGTGTGCGCGTTTCAAATAGTGCAAAGCCAAAGTTGGCAATGTATCCTGCACGTTAAAGACGCAAATAAATTAACACATTCTAGTCGGATGAAAATTGAAATGTCGATTGTGAACATTTTCAAATGGTTTTTTGATTTAACTTGACGATCGATAGGGGTTCGCAAATGACGACTACACTTTTATGTAAATCCGCGATGGCGATTCCATTATCTCACCGTTAATCCTTATGATTGAGATACCCGATAGACGTGCAATTCTCATTATTGGCGTCACAGTCATTGTTGGAATTCTAAACTCTCTCGTTCCGATTTCGAGTGCATTGGCTCGGCCCTTAGGAATACTCCTGGCAATTGTACTTATCGGTGGTGGGCTTTCTTTTGTTGTGATTGATTTACGAGAAGGAATTTGCATAAATCGCCCAAGCATTAGTCGGGAAGAATCACCATTTTTTTTCCTAAGTGAAATCATCGCCTCGTTATTTTTTGCGGGCATTGGAATATCAAAAATATGGTCAATGCTTTAGTAAGAATTAACATGACGGTCGGCGGGGAATCGCCAATGACGAGTTCGCTATTTATTAATTTTATGGTGACGGCGATCCCGGCACCTCAACGTTAAAAGTCAAATGAAGACCACCAAGCTGGTTGCCGCTATTGCAGGAATGTGGATTGGTGGCGTTGTCATCGCGCAGACCGTTGCAGTATTGGAGCATCCTCAGTGCAAGGAAACAAAAGAAAGAGTTGTTAGGCCGCTCTTCTTTTTCACTCCAAATGGCTGGCACAGCCTGAAGAGTGTACATGACACGGGGAGACATGTTTCAAGTTGGCGCGGTCTTGACGCTTCTGCTACCCCCTTTGTTGTTGAAACTTTGAAGGCTCCACCCATACCGAAGGATGACTGGGTATTTGTCAGAGATTATTTTCTGACCCCGCAAAATGCGAGTGAGTTGCCGAGGCTACCAAATACCAGAAAGAAATATGCAGGTTGGTGCGAACCACCTCCTAATAAGCCAATAGTTTTGGTTTCTGCCAATTCACCAACACCCAAAAGACTGCAACTGGAAACTACACAACCAGACGAGGTGGACAAGGAAAGAATTCTCCGGGCACTCATCAAGACGTACGATAGCAAGCGACTGTGTACAAATGAGGAAAAGCCAAAACCTGTTCGGCTCCGAGCGTCTGATTTAGTTTTCGAAGCCAACATTCAGATGGCTACTGGCAGTCGTCTTGTTGGCGTCAATTTGAAGAGGCCGGTTTTTGAATGCGATAGTGAGCTTGGCGCAACAGACTTGCCGCGCTGGTTCTCAATCGCGCGCGAAGTCCGATATCTGGGTAAAGCAATGGAACTGATTGACGCTATCGACGTGCATTCAAGCGGTGGGGCGACCTTTTTCTTTTGGTACTCTGGGTATAACGAAGATGGCTACGTACTTCTAGATCAGTCGCTTGAAAAGCCAGTGCGGTACACATGGAAATACCATTGAAATTTAACAATTTGCTCGTCACGGACACGCAGCCACAGATTGCCGCTTCGCTGCGCGGGCTGCGCGCCGTACAGCGTCAACGTTAAAGCGCAGCCATGTGGGACCTTCTCGGACTTGCTTGGTCTCCCGCATTTGTGGTTGGTGTGGTGCTTGGCCTCTTGGTGGCTGTTGGTTTCCACCAAATTGCGCCAGTCGATGTTGATACCGTAGCTGCTGGCGCCTGGTTCGTCGCGTTGGGAGGGGTTGCAGGTCTTCTTTGGGAGTTCCTGTTTAGTGTGCGAAAGAAATAATGCATCTCGCATCACGTCTTCGTTTTAACAGGCAGCTGCTTCCGAGCGTTTGCGGTGCCTGCTGAGCTGCAGCATTAAAATACAAAATTTTCGAGCCGTGACAGTCTCCTTTCAGTCTTTCAAAGACAGTCACAAAATGGTGTGGCGCAACGCTCTCAAACCATCATGACTGAAGCACTGGCGGAAGTCGCAAGGCTTGATGCGTTCGTGGATCAAGGCCATTCAGGGAAAATTACGCCCAAATATTGATGCAGTGCAGGTGTAAATGTTGATTTATTTTTTCCTACCATTTTTCTTGCAAAATGAATAGGCGAAAAAAAGGACTAACAGACGCAAATCTGTAAGTCCTTGATTCAATTGGTCGGGACGGAGTGATTCGAACACTCGACCCCGTGCACCCCATGCACGTACGCTACCAGGCTGCGCTACGCCCCGACAAGCCAAAAATTATAGTCTAAATATCTCTTTTTGCCAATAATAGTTGCTGGCAAAAAATGTGTCTTGAAATATGAAAAATATTCTATCCAATTGCAATTAATTTGACCAATTTATTTTCAAAATCACGAAAAACCTGTGACAATACCCATTCTGTGTTTTTTAAAACATATCGATTTCTTATACAGTTAACTTCTTTTAAAGCAAATGATGACAATAAAAATTAGCCAAAATTTCGACGCCGGTGCGATCGAAGTGGTGCGCGCTGAAAGCGCAGGGGATATACAGTTAAATTTACGTAAAGATTCGCATGCGGATTTTATGCAGTGGTTTCACTTTAGATTGCAGGGTGCGCGCGATCAGGAGACCGTTATCCGTATCCTGAATGCCGGCGAGGCGACTTATGCCAAAGGTTGGGAAAATTACCAAGCCGTCGCAAGTTATGACAGAGAGAACTGGTTCAGGGTTGAAACCGAGTTTGACGGCAAGGTGATGACAATTCATCACGAGCCTGAGTTTGACAGTGTTTACTATGCCTATTTTGAGCCATATAGCTGGGAAAGGCATTTGGCATTATTGGGTAGCGTGGAGCAGTCTGGTTTGGCGCGTGTGCTCGACCTGGGCAATACCATTGATGGCCGTGACCTGAATCTGGTCGTCGTCGGTAATCCTGCCGCTGAAAAGAAGGTATGGATTATTGCGCGCCAACATCCTGGCGAATCGATGGCGGAATGGCTGGTTGAAGGCACACTGAATGCCCTGCTTGATCCGGCAAATCCGCTGGCACGCGCAATTCTGGAAAAAGCTGTGGTGTATATTGTCCCGAACATGAATCCAGATGGTTCTGTGCGCGGCAACTTGCGTACCAACGCGGCCGGTGCCAACCTTAATCGCGAATGGATGACACCTTCATTAGAAACTAGCCCGGAAGTTTTCCATGTGAAAAATAAAATTCTTGAAACAGGCTGCGATTTGTTTTTGGATATTCATGGAGATGAAGCCTTGCCGTATGTGTTTGTGGCTGGAAGCGAAATGCTGGATGGATTTAGCGATAAACAGAAAGTGGAGCAGCAAGCTTTTGTTGATAGCTTTGTTGCGGCTAGCCCAGATTTCCAGACTGAAGTCGGATACGAAGCGAGTAAATATAATGAAGACGTATTGAAACTGGCATCTAAATTTATGGGAAATCACTTCAAGTGCGTATCGCTGACATTAGAGTTGCCTTTTAAGGATAACGATAATTTACCTGACACTGAAGTGGGCTGGGATGGGCAGCGCAGTATGAAGCTGGGCGAGGCAATGTTGCAGCCGATTTTGACTTCTTTAAGAAACTAATTTCATTTCCAAATCATCCATGTCGTTGTTGCCTTCGCCTCGCCGTGCGGGAGCACTGTCTTCGGCTCGTCGCCTAGATACGAATGATTTGGAACAGGAATAAACCGCAAAACATGGGTATAGAAATTGAGCGCAAGTTTCTGGTCGTCGATGACGGCTGGAAACACCAGGTTGAAGGCGTGTTCATGCGCCAGGGATATATTTGTTCTGAGCCTGGGCGCATTGTTCGCGTACGCGTAGAAGGTGAGCGCGCGATGCTGACTATCAAGGGAAAGACTGAAGGTATCTCTCGCGGGGAATGGGAATACGCTATCCCGCTAGAAGACGCTCGTCAATTGCTCGATGTTCTATGTGAGAAACCCTTGATTGAAAAAAACCGTTATCGGATTTCTTTTGGCGGTTTTGTTTGGGAAGTGGATGAGTTTTTTGGTGAAAATGCAGGTTTGATTGTCGCCGAAATCGAGTTAGAATCTGAAACTCAAACCTTCACCAAACCTGATTGGGTGGGGCAAGAAGTGAGCCAGGATAGCCGCTACGCCAATGCGAATTTGTTTAAGCATCCGTTTCAAAGTTGGCAGCAGATATCGAAGTAAATTTTAGAGTAAATTTTGTAGTAAGTCCCAAAGTATTTCTGCAGTAAATTCCGCAGTAAGTTCGTAATTGATCGTGAGAGAGATGATGGCTACGCTGATTTTTACACAGCAACTCTGCCGTTTTACCGAAGTGCCGGAAGTCACGACTTCGGCAACCACATTGCGCGAAGCTTTAGAGGCCGCATTCGTTTTAAATCCACGTTTGAAAGACTATGTTCTGGATGAACAGGGACACCTGCGCTTTCATGTGACAATTTTTATTGATGGCAATCGTGTGCGCGATCATGTCCGGCTGGACGACGTGTTGAAGGCCGATAGCAAAATACATGTGTTGCAAGCACTTTCTGGAGGTTGATGATGAAAGCTATGGTCGCGACCCGCAAGGGTTTGTTTGAATTACTTAAAACCCCGTCGGGCTGGCAGCTTGATCAGATTAGTTTTCTTGGTGATCCGGTCAGTATGTGTCTGCATGATAAGCGCGATGGCAGCATTTATGCGGCGCTCAATCTCGGACATTTTGGCGTAAAACTGCATAGACGGCCAAGAGATAGCAGTGATTGGATCGAGGTTGCCGTGCCAGCTTATCCACCCCAAGCGGAAGACCGGCAAGGTGATGTCGAATGGAAGCTCAAGATGATCTGGTCGCTGGAATGCGGTGCCAGAAACGAGCCCGGCGTTTTGTGGGCAGGGACAGCGCCAGGCGGCTTGTTTAAATCTCCCGATGGCGGTGAACATTGGGAGTTGATGACGTCTTTATGGGAAAAGCCAGAGCGCAAGGGTTGGTTTGGTGGTGGCTACGATGTGCCGGGTATACATTCGATATGTCTTGATCAGCGCAATAGCCAACATATGCTACTAGGGATATCTTGCGGCGGCGCCTGGCAATCTATGGATGCAGGCGCTAGCTGGAATTTGGCGGCAAAAGGCATGCGCGCCACCTATATGCCGCCCGAACTGGCAGAAGACCAAAATATCCAGGATCCTCACTTTATTTCGCGTTGCTTGCATGTGCCCGATGTGCTTTGGTGCCAGCACCATAACGGCATCTGGCGATCAAACGACAATGCAGTCAGTTGGCAACAATTGACAACGCCAGAAGGTATGCCGGATTTTGGTTTCGCGGTAGCGGCACATCCGCGTGATCCATATACTGCATGGTTTGTACCAGCCATGGCAGACCAAAAACGTATCCCGCAAGACGGTGCACTTAGCGTCACACGCACCCGTGATGGTGGTAAAACTTTTGAGTCATTGCGCGAAGGATTACCGCAGCACGATTGCTATGATCTGATTTATCGTCATGGCCTGGCTGTGTCGGATGACGGGCAGTGTCTGCTGATGGCATCGACTACCGGCGGCTTGTGGGTAAGTGAGAACGCTGGCGATCATTGGCAGAATATTTCGATGAACTTGCCACCGGTGTACGCCGTCAAGTTTTATTGAAGTGTTACTGGTGGGCGGCAATTTCCGGTATTAAAATTTTTTCAATACCGACGGACAATTGATTCAGCGACACAGACAGGTTTGTCGCTGCCTTCTCGCTCGATAATAATTTCAAAGACCACTTGTGCGCCGCCAGTAATATCCTCGACATCAAGCAACTTGAAGCGGCCGCGAAGTTTGCTGCCGACCAGCACGGGCGCAGGAAAGCGCACCTTATTTAAGCCATAGTTCAGCCCCATTTTGACATCGGTCATCATGAAAGCGTTCTCCATGAACTTTGGCAATAACGATAAAGTGAGAAAGCCATGCGCGATAGGTCCACCAAAAGGCGATTCGCGCTTGGCGCGTTCTACATCGACATGCACCCATTGATGATCGCCGGTGGCGTCGGCAAATGTATTGATGCGTTCTTGAGTTATTTCCATCCAATCCGAGACAGCAAATTCTTGCCCGACAAGTGTCTTTAATTCTTCCAGGGTTTTAATTTCGCGCATGCTGTTTTCCTTATTTAGGACGTCGGCCAAACATACCCATGCCTTTGATGGTGCAAACCAGTTTGCCGTCTTGATTGGTGGCGCGCCACATGGTGATGAGTACGCCGCGATCTGGTTTGGAGGTGGAAGGGCGGCTGTCCAAGGTTTCTGCAGTCACAGTCAGCGTGTCACCAGGTCGTACCGGCAAGATCCAGCGGATTTCATCAACTCCGGGCGAGCCCATGCTGGACGAGTTTTTCAGAAAACCATCGACCACCATGCGCATGATCATGCTGCAGGTATGCCAGCCACTGGCGATCACACCACCAAAGATCGAGTGTGCAGCGGCCTCTTTATCGACATGAAATGATTGTGGGTCAAACTGAGTTGCGAAGCTGATGATTTC
>JAZJYB010000067.1:4974-10364 GCA_040390685.1 Pseudomonadota bacterium | reverse complement strand
ATTTCTTCTTCGCTGACTGTGCGGTTTCCTAGTTCAATCACCTTGCCCGGGATGAAATCTTCAAAATACCAATGGGCGATTTTTTCTGTCATGGTGCGTGCCTCTTTCTGGATTAATTGGTGTTGAGCTTAAGCGGCGGATTTGAAACCAGGCTGCGCCACAAAGCGCGCCAGATGATGATCGGTATCGCCTAAAGTCAGTTCTAGTATGGTCAGGCGCTTGAACATATGTGCCGCTGGCAGCTCATCGGTAACGCCCATTCCCCCATGCAGTTGCACCGCTGTTTGGCCAATAAAACGCGCGGCTGGCCCGATACGCGCTTTTGCTGCCGAGACAGTGCGGCGGCGTTCTTCAATATCTGACGACGAGACTTTGACGGCCGCCAAGGTCGCCATCGAGCGGGCCTGTTCCATCTCCATATACATTTCCGCCATACGGTGTTGCAGCGCCTGGAATTTGCCGATAGGTACACCGAATTGCTGACGGGTTTTTAAATATTCTAAGGTCGCGGCGAAAATCGCTTCCATCACGCCTATCGCTTCAGCACAAAGCAGCGTGATGCCATAGTCAGAGGCGGCGTCCAAAATTTCCCAGCCTTTGGCTTCATCGCCGAGCAGACTTGATGATGGCACTTGCACTTGATGGAAAGTGATGTCGGCAGCACGGAGGCCATCGATGGTGCGATAGTCGCGACGGCTGATTCCAGTGGCGTTGGCATCGACTATAAACAGACTGATGCCGTCTGTGTCGCGTTGTGCACCGCTGCTACGAGCTGAGACAATCAGCTGGTTAGCTTGCGCTCCGTGTAAGACAATTGTCTTCAGGCCGTTTAACAAATAACCATCTGCATTTTTGACAGCGTGCGTCGCAATATCAAACAGATCGTGGCGTGATTGTTTTTCTGCCAGTGCACAGGCAAGTTTTATTTCGCCAACCGCAATCTGTTCAAGAAATTCATCCCGCCCACCAGCCAGTTTCAAGAATTCTGCGCCCATCACGGTAGTGAAATAGGGTTCGACAACCAAGCCGCGGCCCAGCTCTTGCATGACTACCAGCATATCGACTGCGCTACCGTTGAAGCCGCCTTGCTCTTCCGGAATTGGCAGGGCCATTGCGCCGAGTTCTGTCAGTGCCGACCAAGCTGCCTCTGAGGTGCCGCTGCTCGATTTGATGATGTTTTTGCGTTGCTCAAACGTATAGTCTTTTTCGACCCAGCGACGTAAAGCATCGGCAAACTGTGTTTGTTCCTGGCTTAAATTAAAGTCCATTCTTATCTCCTGTGCTTATATCTACGCTTACAAACCCAAGATCATTTGGGTAATGATATTTTTTTGTATCTCATTTGAACCGCCGTAGATCGAGGTTTTTCGATAATTAAAATAGTAAGAAGCCAGCGGCGCTGCGTCATCATCATCCATCACGCTGTGCTCGGTTTCGCCTTCCATAAACGCGACATCAAACGGAAGACTGTAAGGGCCCAATGCCTCTACCATGAGCTCGGTCAGCCTTTGCTGGATTTCTGTCGCCTTGATTTTGAGTAAGGATGATTCCGGTCCAGGGCGCCCGCTATCTTGCGAAATAACGCGCAAGACGGTGATTTCCAGCGCCATTAATTCGATCTCAAGACTGGCAATTTTGGTCGCATACACTGGATCATCGATGAGCGGTTTGCCATTCTTGAAATGCTGGGTCGCGATTTTTTTCAGGAACAGCAA
Source organism: Pseudomonadota bacterium (assembly GCA_040390685.1). Classification (GTDB taxonomy): domain Bacteria; phylum Pseudomonadota; class Gammaproteobacteria; order Burkholderiales; family Burkholderiaceae_D; genus Undibacterium. The sequence continues at coordinate 8,649 of JAZJYB010000067.1, read as the reverse complement.
TTCACGCTTGGCCTGGCCAATCGCGGCAATATTGGTGCGCTCATGGCCGAGCAAATATTTGGCGTACGTCCAGCCTTTATTCTCTTCACCAATCAGGTTTTGTACTGGGACTTTAACGTTATCAAAGAAGACTTCGTTCACTTCGTGATCTTCATCGAGCATGATGATAGGGCGCACAGTAATGCCCGGCGTTTTCATGTCGATTAACAAGAAAGAAATACCTTCTTGCTTACGTACTGTGGTATCGGTGCGAACCAGACAAAAAATCATATCGGCATGCTGTGCCAGCGTGGTCCAGGTTTTTTGACCGTTGACGATATAGTCGTCACCGACGCGTTCGGCACGTGTTTTAAGTGAGGCGAGATCTGAGCCAGAACCAGGTTCAGAATACCCCTGGCACCACCAGTCATCGCAATTTAAAATACGCGGCAAGTAGTAATCTTTTTGCGCCTGATTGCCAAATGCCATGATGACCGGCGCCACCATCATTACGCCAAACGGCATGATGCGCGGAGTGCCTGCGGTGGCGCATTCCTCTTCAAAAATATGACGTTGTGTCGCCGTCCAACCGGTGCCGCCATATTCTTCGGGCCAGCCCGTTGCAACCCAGCCTTTTTTTGCCAGAATCTTGTGCCAGCGCACAAAGTCATCTTTAGACAAGCGTTTGTGATTGAGCACTTTGTGCTGCAGGTCTGTCGGTAAATTTGCCGCGAGATAGGCGCGTACTTCGTCGCGAAAAGCGATTTCTTCCGCTCTATAGTTCAAATCCATTTTCTCTCCTGATTTTTATGACAACGCTATCCGGTCGATGTTCGCTATTGGAAAAAAGCACGACCGTTCCAAATGGATTGTACAACGGATTTTCTAGTGTGTGGAAGTCAAATGAAAATTCTTAAATAATTGGTTTGAAAAATATTTAGACGATAAGGATGGTGCTTATTCGACATGCTATTAGCTTGAAAACGCAACATTCTCAGACATATTTGCTTACAAAATGCGAGTCAACCAAAGTCCATCGTAAACGGTTGTAAACAAAGTCAAAGTGTCTAATTCAAAGGAGTAAATCATGCTTAAAAATCTTTTCGCAATAATACTTGCCGGAATGATCTCGGCGTCGTTAACCGGCTGTGCGGTGTATGCAACTCCGCGTCACGCTGGTATTTATGTGGAGCCACTACCAGTGGTAGTTGGTTCTGGATGGGGCGGTCACCATCATTCGCGTCGCTGGTAAGTCGAAAAGTCCAAACGTATTTATTTTGAAGATATTTTGAAGATAGATACGTTTGGAATAATTGAAGCACTTCAGTGAAAATGCTCTGAACCTTGTGGCGGTGCATTTTCTGGCATCTCGGTATGGACCAAATCACCATCGCGATCAGAGAACAGCGGGGCGCTGCAATCGTCGCAAAATTCCATACTGAAAATATCTTCTATTCTCTGTATTTCGCTGATGCCGCACTCGTTCAACAACGCCGGGATTTCGCCAGGTAAATTATCGTCATCAACATTGCCCATCGCGGTAATTTGATCATCTTGCTGGTACAAAGGCCAGACCACACCATAAATAACTTCAGGTGCATTTTTTAAGACGAAGCCAATGCGGTATTCGTCAATCTGGCCTGGATTTTCTTCCAGGCCGAAAGCCGCAATCACAGCACCGAGGTCGCTTGGCTCTATGTTCAAGGTTTGCGTCAAATAAAATATGGCAGAACGAATTGAGCTAGGCCGTATACGGATATCGCCTTCGCGGCAAGCCGCATAGAAGGCTTCTGGTAACAATAATTCTACGCCGCAACCAGGCAGTAAGCGCAGGATGGTTGGTTCGGCTTGCGCTTGCCAAAGTGTGAGAATTTCGCTCTTTGCCAACACACAATCAAACGGCGAAGCAATTGCTTGCCAGCGAAATAATGGTGCGTTGGCAGGTACCACCACCACGCCGATCAGGAAACGAATATCCGCCAAAAATGGCACGGTCTTTGGTAGTTCTTGCAGAGTTATTACCGGATTGCCTTTTAATAATTCAATCGCAGTATTTTTCATCAAGGCGTAGGTTTCGCTATGATCACGCGGCAGCTGGTCGATTGAATACAGCATCGGCAAGATTCGGCACAGCGCGCCTTCGGAAAGAATAAGTTGTGCCCAGCTATCAGTTAATAATTGTAATTTAGCAGCAGGGATCGGCCCCGATGCAATCTCAAAACGGCTCCATGCCAAAATCGGTGCGGCCATCAAAAGCACATCGTATTGAACATTTTTGAATTCAATGCGGCTTGATGTGCTGACCGACTCCATCGTTTCAACTAAGACTTCATAGGCATTTGGATGCGTGTTAAACAAATGTTCAGCGGCTGCATCGATCACAGTTTGATGATGGTGCTCTAAATTTTTGGCAACTATAGTGTCGAGTTGCGCCTGCCAGGCAATATCTTCTATGCGGCTGGCCGATTGCGCTACCGCTAGCGATAGGTTCGCCAGCTTCAGGCCGTCTGCGTGAAGTTTTTGAGGTTTTTTTTCTGGAGCTCGTCGCATATGCTTCTTATATCCTTGTGTATTGGGTCTTGCCAAATAAAATGTCTCGTTCTTTTGCGCCAGATATTGGCTTGCGCAAGTCGCTTAACACTTTGACGCCGCGTTGTACTGCTGGACGCGCATCAATCGTGTCAAACCAGCGTTTCGCATGCGGATAATGAATCCAGTCTATGCCTTGCTTGGCGGCGGAGCGCGCCCAGGCATACACGGCAATATCGGCGATGCTGTAATTCTCGCCAGCCAAATACGCGGTTTTCGAAAGCTGTGTATCGATCACGCCGTATAAACGTTTTGCTTCATTGGTATAGCGATCAAATGCATAGGCTATTTTTTTCGGTGCATACGCGCGGAAATGATGCGCTTGCCCTAGCATCGGGCCAAAGCCTCCCATCTGGAACATCAGCCACTGCAAGGTCTGGTATTTCTCTCTATCGGTATCGCCGAGAAATTTACCGGTCTTGCCAGCCAGGTAAATCAGGATCGCACCAGATTCAAAGAGTGAGATTGGTTTGCCATCCGGGCCATCAGCATCCACGATTGCCGGTATTTTATTGTTCGGCGAGATAGCCAAAAACTCAGGTTTGAACTGATCGCCAGCACCAATATCGACCGGAATAGCGCGATACGGCAGGCCGCATTCTTCCAGCATGATATGAATTTTGTGGCCGTTCGGAGTCGCCCAGGAGTATGCGTCGATCATAGAGTTCTTCTAGTTAAATTATGATAAAAAAATCCCTGACATCATTATGCAGAGGCTTGAGAATTTTTGCTTGGGTAATCACAATTTCCGATTGTTAGTCCAAACTAATAGAGCTCGTCAAGCTTGCCACACATGCATTTCACAACATAGAAAAATAGTTCTAGACAAACTGTTCTAGACAGATTATTCTACTTCCATCGACATTCAATTCTCGGGATCATCATGGCACTTTCATCCAAGAGCGCAAACTTACCCAAACCCACAGCAGCTGAGCTAGAGCTATTGCGCCTGATCTGGCAACTACAGCCGGCAACCGCAAAGCAAGTGCACCAGGCTGCGATGAAAGAACGGCCTGAAATGGCTTACGCAACGGTGTTGCGCCTGATGCAAATCATGCATACCAAGGGCTTGCTGAATCGGGATGAAAGCCAGCGTTCACATATTTA
>JAZJYB010000067.1:0-4964 GCA_040390685.1 Pseudomonadota bacterium | reverse complement strand
GCTGCGCAAGCACAAGATTCCTTGCAAACCAATATGCTGAAAGATTTAATCCACAAGGCATTTTCAGGCTCGGCCAAAGATCTGGTGATGGCCGCCTTGCGTGGTCATGTTAGCCAGGAAGAGCGCGACGAAATTCAAAAATTCTTGCACGGAGATGACAAATGAATTTTCCTGAATTTTCACTTTTGCCTTCACTCGTCAATGCGATAGGTTGGGCCCTGATTCACTTCCTGTGGCAAGGCCTATTGATCGCATGCGCAACGGCTTTTTTGTTGATGCTATTACGTAATGCCAAACCGCAATTGCGTTATGTTTTTAGTTGCTTTTCCCTTTTTCTCTGCATACTTCTGCCAATTAGAGAGGTTTTCTGCAGGCTAAATAATGAAGCTGCTGCGACGCCATATTCTGAAGCTATTTTGTCTAGCGTCAATCGCGGAATAAATAGCCCTGAGCTCAGCTTGGTCGCCACGTGGCTGCATGCCAACATGAACTGGATAGTCTTGTGGTGGCTGCTCACTGTGGTTCTTTTATGTGTGCGGCTAGCACTAGGCTTGATCTGGATCAGCGGCTACCAAGATGACAAGCGCAGCAGCGTTGACGCGCAATGGCAGCAGCGCCTAAATACCTTGGCACAGCAATTTGGCCTGCAGCGTCACGTCGCCTTGCGCGTCGTGCATGATCTTGAAAGCCCGATCACGGTTGGATTTTTACGCCCTATGGTTTTGCTGCCAGCGGCATTAATCAGCGGCATGCCGGTGCCACTGTTAGAAGCCTTATTGGCGCATGAACTCGCGCATATCAGTCGCTTTGATTACGTCGTCAATCTGGCGCAAAACTTGATTGAAATGCTGTTGTTCTTCCACCCGGCAGTTTGGTGGATTTCTAAAACTATCCGGAATGAGCGCGAGCAAATTGCGGATGACCTTGCCGCAAGAATACTAGGCGAACCGCGGCGTCTGGCTCTTGCACTTCAAGAACTGGAGCTTTTCCAGTTCTCCACCCCTCAACTGGCCCTAGCGGCTCATGGAGGAAATCTTATGTCCCGTATCAAACGATTATTACGTCCCGAAGTACAGGCCCTCAACTGGAAAGCGGCACTTTCAGTGGTGGGTTTGTCAGCAGCATGTCTGACAGTGTATGCACATGCGGCAGCACCTGTAGAAGAAAAGCCAGTAGTGACAACTCTTAAGCCCGCCGTTTCGCTTGAACCAAAAAGTGAAAATATGATAGGGACTTCGAATGTTGTTGTTCCCGCTGTGATTAATTTTCAAAATCCCGGCTGCAAACCTGAATATCCTCGTGAAGCACTCCGTTATGGGCAAGCAGGACGAGTCATTTTGACTGTATTGACCACTGCTGATGGCGGTATCTCGAAAGTGAATATCGATAAATCCAGTAAGTTCCCACTTTTGGATAATGCGGTACGAGATAAGTTACTGGCCGGAGCTTGTAAGAATACGCCGGGTACCTTAGATGGCAAACCTGTCGCCACTACAACCAAGGTGCAATACGTCTGGAAGCTGAAGTAGTCAAATAAATGCATCAATCGGATAAGGCTGGGCCGATTGATGCCAAGATGTCCAAGTAAATGCACTATTTTTTTAGGAAATTCCGTGCTCAAGAAAACATTTTTCTTCGTTACGTTTTTGGTGTGTAGCTTCAGCAGCTCCGCCTCGCAATTGCCCGACTATCCATTCATCCACACAACAGGCTACGCTTACATCACCGTGACACCGGATATTGCTGAGATTATGTTCGAGATCAGCGCAACAGATGCAGATCCTGAGCTTGCTTTTAATACCGCTGCGGGGCGGGTGGCAGAAATTCAAACCCTATTGGCGCAGCAAGGGTTGCCAGATACAGATGTAGTGATTCGCGACCTGAAGAAACGTTTGATCAAGTCAGATACGGCACAAGGTTCCGGCGAAAATAGTGTTGAACTCAGTTGCGATGTCTACCTCAAAATACGCGATCTATCAAAGTGGCAAGCCATCATGGCTCCGCTTTTGAAAATGCAAAATCTAGGGAAATTCTCCACAGGATTTGATGCAAGCGAGCGCACAAAGATAGAGCTGGATCTGGCCAGCGCCGCTATCATTGATGCACAAAGAAAAGCCACAGCTTTGGTCAGCGTTGTGGGTAAACGCCTGGCCGCAGCCACAGCCATTTCAGAAGGCAGGATAAAGAATCTCGGATCCTCAGTTGGCCTGGTAACTGAAGGTCAATACAGCTCGGACCGGGATGCCCGTCACTTAGCGCAGGGCGAAGATTTACTGGCCATCGCACCGCTCAAATTACAGGCGGCAATTGATGTGATTTTTGAGATGAAGCCTAAATCCGGCAAATAAATTTTGGCTTTGGTATCGCGAAGCGAAACCAATGCCCGCGATAAATTCAAGATTTAATTCTTATTCGCGTAACTCCAACCCAGCTCAGCCATAGGCCTTGCCGCCTCACCCGATTTCTTGGCTTGCGCACTCGATGCCGTGCCATCGACATAACGCTTCATGATGCCTTGTAAAATACCGGCCATGCGGAACAGGTTGTAGGCGAGATAGAAGTTGAAATCTTCCTCGCGTATGGTCTTACCGGTGCGTGCGCAATACTTGGCGATGTAGTCCTTTTCGCTTGGAATGCCGAGTGCTTGATGATCAAGCCCAGCAATGCCGCGGAACTGCCCGGGGCTGACATGCCAGGTCATGCAATGGTAAGAGAAGTCGGCGAGTGGATGCCCTAATGTAGATAGCTCCCAATCCAGCAGAGCAAGGATGCGTGGCTCGGTCGGATGAAACATCATGTTATCTAAGCGGTAGTCGCCATGCACGATGCTGGTGTCTTCGCCTGCAGGAATGTGATCGGGCAACCAGGCGATCAGGTTATCCATGGCTTCGATTTTTTCTGTCTCTGAAGCGCGGTATTGTTTGGTCCAGCGATCAATCTGGCGCGCAAAATAATTGCCCGGCTTACCGTAATCGGCCAGCCCAATCGCGGCGTAATCTATCGTGTGCAATTGTGCGATGACGCGATTCATCTCGTCATAAATTTCTGCGCGCTCTGTCGGCGACATGCCAGGCAGGGATTGATCCCACAGCACCCGGCCATCGACAAATTCCATGATGAAAAAGGCACGGCCGATGACGTCTTCATCGGTGCACAAAGCATATTGTTTGGCGGCAGGGAAGCCAGCTTTATTCAAGGCATCCATCACCTTGAATTCGCGCTCGATGGCGTGGGCGGAGGGTAAGAGTTTAGCGACCGGACCGGGCTTGGCGCGCATCACAAAGCGCTGGTCGCCAGCGCTTAGTTTGAAGGTGGGGTTGGATTGGCCGCCCTTGAATTGTTCGATTTTGAGATCACCCGCATGTTTGGCTTCGAAGCCATCTACATGCTGGCGCATATAGTCAGCCAGCGCGGCTACGTTGAATTGTTGGCGTTCGCTAACGGGCATGGTGCCCATAAATTCTTCAAACATGGTGGCTCCGTCAAGAAAGGGTATTTGTCAGTGCAGGCTATTTTATATCAATAAATCGTACGGTCGTACTATTTATTGATTTTGATTGAGAGTTTTTGAGTGACGAGTACTTATATAGCTGCTATTTCTCGTAGTACATGTCGATCTTCTTTCGAATTTGAACTGGCGGATTCACAGTCCGAGTTATTTTATGGAGCAAATTGATTCAGTCGGATGTATCTGTTAGAACGAAATATTTTTCAATTGATCATCGTTAGAAAAAGACCATTAGTAGTCGGTCATAGTGATATTTTTAGCTTTGGAGCTAAGCCGCGCTAATGTACGCGAATGGGGGGCGTGGTACCGAAGACGACATCATCGATTTTAAAGTGGGGTTCGGGTGCTCGACGTTTTTTATGGCTTTCTCCCGGTGGCCGCGAGGCAGATGTGAACGCCAGCCAACACAGCTAAGATCAGTGAAATCTGAAACGCTGCCTGTTGTGGAGTTGTGTGCCCACCTTCCCCGTACCAAGGAGTTGAAAAGAACCAAAGCAGAATTGCAATCCATACAAAGATGACAGCCCACCCAAACGCGAGGCTACCGCCTGGACTAATGCGTTTTCGCCGTTTTATCCAGAGCAGAGCGCTGACAGGCAGCGGCAGGAACAAGATGGAGCACATGACTCCGACAATGTTCACATAGAGCACTGCCTCATCCCAGTCCAAGGAGTGCCCCACTTTGTTTTCGCGCTACAGGGTTGTTTTTTAAAAACATTCTCATTTCCTAAAAATTTTCAATATAAATACAGATAGTATTTTAAAGCGTAAACTTGTGACTATGCGCCAAGTTCCGAGTCATATGAGTTTAACCAAACCCTAAACAGGCATGGCCTTATTCGCATTCAAATCCGCAAATCCTTTAATCAGCCGATATGCTTTCCAGATCCAGGCTCCAACCCAGATTAGCCAGGCTAGGGGAATGCCGATGATCGTGATGAACAAGATCGCACCGAGGATGACCCAAAATAAATACCAGAAGAAGGAACGGATTTGCCAGGTGTGGTGGCTGTAGACGAAAGTGCTGGCGGCATCGCTGCGCTTGAGGTAGCTGATGATGAGCGGTATCCAGGAGAATAATCCGAAGGAAAAAACCAGGCTGGCGCCGTGAAAAAGGTAGAGTAGCCAGGCTAGGTTTTTTAGCGTGTTGAGTTTTTCGTCTAGGATTAGTTCTTTGCTCATGTTTGCTTTCTCGATTCAAATTTCTAAGTGGTTTTTCAATTGACGTAGTTCTTGCCTACGGTCCAATCTTTACACATAAGTCTTGCTACGTTCCGTCGCTGTTTTCAGATTGCTGGCCGGTGGTAGACCGGCGGCTACAAACCTTTCTTGCTTCGCCAAGAAAGGTTTGCCAAAGAAGGCGACCGCATTCGCTGCCCTTCGGGTGCCCGCTTGTGCGGGGCAAAAAATGGGAAATGAACGAAACTCGCCTTCGGCTCAAACAACGTTCATTTCT
>JAZJYB010000066.1:0-10744 GCA_040390685.1 Pseudomonadota bacterium | reverse complement strand
GCGCAAGCACAATCCCAGCAAGCGGCAGCCCGCGCCTATCTGGTGGCGCAGGCGCGCTACGAGCGCGGCATCTCCAACTATCTCGATGTCATCGATGCACAGCGTAGTTCGCTTGCGGCTGATCGCGCAGCGGTACAGATCAAGACGCAAAAACTGTTGGCGAGTGTTGCGGTGGCAAGGTCTTTGGGCGCGGGTTGGGAGAGTAAGCCGGCCGTGGCTACGCTGCTGAAAAATTAGCAAGATAAATTAAAAAATGCCCGTTACGAACGGGCATTTTTTATGCGTGACTTTATCTCACTTCGATTTGAATATCAGTGACTTCAATCTCTGCAACTTTGGATAAACCATAGGCACTGTCAGCATCGTGCTGGCGATTGCCATCAGCAGCAAGGCCGTAAAAGTTTCGTTGGTAATGATCTGTTTATCCAACAAAATATTCACGAAAATGATCATGACCAGAGCCTTGGTTTGCAGCAGCCAGGCGATGATCGAAGCTTCGCCCTTTTCCCATTTGAGTATTTTCCCGGCCGCGTGGATACCCACTAATTTACCGATTACCGACGCAATCAGCAGCACGAAAGCGGCGACGAATACCATGGTGCCGCCCATCGCCCAATTGGTTTTCAATCCAGTGCTAAGAAAGTACACGGGCATGATCGCCAGTAAGACATGGTGGCGCATCAGATCCATTTTTTCCTGGTTAAACCAATGCGCATCCATCACCGCGCCGGCCAGAAACGCGCCGACCATGAAATGCAAACCGGCCCAATCTGCAACAAAGCTACAAGCGGCTAGCCAGATCAGGCCAACAAACCACCGGTCACGCTCTTCCAGCCAGAGCATGAGTTTGCGGAACAAGAAAGTGGCGACGGCAAAAAACACGAAGAAACCCAGCTGGCGGCCGACCCTGGTCCAATCCAGCAAAATGACGGCAAGTACGCCCCAGATCGCGACATCATCCATGCTGGCGTAACGCAAGATGCGCTGGCCGATAGGCTGGCGCAAAACTTCCAATTTCTCCATCAATAAAATCAACACCGGCAACGCAGTCACCGCACATGCCATGCCTACGCCCAGCACAAACTGCCAACTCATCGCCTTGGCACCCATCCATCCGGGGTACAGCAACATACACAACGCAGCGCCGCAACCGAACAGCAAGGGCATGCCTAGCGCCAAGCCAGCCGTGATGCTGCTTTCGCGCCTGTGCTCCCAGACTTTTTTTAAGTCAAGTTCTATCCCGGCAATCATGACAAAAATCATCACCGCCCACCAGGCGATGCCGTTCAATGACTGAATCACCTGAGGATTGAAAACGAAATGGTAGTAGTCAGGGAAATGCGCTCCCAGCACTCCCGGCCCCAGCAAGATACCGACGATGATCTGCACCACAACCAGGGGTGCGTAGTAATCAGTTTTACCAATGCGCCAGATCAAATATGGAACACTGAAAATCAACAGCATCGCGATCAGGAAAATTTCTGTGGTGCTCATTGCTGCTTGCATGTATTGCCCGAAAAAAAATGGAGATTATCAAATGAAAATCAGACCAAACACCGTTGGTGTTGGTCTGATTTATTGGCGCCGTAAAAGTTACATCAGGACACGTCAAGCAAATTTTAGCGCATTTGATGCAATATGCTTGCTAGCTACAGAAAAATGTCTTATCGAGGCGTTGCGGCGCAGTGTTGTGCGATATAAGCAGCATGTTCAGGCATGACATCGACACATTTGAGGATCACTTCTTTTACGCTCTCGAGATATTCTGCAGTGTCGGCTTCTGGCTGCAATTCCACCAAGGGATGATAGCTTTCCGCCTTCAGATTTTGCCCTTCCAACACTTGTAGCCAAGCCACTTCCGAGAAGAGTTCATTATCGATGCGCAACAAGCGGCCACTACTGCGAAACAGTTCCATCTTATGTGTTAAGGACTCTGGCACGGACATCTCAGCACAAGCTTTCCAGAATGGCGAATCATCACGTTGATTCAGTTTGTAATGCAAGATAATAAAGTCGCGAATGCGTTCGTATTCGAAACGCGATTGACGGTTGTACTCGTTAATGACAATTGAATCAAAACCCTGATCCGGGAAAAATTCGATCAGGCGCGAGATCGCCGACTGGATCAAATGAATACTGGTCGATTCCAGAGGTTCAAGGAATCCACTAGACAGACCTATCGCTACCACATTACGATTCCAGCCTTGCTTGCGCATACCCGTCGTAAATTTAATCAGTCGCGGATCAGCCAGCGGTTTGCCATCCAAATTAGCCAGGAGTGTAGTGCGCGCTTCGTCATCGCTGATAAACTGACTGGAGTAAACATGGCCATTGCCGATGCGATTTTGCAGCGGAATGCGCCATTGCCAGCCAGCTTTATGTGCAGTACTACGTGTGTAAGGTAACAAGGTGGCGGCAGATTCACAAGGCACGGCAAGCGCCCGGTCGCATGGTAGCCAATGGGTCCAGTCTTCGTACCCAGTCTTGAGCGCGCCCTCAATTAATAAAGCACGGATACCAGAACAATCAATGAAAAGCTCCCCCTCAATGCGCTCTCCACTTTCCAGCACCACGGCATCGACGTGACCGTCACCTTCGCGTTGCGACACTTGCTTGATCATGCCTTCGGTACGAATCACACCGCGCGATTCGCACAATTTTCGTAAATATCTGGCATACAAACTTGCGTCAAAATGATAGGCGTAAGCAATATCATTTAGTGGGGAGTTCACCATATCGGTCGGTGCGGGCATAAATTTATTTGCCTTAGCCGCCATGCGGGTGATTGAATAAGACTCAAGATTGTCGGCCTTACCGATGCGGCGCATTTTTTGCCAGTACTGATCAAAACGTACTGTCCAGAGATCTTGCCCGATATTGCCAAAACCGTGCATGTAGCGGTCGCCCAGCTTGCCCCAGTTAACAAATTCGATACCTAACTTAAAGGTTCCGTTTGTCTCTCTCATGAATTCATTTTCAACTATGCCCGCCACTTTATTAAAGCGCTGAATCATAGGGATCGTGGCTTCGCCAACGCCGATGATACCGATCTCGTCGGATTCCACCACTCGAATATTGTATTTGCCACGCAGCAGGGTCGATAGTGCGGTCGCCGTCATCCAGCCAGCGGTTCCACCACCAACGATAACGATATTTTTAATAATGGAATTTTGCATATTGATACCCAAATAAAAAACAATTGTGCCGTTATTCCATTTCTAAATTATTCGTGTCTAGGCGACGAAGCGAAGCCTACAACGAGACGAATGATTTAAAAATGGAATTACATATAAAACAACCCCTGCAAGCATAAACTGGCAGGGGTTGCACTGGTAAATCAAGCTGAAACTAACAACTCAAATTAGAACTTGTAGTTCGCACCGAACTGATAAGTACGGCCATATACAATCTTATTAGTGATCACAGATGGGGATGTATTGTACTCTTGGAAAGGAGCATTGGTCCAATTGTTAGCCTGGGCTAACAATGACAAACCTTTGAACCAACCCTGCTGGAACTCGTATGAAACCTGGAAGTCGACCAGAGTCTCACCCTTGACAAAACTCAACATCTGATTGTCTTGGAAATCGCTAACTTGACCGAGGAAGTCAGAACGCTTACGTGCAGCAGCAGCGATCTGGAAACCATTTTTCTCGTAGTACAAACGCAAGTTGCTGACGGTCTTGGACAAACCAGGCAAAGGAATCGTCATCGCAGAAATGTTCGACGTACCGAAACCTATCGCTGGCAATGTGATCTTGCTGGAGGTATCGGAATGATTCACCGACATACCGAAACCATCGAGCCAAGGAGTGATCATTGAGAATGGAAGATTCAGCGACAATTCGAAACCACGAATATTACCGCCTTCGCCATTGGTAGGCTGTGTCATCAGGCCGACCGTTGAACCGGCGAATGGACCAGTCAAAGGCAATGGCGTATTCGGGCCTACGAATGGAGCGAAATCAAATGCGCGAGGTGCACGGAAAATATAGGTATCGAGCTTTTTGTAAAAACCAGCAACACTGAAATAAGCTTTGTTACCGAAATATTTTTCGTACGAAATATCCAAGGCCTTAGCACGGAAAGGCTTCAGCTGAGGATTGCCGCCACCACCACTCAGGATAGGAGTGCCAACCGTAGTTACACCAAAACCACCACCGCCACGCAAGTCATCCATATTTGCACGAGACAGAACCTTCGCGACACCGAAACGCAAGAACTGCTCTGAACCCAATTCAAACGACACGTTCAGACTTGGCAAGACGTCAGAATATGATGCTCCTGTTGTCACGACAGCTGCCGGGCAGGTTGCTGCGGTATTACCCGTGCACTTAGTCGTATCAACTGCGAAACCAGTACCTTTTTGATTCGTATGGATCAATTGTGAGCCAACGTTACCGCGGTAGGTCAAGCCAAACAATTCACCATCCAGGTCACCCATGACATAAGCAGTGTTGACCTTTTCGCTGACAGACCAATCCTTGTTCAGGATATCGGCATCAACTTTTTCAGACAAAGAATAGATAGTGCCGAGTGAGCCACTAGGATCGAAGGAAACGACGGACAAGCCAGTTGTACCTGCAATTGCGGTAGCAGCACCCGGCACGGTAGCAACACCGTAAGGATTTCCACCGCTGATGACCAGGCGGCCTTCTTGCCCTGTGCGGGATTTTTTACGATCAGTCATGTTCAGGCCAAATTGAGCAGCTGAAATTGGACCGAAAGAAACATCACGTTTTGCCGACAAGCGCAAAGCGTCAACTGAATCGTTAATTGTAGGCAATGCAACGTAACCAGCTTGTGGCGATGAAGCACCACCGCTCCAGCCATTCACGTCAGTCAATTTTGCGACATTACGGTCAGCGTAGTTCAAGCCAGTCGTGTACTTGACGTCAGTGAAATTACCGCCATTGAAACCAGTCCAGGAAATCGAATCAAGTGAGGTAGCGTTGCCTGGCAGACCAGCTGTGGTTTCGTAACGCGAGTTGTTTTTTGTCGCCTTGGAATGTGCCAAGTCAGCAGTCAGCGACCACTCTTCCACTTTCAAGACGCTGTTCCAACCCAAAGAGGTTAACTTATCTTCCGACTTTTCCAAGTGGTTGCGGACAACACCTTTGTAATTGCTCAAAGTGCCGCTTGTTGCATTGTTATTTGCATCAAGCACAACGTTAGACAAAACACCGGCTGGATCATAAGCGCCATTGGAATTGCCACCGATTGCGCCCTCAAGACCTGTCTTCTTCAAGCTGGATGAACCGGCAGAATAAAACATGTCGACGGTCGATTTGAACATCTTATTCGGACGGAACTGCAACGAGGCAGAAAGTCCATCACGATTGCTCTTGCTCGATTCAGTATCAGCAGTGAAACCGCCAGGCAATTTAACATCAACACCGTTGTACGGGATTGTCGGTGTCCATCCACCCCATGAATTGAACTTCTGCTGATCAGCACCTTCGTCGGCGAAACGAGTAACGCCTAATGCGACACCGATAGTACGATCAGCAAACTGATCAACATAGGAGAATGATTTGCGATCGCCAGTACCTTCGCCCGCACCTGATTTGACACCTGAACGCTCTTTACGGTAGTTCACCGCGATCACACGTTTACCAAAATCCAGAGGTTGCAATGTACGCAGATCGATAGTTGCTGCCAGACCCTGACCAATCAAGGCAGCATCTGGAGTCTTGTAGATCATGACAGAACCCATCAATTCCGCAGGGAAAAGATCAAATTCCGGACTACGGGCATTGCCAGTGGAAGCTTGCTCACGACCGTTGAGCAATGAACCATTGAAACTAGGAGCGAGTCCACGTACGCTGACATCAGCAGCTTTACCTGATGAACGGCTACGTTGAGCAGTCACACCTGGCAAACGAGCGATCGAGGCAGCGACGCTGGCATCAGGCAATTTGCCGATATCTTCAGCTGAAATCGCTTCAACGATAGAGTTGGAATTTTTCTTGATTGAAATCGCCGCTTCGATACCGCGGCGGATACCAGTAACAACGACCGTATCTACTTTTGTCTCAGCATCTTTAGCGACAACGGCATCTTGCGCAAAAACCGAACCAGATGCAGTAGATAGCAAAATTGCGCAACCAGCAAAAGCATTTCTACTTCAGAACTTAATTCTTTGATTCATTCGAAACTAAGTTCTTGAGACCAATTCTGTACTAAAACTAAATTACGTGTCAATCGAAGAAATCTGACATTTTTCAATTTAAATGTAAAAAATTCTTAAATTTAGCTATGAAAGTTTCCGAGACATCAAGTTTTTCATTGAAACTTAATGTAGTCAAACTACATAATCATAAATAAATTTCTTTTATTGCTATAAAATTTTCAAAGCGCTTTTGTTGTTTTTCATAGTGAATTGCCCAAAGCGCTTTTGTAAATTATAGGCGTTTACCCAAAGCGCTTTAAAAAAATCACCTTGGAAAGCGAAATGATTTCGAAACATGATGTAAAAAAGCCTCACAAATTTCTTCGTGAGGCTTTTTTACGACAGTTTGATAGTTTTGAAGAAAGCTAAACGAACAACATTTTGCAAAAGCTTAATTTCTTTTGTATTTTCGTTCCGTCATTTTCGAACGTCACCTTGCAACCAAGATATGACATCGCGAAACAGCTGTCAGTACTGTTCGCCAAATCCTTGCGAGCGGCAATACCAGTTCTGTAATCAGGGTGGAATTGTTCCGCGTTCACTTCCTGCGAGACAGGATCGCGAAACGGGATCACCTAAGAATTTATTTTTTCATGCAACCACTAAAAAATCGATCACGATCTCGCCCGGCTCACGTGACACGTATCCCATCTTGATCGCATCGCCAAAACGGTCACCGATCTGATGCAGTAATGGAATCGGATCATGGTCATTGCAAAAGCGCATGGTTTCGCCTTTTTGCAATGCGGCGAGCGCGCCAAAAATAGCGGCATGGCGAAAGCGTTTGGCAACACCGCGTGCATCAAAAGCATAGATACCTGCACTGGTATTTGGCAGAGAACAATCGTGGGACATGGTAGAGGCTCCAATTTAAATAAAAATTTCAGAATTTCATTGAAGATTATCTGGAAAAGACCGTGTCACGACAATACGCATTTCGGGTAGTAATAGGATCGCACACGAACTAGTTGGAGCTGATTTTTTTATACTGGAAATGAGTGTTTTGCGCACCGTGAGTTTTATTATCCGCCGTCCCCCTTCCTAAGCTCCCTCCTTCAGAAGGGGAAGGGACTTGATACGCCATGCTCAACGATTCAATCGGCGCTGAATAGGCTGGCCAGTAGAGATGCGGCCAACAGGTTATGTAAGACCGCTAATGCCAATGACAGGCCGCTATTTACCAGCAATAGGCCCAGGGCAATTTGAAACGCGACCAGCAGCACTAAGGCCAGCGCTGTGCGGCGACGACCGCAGCGCCATAGCGAGACTGAGGCGACGCATACCATTAACGCCGTTGCAAGCGCGACCCAGCGGTGCAGTGAGTGCGTCAGCACGCCATCAAAATTCGCTGGCCAGTTAGCCGCATCTACGTTCGCTACGCGCATAGGATTGAGCACTTCCCATTGAATCGCTTCCGGCAAACTACAGTTAGCTAAAGTCGGACAACTCAGGCCGGCAAAGCCGCCGCTCACCAGCCCACCCAAAATGATCTGCATCAATACAACAGCGATCGCAATGCGTATCGAGAGCCGCGCGGCAGGCGGCAGTGTTGGTCGAGCTGGCCTACCTGGCGCGTGATGCCCCACTCGCGCCATGCGCCAGCACAAAGCAAACAAAATGAAACCAGACAGCAAATTACCCAACACGACGGCGGGCACTTTCCCCCCTGCAGTCCAGCGCCCCAACACTGCCAGAAACAACACTAGCGTCAGCGCGACGACTGCTAGCCATCTATCTTTCCACGGCTCGGGCTTCATGGTAAACGCGCTCATCACCAGGACGATGATCAGCGGCAGTAACAGTACCGCAAAAATTCTATGTGCCATGCGCGCCATGCTAATCATATCCGCCGATTGACTTTCGACAGTCTGGTTGGGCGCTGCCAGGGTGCTGGTTGTTTGCAAGATTCCATGTTGTTCAGCCCGCGATATATGTCCATAACATTGCGGCCACGGCGAACAGCCTAGGCCAGCGCCAGAGAGCCGGATAAACGCGCTGATCCCCACGATGATGATGACGAATAGTGCGCAGATCAGGGAAATTTTTTGCAGTAAGGTGATACGGGAATTCGACACATTCATAGGATTAATCGCTTCTAAAAAGTTAACCGAATTCGGGGAAAGTATTGTTGAGTCTAGCACGTGTTCGATGCCAGATTGCCATCAACTCAACGCCGAAGATTCATCAACAGGAATATAAAGGAAAAGGAAATTCGCATTTCCAATAAGTTCAACATTAAAGCTAAAAATGATAATTTAGTACAGATTCCTTGCTGTAGATCAAATACTTTTATTCGCTGAATATACATACTTTCGTACGGAGAACTTTCTCTAGTCAACGCGAATAAATCCAAACGAGGAGCTACCAAAATGAGTGAGATCGATAACGCTGATGAGCCAATTCCAATGATGCAAAAACTGCTGGATAACCCCTTTATTCTTCTCTTCCTTGGCGTCATGATCCCGATGATTGTTTATACGCTTTGGGGCGTGATTGACATACTCACCGTGCCGCTAGCCAGATAAGTCACATGCTGCTTTACACCTACAAATAAAAAAGGATTTCCCTATGAGCGCCATACTCCCACCCGCCGAGCGACTTTGGTGGAAACACCCTTTGGATCGCGTTGAAGGAACCTGGATTGCGATTGCCCTGATCTGGTGTCTGATCATGTTTGCGATGATGGTCGGCTGGCACATTTATGGCAAACAAAATCTGTCGACAGAAACCTACCGGACTACGCCCGAGATGTTCCAGGCAAAGGCCCAGGCTGTGGTTGACAAATACACGGTGCGAACTGAGACCGATGCCAAGATTCCGGTGGTCGCTCCTCCCGCCGGCAGCGATGTGTATCTGGTGGCGCGGCTATGGAATTTCTGGCCGATCATCGAGTTCGAAAAAGGCAAGACCTATCGCCTACACCTGACCTCGCTCGATTACAACCACGGCTTCTCTTTGCAGCCGGCCAACATCAATATTCAGATCGTGCCTGGCTATGAACATGTAGTCACAGTGACGCCGAATAAGTCAGGCACTTACTCAGTAGTCTGCAACGAATACTGCGGCATTAACCATCACACGATGGTTGGTCGCATCTACGTGAAATAGAGGGATTACAAGATGTCCAACACAACAACATACAGGACCTGTCCACGTTCAGGTCTACAATTCGAAGCGCATGCCGAGCGACTCATGCTGGTCAATGCCGTCGTCGCGGTGGTTTTCTTACTCATCGGCGGTCTGCTGGCGATAGGTGTGGTGCTAACGCGCTGGCCATCGGTACACTGGCTGGAAGCCGACACGTTTTACCAGGTGCTGACCGCACACGGTATCGACATGCTGATCTTCTGGGTCATCTTTTTTGAAGTCGCTGTGCTGTACTTTTGCTCATCAACTTTATTGCGCTGCCGTCTTGCCACGCCAAAGTTTGCCTGGCTAGCCTTTGTCTTGATGTTTGTCGGCGCGATTACGAATAACGTCGCAGTATTCCAGGGCGGCTCCAGTGTGATGATGACGTCTTACGTGCCGATGATGGCCGCACCGTCGTTCTATCTGGGCTTGATCCTGTTTGCGGTCGGTGCCTTGATTGCCTGCTTCGTATTCCTCGGCACGCTAGTGGTTGCCAAACGTGACAAGACTTACCAGGGCTCTGTGCCTCTGGTGACTTTTGGTGCGATTGTCGCCTGCATCATTGCGGTGTTTACGATCACCTCCGGCGCGATCATTTTAATCCCTACCTTCCTGATGTCGATAGGCGTGGTCAAGAGTGTCGATCCGCTGATCTACCGCACTATCTGGTGGGCATTCGGCCACTCATCACAACAGATTAATGTCGCGGCGCATATCTCGATCTGGTACGCGGTCGCAGCGATTGTCTTCAACGCCAAGCCGATGTCCGAACGGGTTAGCCGCGGCGCTTTCCTGCTGTATATCTTGTTCCTGCAACTCGCCAGTGCGCATCATCTGTTGGCTGATCCAGGTGTCAGTACTGCATGGAAAGTCGTCAACACCAGCTACTTCATGTACTTTGCGGTGCTGGCCTCGATGATCCACGGCTTGACAATTCCGGGGGCGATAGAAGTGGCGCAACGCGCCAAGGGTTACAACAACGGTTTATTTGAATGGCTACGCAAGGCACCTTGGGGCAACCCCGTTTTCTCAGGTATGTTTATCTCCCTGATTGGTTTTGGTTTCCTAGGCGGTATTTCTGGCGTGATGATGGGTACGGAACAACTCAACATGATCATCCACAATACGATTTATGTGCCGGGACATTTCCACGCCACGGTTGTAGTCGGCACTACTTTGTCGTTCATGGCACTGACTTACTTCCTGATTCCGGTCTTGTTCAAGCGTGCGATGATTGCACCAAAGCTCGCGCAAATGCAGCC
This sequence comes from Pseudomonadota bacterium, assembly GCA_040390685.1. Lineage (GTDB taxonomy): Bacteria > Pseudomonadota > Gammaproteobacteria > Burkholderiales > Burkholderiaceae_D > Undibacterium. The sequence goes on along the minus strand of JAZJYB010000066.1, from coordinate 181 downwards.
GTATCTGTTTGGCTTCTCGATGTACTTCTTCTGCTTGGTGATGATGGGTGCGGGTACCTTCTTGACCTCACCAGTGGCCTCATCAATGGCACCCTTGGGGTCATCCATGAAATCCCGGCTGCTGAAGCCGAACTGGTGTGGTACCCGCAGCATCTCCATCTCTGCACCTACCAGGTCGAAG
>JAZJYB010000065.1:0-3136 GCA_040390685.1 Pseudomonadota bacterium | reverse complement strand
GTTCATCCTGCGCGAAGGCAAAAAACGCCAGATCCGCCGCATGTGCGAAATGGTAGGCCTGAAAGTGCTGGGCCTGAAACGGGTAAGAATAGGAAAAGTCAGGCTGGGAAATCTGCCCGAGGGACAGTGGCGCTATTTGCGCGAGGATGAGCAGTTTTGATTCGCACGGTTCTGCGACCGGGCTTCGTTACCCTTATGGCCGCGGAGCTCTTCGTCAATCCAGATATGATTGGTTGAAGTTCAATGTCTCTTGTCGCATCCCGGTGCAAACAGTCGCGTTTCTCAATTGCGGACATCCCAATAGCTGGATTTGAGTGTAGTCCAGTTGCTCGCGTGTCAACGTGTTCTCGTGTTCACGCACCGAGCGAAACCGGATGAGTTCATGCCACCATCAGCTGTTGCTGAATCTGGCATGTCTTGTCTCGCTATTTCTTCCACGCCACCTGCGAATCGGCAAGGTCCTTCGCATCCTGCTTTGAAATGGCTAAGCTGCAAAATCTTATAGTGATTGGTTGATTTCTTTTTCCAATGTTGGTCCCGAAGGATTTATGAACCAGGCTACCTATTTCAACCGACCCAGCTTAAATCCTTTAGAACCATTGCTGCGCGGCTTCACCAGCCACTTACGAGGGGCACTGAAAATCCTCAGCCCCAGATCAATTCGGCGTCGGCATCAACAGAGATGATATCTCTGCATAACTATGCCTCTTGGAAATAATAAGAATTGCACATTTGTTAGATCTTGGCTGGCAATTTAACGATCCTTCCTCTCCCAAAAGAACGGTTAAGAGGTTGTGCACTCCGATTGCGTCTATCACCATCGCCAGTAGTTCGCGCCGGTAAAATATAGTTGAGCGTTTCGCTCAGTGCTTAATGCGTCGCAGCACAAACGAGGCAAAATGAGAAATAAGATCGTCGAATTCTTAAAGATGAACCTGGTGTATGGATTAGTAGGGCTAGTAAGCTTTATCATCATGAAGAGAACATCCTGGATTGCCACCGGCCACCGGGAAGTCTTTCTAGCGTTATTTAATGGTGTCGGCGTCTTGGCGGTCTATTTGGGCTTGGGCGCGGTTCAGGTGCGTCAAAGCGCAATCCAGTTCCTCACCTGGTTCACAGGAATCTTTGCCTTTTGGCTAACGGTCGGTTTAATCGCGAGCGCGATCGGCTACGCGGCCACTATCAGCACCGAACTGTATCGTCCGGATAATTTGTCCTCCGCCCTTTTGCTGGCGTCAATGGCAGCTACTCTGCAATTTGCATTGTTGGAGGAAATCTTCTTCCGGCACATCATTCTCCGCTGGTCACTTGAAAAGTTTAGGCTCGGCTTCGCCGTAGCCATCCACATCATTCTCTTTACCAGTTACCATTTTATCGACGAGGGCTTTACTTGGACCAAACTATCCAGCCTGGTCGTTGCGTCTGGACTCTTCTCGATATTTTGGATTTATTATCGAAGTATCTGTGCGTCATTGGCGATTCACGTCGCCTGGAATTTCTCGCTTGACTTGGCATCAGGAGGCACGGACGACAGGATGTATCGGGGTGCGGGTTTGCTGCTTGGTGAACGAACTATAACGGTGATCGTGGGTCACCAGTTGATTTTTACACTGATCGTCATCCTTACCCTGATTGCCGTCGCCAGATTCAAGCGCCGGTCTATGTCCATCTCAGCTTTGGCCAACGCACTCAGAGCGAAGTTGCTTATGCCCGCCAATCAAGCCGCGCCGCTTTAGGCCGCGCTGCCATCCCAGCGACTGCTCATATCGAGGTCGCCAGTTCGTCAGGAAATAGATAGACTTTTCGGTTGCAAACCGATGCTACGGGCTTGCGCCGCCCGAGTACTGCCCTACGATGAATTCACATCCCAATCACGATCCGGATGTTTACCGACCCATCATCGAAAGGCAATACATGAAAAATTTCTCGAACAAAGATATCTATGAAATCGACTGGGCATACGCAGGCCGCCAGAAGTACCTGCGCTCAATCCCAAGAACGTGGAAGGAAAGGAGACTGACCGGTGTCGTCTTCCTGGGCGCCAGGCGTCAAACGAACACTCTTCGTCAATGGTGGGCGACTGGCCGGCATCGCCTACGGTCGACTGCACAAAAACTACTTGCGCCGAGCAGTACTATGGCTGTAGGCGTCGTGAAGGAATAGATGCTTACCATAACTCGCCAACCAATATAGGACCCTGAGCATGTCGCCCTTGAGCGGGATTAAAGCATTTTGAGTGTTGCCACGCGGCGCTGGTATTCAACGATAAAATCCGAAGGTGGAATATCCAGCGCCGCCGCGACCTCAATGAATTCGGGGGAATCGAGTCTTTTGTAGCACTTCGATAAACGGTATGACTGAGATGGTGAACCGGATAACCAGCAAAGTACATTTTTCATGAACTGCATTGCGACGACAACACATGAAACGTTCGTAGATCGCTGGACCGCTAACCCAGACTCTCCAATTTGTCGCAAATCAATAAAATATGTTAGAGACCGATTTCAACGAAAAGATCTGACGGCTTGCATTTGATCGCTTTGGCTATCCGCAAAATGTTCAGAAAGGAAACGTTTCGCTCTCCCCGCTCAAGTTTACCCATATGGGAACGATCGATTTGAGCATAATCGGCCAACACCTCTTGAGACAGTCCTAGCGCAAGCCGGCGCGCTCGAACGGAAGCACCGAACCGTACGAGATCATTATCCTTATCTAGCTTTGCCGAGACTCTTGCCATAGAACAATGATCAGGCTATGATGCGTTCAAGGCCACGGCATTTACGACCCAAATTGAAATTTCTGCATTCACAGTGAGAATTTAGGCAACAAACTATCATGTCGGTCGAATCTTCAACCAGTGCAACGGAACCTTTATCTACATAGGCCGCATTTGTATTGGAGAACCAGATGAGTAATAAAAATCAAGAATTTGATCTCGCCGCCATCCCAGCCTGGATGATCGGCGCTGTCGCCGGGTTGATCGGTGTTACCGTCGTGCTGGCGATGCGGGCACTGGTCTTTTGGCTGCGCACCCCGCTCGTGCGCCTGCTGCGGCTAGAGAAACTGGCCGCCTGGTGGCCGGTCCTGCATTATCCCGGCCGATTGTGGCAGTGGATTGCTGGCGGCAGCTTCTTGC
>JAZJYB010000064.1:0-4894 GCA_040390685.1 Pseudomonadota bacterium | reverse complement strand
ACATCACCCTTTCACGGTGAGTACAGGGGTTCGAATCCCCTTGGGGACGCCAGCACATTACCCTCGATTGATTTATTTCAATCGGGGGTTTTTGCATTTGGAAGACACTTTGCTAGTTGATCTGTTAAATCATCCAAATCTTATTGTCCTGCGCTTCGATTTTCCGTGCCATGGCTTTCCTCACATCTTTTTCGATTTTGAGCTCAATATTTTTTTTGCAATTGATGGCAATACGTTGAAGCTCAATATCAATAAATAGAGGCGCAATATATGAGCTACTTGCAGTGCATTATGGATATTTGAGCGTTGACGATGAGCTCGACCGTTGTTAAAGAAACGATTCATCAATCTTGGCAGCTTCACTCGCCAATTCTTTCAGATGGCTGGCCTGTTGAACGATAAATTCACTAAGGCTAATGACAAACTTTCTTTCGTCCTCTGTGTATTCAGGTGCCAAGGCGAGTTCTTTCGCATATTTGAGTGCATTGTTGGCGATTTTTGTTGCTTCTCTTTTTAACAGACTACGGGCAATTCCACATCGTTTTGCAAAGTCAGCCAGCGCGAATCCCTTTATGTCCTCAAGTTGAAATACGTCGCCAAATGCCATGGCAAGTTCATGTGAAATAGTCGGGTACTGTACGACGCTCACAAGGTCATACCATGGTGCAGGAACAAGTCCCTCTGGTTTGACGAAGAAAGAAAAATTCTTGCCATGTGCATTGCAGTTACCAATTAAAAATTGAAATAGCGACCATCGCAAAAGAATCATTTTGGCGGCGGCTTTGTCTGTTGTTTGCTCCACCCGTGCAAACAGTTTTTCAAAACTCATTCCTTCCCGGATGTTTTGCACTTGTTCGCTACTACCTAAGTTACGTTCATATTTAAAGCTCACAGGTAAATCTGATGCCTGGCATGCGTCAATAATATGCAAGCGTGTAACGGTATTTTCTGTGCCGGTTACCATGACTTCCCGGTCAAAACGCTTCACCACCAATATTGGTCTTGGTGACCGTAAAATGCTTACGTCGGCAACGGGGAAGCCCATGCGTAGCGCCAACTTCATGCAATAGTGTTCGTTCGCGACTAAATAAGGCATGCTTGCCTGAAGTGATTCTGGCTTGAGAATATGGGTTGATGCAAGTGGAGGCGAGGGTAGGTAAATACGCCCGCCCTGGTCAATCGGCTTATCTAAGTAGACCGTCAATTTATCTTGGTACCCAGCGATCGACATGCGTACCTTGCCATCCCAGACAACAAAAGGGATATGTTCTCTTTGGCTTAATCGTTCGTTTAATTCCGCGAGTGATATCTCACGCAAAGTACCGGTGTTGCTTGGGTCTTTATTGGGCTCTGTTGCTGAAAATTGAAATGCACCGGCAGTCTCAATTCCGAGTGCGTTAATTAAGGCAAAGATATTGTTCTTTGAGACGCTGTAAGTCGTCGCAGAAATATCTAAAGCGCGCCCTTCTGGTAACAGGTTTTCAACGAATCGTTTAATAGCGCCGGGTGCGTATCCGCCTTTTGGTGGCACAAAGCTTAATATGGGTGACAGCGGAAAAGCATTAGCTGCCGCCATCCAGGATGGCGCATATTCTAAAGACCAAAGATCATCTTTCGCGGCATAAAAAAGTGTGGCAACTTTTTGTCCGTTCGCCCAGAGGTTTAGCTGATGGCTTAGTTGGTGTTCCATATCTACGCCTTTTTATCGGCAAGAGGTGGAATGGCTATGTCGATATTTTGCTTTTGCTGAAGGAGCTTTTGAGCGATAGGAGAACTCTTTGGTCCCACGATCATACATAAACCCATGGCATCTAAAACCAGCAACAATTTATCCAGGCGCACAGCACTTTTTCCATTTTCCAGACGTGAAAACAAATCGACAGAGACATGGGTCAATGCGGCCGCATCATCAATGCGTAATTTTTGCTGACGTCTTTGCGTGCGTACCAATTGTCCAATATCAGCCGTGTTTTCGATAATCTGGGCGACTGCGCCAATTTGATGGATATCTTGGGAGTTAGTTGAGTTCATATCGCCTCTATTTCGGATTTTAAGAAATTTTCTAAATTTTAATCGATATTTTGTATTATTTCTGATATTCCGAAATAATAATGTAAATCTGTGATTGAATTCGTTTATTCCTTAAATTCCGAAATTATTGTTATTTATTCCTGCCAACTTCATTGAGGACATCTGCAAAAACCTTGCTAGCCTGTCTTGGTGTGACGGTTACACGACAAGTAGTCTGACAGCTCAGGATGTTCATGTATAAAAAAGGAAAAAGCCAACGGGACTACCGTTGGCTTTTTGAGGACTGGTGGAAAAGGGTAAACAGCAAAGGTAAAGTAAGCTTTCTACCTACATCAGTGTTCAGTGTTCAATGTTGCACAGGGCTATACCAGATAGGTGAGCTCCATGCGCGTTCCTGCACTGTCGGTGAGAAGCCCGCCGGATGCGCCACTCCTAGTTTTAGCGCGTCACGTTGGCTGTAGCGGCACACTGGATTTTCCAAAACACGCACGTAATAGAAGGCAGAAGTGTCGGCACGGAAATCAGGGTCGGTCCAGGTAGTCGCCAGTTCTGCTGCACCTTTGTCGGCCGAGATGCTGCAATCCTTCAGGCTGACTTTGGCGCCGTTGCTGGCGCACAGATGGGTCTTGGCGTCGGGCTGAAGATTATCGGAGCAGGCCACGTCGTAGACCGTTTCTTTGGTGCTGTCGCCGTCGACCCAACCCTTGACTATCTGGATGCGTTGCAGCGGCGCTGAGTTGGCATCGCGCATGGCCCAGACCACAAATGAAGGTGCCTTGCCTGCGCTGGTTATTGGTAGATCACCACCCATAGGCACGCCTTTGGCGTAGGCGGTTTTTACCATATCAGCTTGTTTATGCAAATCGGCCGGAAGATCAAAACCGCCGAAGAAACGCACGCGCAGGCGGGTGCCGCTGGTGCCCCATGATTCGCGCCGCTTCAGGCCGTCCCAAATGTTTTCACGCGTGTTTTGCTCGGCCCATACGCCGGTCAATCCGCCTGGATTAATGCCGGTAGTCGGCAGGCCCAGGGTTTTGGTGACAATGGTTTGTTCCATCCCCAGACGTAACTCCGGAGTCGAATCATTCGGTGCGGCGTGGCCATTATAAGTATTCTCGCTGGTGTCGCCAGGCGCGCCATTGTGGTTGTCGGTGCCACCCACAAAGCCGAGTTTGAATGGATTGAAGCCCCACTTTTTTTCCTCTGTCAAACCGCGTCTTAATACATTGCGCACCATGTCGTTTTGTGCCACGCAATGATCCGGGTGCAGACCGGTCTTAGGATTGATGACGTCCTCGCCCGGTTTGCAAACACGGAACAAGTTTTCGAAGCCACATTCCTCGTCGGTATTGCCCAGACTGCGTGCGCATTCGGAATTGCCCTTTGCCTGAAATATTTCTACCAGGGTTTCGTATTTGGCACGTAACAGCAAATTCTCTTTGGTAATCGGCGTGGCGTTGGCATTGCGGTCACCAAACATCAGCCCCCAGGAGAAGTTTGGATTGTGTGGAATCGACAGCGCCTGGCAGTTGCCTGTGCATTGCACATCGAGCCAACGCAGCAGGTCTTCGGCAAAGCCATCGGCCGCACCGAATACCGTGTTCGGCACTTTGGCGCCGCGGAAAATTACGTTACGATGGATCATGCCGCCGTTCTCCAGAGTCGGGCTGTATTCAAAGCCGATGAAGGTGGTGAACTTGCCGGGTTGATAGTGTTCGTTGGCGGCATTTTGAATATCTTCCCAGACCGTGTGGGCCGCATTGATGCACATGCTGCCATCTGCGCCGCACGGCCCCTTCGGATAATACGCCGAGGTGGTGCCGCTCTGAATATTCGCCTTGAACAGGCGTGGGAATATCAACAACACCTTGTAACGCACGCCTATGCATTCCAGGCTCCAGTACGAGCCGCTACCCGGCGTGTAGCATTGAGAAATCATGCCTATGCCTTCGGCATGATCGGTCACCGCAGTAAAATCGAGCGGCGTAGAAATGCGCTGGCGGATACCGGTATGGCCGATTTCCACTTCTTCGCCTTTGGCAAAGCGATACGCGCCGCGCGGGTCTATCTTGGTGCCAAATACATTCGAATCCATGGAATAGCTGGTGTGCAAATGCAGTTCGCCAAAGTAGGCATTTTTTTGCGGATTGGCGTTGGGGTCCGTTGCCTGCGCTTCGGGTGCCAGGGTTTTGGCGGCGGACAGGAGTAAATCCGGATCGTGTTTGGCAAACAGCAAAAATCCCGCGACACCGAGGACAGCGAGAGCAAGCATGGCTCCCAGGGCTTTAAGCAATTTTTTCATCACAATATCCTTACCTTTATCTTAAAAAAACGAATTCAAAAAATGCGCAGGCCAAAAATCGGAACCATCCGCTGCAGAAACCAGAAGCCGGACACGGCGCCGACGGCATACACCGGCAGTGCGCCAAGCCAGCGCGACGACAGCCGCTGCAGACATCGCAATAGCAGTAACAAAGGAAAGGCGCCAAGCACAAAAGCCAGCTGGCCAGCCTCCACCCCCAGATTAAATAACAGCAAGGCCTGCGGTATATCGCCTTGCGGTAAACCTACCTCCGACAATGCACCGGCAAAGCCAAAACCATGCAATAAACCAAAGGCAAACGCCACAGCCCACGGCCTTTGTATGGCTGTGCCCGCGGCAGAATTGCGACGTGAAAGTTCGCGTGCCAAAAACAAAATTGAGAGGGCGATGCTTGCCTCGATCGGGGGCTGCGGTACCTGCACCAACTGGAGTGCGGCGAGCGCCAGCGTCAGGCTGTGCGCCAGCGTAAATGCGGTGATGGTTTTGAGTAGCGCCAGCAGATTCGGCACCAATAGCATCAGGCAAAATACAAACAACAAA
>JAZJYB010000063.1:0-35330 GCA_040390685.1 Pseudomonadota bacterium | reverse complement strand
CGGTCGCCTTCTTTTGCTTACATTTTCTTGGCGAAGCAAGAAAAGTGAGTGGCTGCCGGGCCACTCCCGGCCGGCAATCTAAAAAAGCAATCCATCACCAGCAAATTAAAACGCAATCCCAACGATACCGACTACAATAAAACAAAATCATTATTCACAAAATTTAACGAAATAAAGTGGCTTTTTCATAATGCGCGTGCTATTTTTGCAATTCACACAGGTTAGCTCTGTTACCACCGTCTACAAAACACGAGCTTTATGAGCGACATTCACACACAATTTATTGAAATTTCGCAATTGCGCATCGGAATGTTTGTCTATCTTGATGTGGGCTGGATGGATCACCCTTTCCCGGTGAGCAGTTTTGAAATTCGCACGCAAACCCAACTTGCCACTATCCGCGGCTTGGGCTTAGAACAGATTCGTTATTCGCCAGAGAAGAGTTCGCCTGAACCAATTCCTGTGCACGTGCCTGAAATAAAAATTACTGTGCCGTCAATTGCCAGCGAATCAGCAAAGGTAACTGAAGCTCGTTTGCGGCGTGAAATGCTGGCCCTGCAACATTCAAGCCTGCTCGCTTGTGAACGACAGTTTAGCCAAGCCTCACAAACTTTCAAACACGTTGCAGAAATTGCACATGCTCAACCGCTATTGGCGAAAGGCCAAACCGAAGCCTTGATACAGGAATTCGTCACCAGTGTTTTGGGTGAGGAAGAAGCTGCGATACGCTTATTGTCAGAAAAAGCGGGGGAACGAACTTCACTACATAGTATCAACGTCACGGTCATTTCACTGTTGCTCGGCAGGGCTTTGGAATTATCAAAATCGGACATGTTTGAGCTTGGTGTCGGGGCCTTACTGCACGATCTTGGAAAGATGCAGTTACCAGATCGATTGCGCTGGCAGGACGAACAATTTAACGCCGCCGAGCGGCAACTTTATCAGGGACATGTGCAGCACAGTGTCAGCCTGGCGCAGAAAATGGGCTTATCGCCTGAAGCCACGATCTTGATTGCGCAGCACCATGAATACATTGATGGCAGCGGTTATCCTGCACATATCAAGGCCGATAAAATCACGCCGCTTGGTCGCATCATCTCGCTGGTAAATAAATACGACAACATGTGCAATCCGGGAAATCCGGCTCTGGCGATTACGCCACATGAAGCCTTGTCCAAGCTTTTTACCATTAACAAGTTGCAGTTTGATAGTCCTAGCATCACGGCGTTTATCCGCATGATGGGCATTTATCCACCTGGTTCGGTGGTGCAATTGACCGATGATAGGTATGCCCTCGTTGTTTCAGTCAATTCTGCCCGGCCGATAAAACCAAGTGTTGTAATTCATGATTCTTCGATTCCACGCGACGATGCTTTAGTGATTAATCTTGAACACGAACCAGATCTTGGTATACGACGCAGCTTAAAACCGGTGCAGTTACCGAAAGCGGCCTACGATTATTTATCCCCACGCAAACGCCTGTGTTATTTCTTTGAGCGTGGCATGGAGCTCCCTTCTGCGGAGACCACGCCATGAAAACTGCACAATGGCTGGCATTAATCGAAGGTATGCTTGAAGCGGTATTGCTGATTGATCCCTTACAGCTACGTGTGCTGGCGGCCAATCGGGCGGCGCATGAGTTAATGAAATTACCTGCAGGCGCATTGACCGACACGCCCGTGGTGGAACTGGCCGCGGCGCCAGAAGACCTGTTTTTTTGGGAAGATGTCGCTGCCGGTTTGTCGGACAATATATTTTCAGAAACTTTATTGCAAATTTCTGACGGCAGCACGATCCAGGTGGAGCGACGGGTTACTCTGATACGCTTCGGTACGGATAGCTCTTTATATGTTATGGCGATTCGTGACCATAGCGACCAGCGCCGCGTTGAAAACGAGCTTGAAAAACTCATTGCTGAATTGCGTGCCACACTGGAATCCACCGCGGACGGCATTCTGGTCACCGATCTCGACGGAGCTATCCGTAGTTATAACCATCTGTTTGCCAAACTCTGGGGTTTGCCTGACGAATTAATGACGCAACGCGATGATGGGGCGGTTTATTCGTGGATGGATAAATGCATGGTCGACGCTGGGCATTATTCTGAGCGTTTAGGCTCGATCAACCGTTCACCGTTGATGGAAGCAACCGATGTCCTGGTGCTGCGTTCGGGCAAAATACTCGAACGTGTCACGCTGCCGCAATATGCCCGTGGCAGGCCAATCGGTCGGGTTTACTCGTATCGCGATATTACACAAAGGCTGGCCGACGAAGCACGATTGCAACTCGCGGCCAAGGTGTTTGAATCCAGCACAGACGCCATTTTCATCACCGATAGCGAACAAAAAATCATCACGACCAACCCGAGTTTTGAGCGACTCTCCAGCTACACCGAGAAAGAAATGCTGGGCTTGACACCTAAAGATTTCTTCTCCGAAGAGAGCAATGGAGAAATGGTCACCAGTCTGCTCGAGGAATTAGAAATAAAAGGCTATTGGGAAGGCGAATTATGGAACCGTCGAAAAAACGGCCACGCTTACCTATGCATGATTTCGCTGGTGCGGGTGCAAGATGAATTCGGCCATCCGGTGCATTACATAGGTTTCTTCAAAGACCGCACTGAAAACCATACGGCTAAACAAAAAATTGAAGAACTGGCTTTTTCCGATGTACTAACCGGGCTGCCCAATCGCCTGTTGCTGGCGGAACGCATCAAGCAATCGATTACTTTTTCCAGCCGCAACAACACCACTTTTGCCTTGCTATTTTTGGATCTGGATCACTTCAAACAAATTAATGATTCTCTCGGCCATCCGTTTGGTGACCGCGTACTAATTGAAGTGACCGAAAGGCTCAAGCGCTGTGTGCGGCAAGTCGATACTGCATCACGTCTAGGTGGCGATGAATTTGTCTTGCTATTGCACCAAGCCGATTCCAGCGGCGCCGAAATTTGCGCGCGCCGCGTGCTAGAAGAGCTAGGCGCTCCCTTCACTCTTGATGGCATGAACTTTACCGTCACTTGCAGTATCGGCATCGCGCTTTTCCCCTCTGATGGCAGCACCATGGATGACCTGATCAAGAACGCTGATAGCGCGATGTATCACGTCAAAGAGCGCGGCCGCTCTGATTTCCGTTTTTATCAAAGGCAGATGAATATCGGTTTGCTGTCGCGTATGAAAATTGATCATGCCATGCGACAAGCGCTTGAAAACGATGGTTTCCGCTTGCATTATCAGCCTTTGGTCAATCTTGAAAACGATGAAGTATTCGGTGTGGAAGCGCTGTTGCGCTGGCATGATGCCGATTTGGGCGAGGTTAGCCCGGCACAATTTATTCCTATTGCTGAAGAGACCGGTGTCATTGTCGCCATCGGCAATTGGGTACTCAAAACAGCGATCAGACAAGCCGCACTCTGGCACAACCGAGGTGAAAACTTAAGCATTTCGGTGAACGTCTCTGCACTGCAATTTCAGCAAGCAAGTTTTGTTGAAGATATCGCCAATGCCTTGAAAGACGCCAACTTACCGGCCAACAGAATCGAGCTGGAACTGACAGAATCCATCTTGATACGTGATGTTGAAGAAGCCTTGAAAAAGCTGCAGGCCTTGGCTGACCTGGGTCTGAAAATGTCGATTGATGATTTTGGTACCGGCTACTCCAGCCTGAGTTATTTAAAACGTTTTCCTATCAGTAAACTGAAAATTGATCGCTCTTTTGTCATGCATTTGCCTGACGACGAAAGTGATATTGCAATCGTCACCGCCATCATCAGCCTGGCGCATGCACTGAAACTTCGGGTGATTGCAGAAGGGGTAGAAAATACCGAACAACGCGCCTTGTTGCAGAGTTTACATTGCGATGAGTTACAGGGATTTTTGTTCTCGCAAGCGCTCGCTATTGATGATTTTGAAAAGCGCTATTTGTCGCCTGCTTTAAGCACCGTTACTGATGAAGCAAAAGCGTAGTTAAGCGCTCTCACATCGGTTTGAAACGCCAGGCGTAAGCCTGACTGACCTTTAGTGTTTCTTTACTCCCACGTAACTCTACAGTCACGCGCCCCATTTCATCTCTATGTGCACGTGAAATCGCATCGGCACGCACCACCACGCTGCGATGAATTTGCCAAAACACTTCTGGATCCAGACCTTCGATAATTTCCTTGAGCGGCTTGCGCACATGCGCTTCGTCTTCGCTGCTCACCACGCGGGTGTATTTTTCATCCGAGCTAAAAAACAATATTTTGTCGACGGGGAACATCTTGATCGTATCGCCGACACTGGCGCTGATCCAGCGTATTTTCTCCGCAGCAGGAGCACGCAGACGCTTGTCTAGTTCAGCCATCAGCTGGCTCACATCTGAGGCTTCCTGTTTGTGGTTCAGCCTCTCCTTCAAGCGCGCAACCGCCTCGATCAATCTTTCACGCGAGATTGGTTTCAAGAGATAGTCGATAGCTCCTGCGGCAAAAGCAGCGATGGCATGATTATCATAAGCCGTCGTGAAAACAGCATGACAGCGCCCCTTGATCGCATGCGCCACATCCAGGCCAGACATCCCGGGCATACGGATATCCAGGAAGGCGATATCCGGAGTATGGGCATAAATTGCTTCCAGTGCGTCCGCGCCGTGTTCAGCTTCCGCCACAATTTTTAATTCTGGCCATAACTCTGCCAACATGCGGCGTAGCTCTTTGCGCGGCAGATCCTCGTCATCTGCAATGATTGCGGTAACCATGAAATATCCTCAATTAACTCAAAAATTTGTACAACATCAGCTCAACAAAGGTAAGACGATGATGGCGACGACTCCACCTTCCGCCCGCGCCTTCAGCTGCAAACTGGCGCGCTGGCCAAATGTGGCTTCCAGCCTCTCGCGGATATTCGTCAGGCCGATACCGCTGCCTGAGGTCGTGCCGCCAAAACCTACTCCATTGTCGCTGACCGTGAGTTCCAATAATTCTTCATCATCGCGCCACAATCGCCTTGCGCTCACGGAAATATGCACCTGGCCAATTTTTGGCTCCACCCCATGCTTGATCGCATTTTCAACCAAGGAGATCAGCATCAAAGGCGGTAATGCCGCATCCTGTATTTCCGACTCAACTGTAAAACTCAGGCGAGGGATGCGCGCCTGCATCAAGGCCAGATAAGCTCTGGCCGCTTCTAGCTGTTGCGCCAAACGGCCTTGTACGGACGAACCATCGTCGCGCATTTGCGGGATAGTGGCACGCAGATAATCCACCAGGTGATCGACAATCGCAGTGGCACGGGCGGGTTCGGTCAAAATGGCTGAGCGTACTCCCGCTAGTGTATTGAACAGAAAGTGCGGTTCAACTTGTGCGACTAAAACGGAGAGGCGCAATTCGGCTTCCCGGCGCGCGTCTTGCGCGCGCGCGAGTTCTTGCTGGTGCAGCGCTTCCGCCAGTTTTTTTCTCTGGCGGAAAAATACCCACAAATCAAAACCGCTGCCGATGTATACCAACATAAACATGGTCGGCGAGATTTGCAGAGCCTTCAAAATCATCGCAACAAGCGGAGGACGATTACTTTCTTCGGCGTGGGACTTGGTCGATTTCACAGCAGAACTGGCCGAGCTTGTGCCGCTCATCTTCTTTGGCTCTTGAATGCTTTCTTCCGAACCCAAATACAGCGTGATGTTGCCATCGCCATAAGCAAGATATTTGGCGGAATAACGCAAGCTATCGAAGATACCCCAGCTGATTGCAGCACCAAAAAACAGTACCAAGGTCAAAAAAACCGCTTCTTTGCGTGCCAAAAAATTTCTTTGCCTGACGTTCATTGCCATAAATTGGCCCAACAAAGATAAGGTGGTATAGCCGCAAAAAACTGGCACTACGAACACCAAAAGTTTTCTGAGGTCGTGAGTGAGCAACGTAAAGACAAAGGAAAATAGAACCAGCAATATCGTTAGGGCGCCGAGAAAGGCATACGCGCGATAGCGAAACCAGGTGCGCGAGAACACCGGGTAATTTCGATAACGATTAAGCCAGGTATCGCTTTGTGCCGATACTTCTGAAGGAAGAACTTGGTCTGACATGGAGTAGGCTAAACCTGAGTTGGCGGATGGCATGGCAGCTCCCTAAATTGAACCGCCAATATAAAGAAAATCAAATGAATATAGTGAGCTTGCGACAAAATCCAACTTAAGCGGATGAAATACAGAATATGTCGTACGAAACAATTTCCTCATTCGTCCGCTGGCGCATCACCTGAAGTTTTATTTGCGTTTGCTCGCTGCTTGGTCGCAATCCGTATGATGGTATTGCGTATCGAAGTGAGCACGGCAGTGGTGTTAAACGGCTTGACGATGAAGCCACTCACGCCATGCTGTTGTACGCGCTGGATGGTATCGGCGTCGATTTTTGATGAGACCCAAAAAATTAAAGCCTTAGGTAACTCTTTGCGCAGGCTATCCAAGAAATCCACACCATCGCCGTTGGTTTCGCCAATGTCGACACAGACAATCTGAGGTTGCAACTTGACCATGCGGGCAAGGTTAGAGAGATTGGTGTTACTGCCACCGACCACTTCATGCCCACCGTTATTCAACACTGATGCCAGCAGATCACGCGCAACCGCCTGGTTATCGAGGATGATGGCTTTGAGCATGGACGCGACCGTTTTTTAAAAAGAGTGGAAAATCAAAAACATCATAAAGGAAAACTTAAAGATTGTGCCAACAGATTAAATATCCCAGGTAAGTGTATGTGGACGGCGCTTTCACGCATTTATTTCAAATTTGCTTATTTTTTAGTATTTTCTTTGGCATTTTTGACGTATTTGTTCAACCATTGATCTTGCTCCCAAAGCACATGCATGACTGACTCGCGCGCACGGTAACTGTGACTCTCGTTAGGCAACATCACCAATCTAGTCGTTGCACCCAGACCTTGCAAGGCTTGATACATGCGCTCACTCTGAACTGGAAAAGTGCCGGGATTATTGTCTTGTTCGCCATGAATCAGCAACAGGGGATCTTCTATCTCATCCGCAAAATTAAACGGCGCCATCGCCTGATAAGCTTCCTTCGCTTTCCAGAAATTGCGCTCTTCCGACTGAAAACCAAACGGCGTCAGGCTACGGTTATACGCGCCAGAACGCGCAATTCCGGCACGGAACAAATTCGTGTGCGCGAGTAAGTTGGCCGTCATAAAAGCGCCATAACTATGCCCGCCGATGGCGATATGATTGCGGTCGGCAACCCCGAGTCGCACCACCTCATTCACGGCCGCCTCGGCATCCATTTTTAACTGTTCGATATACGTGTCATTCGGCTCGTCTTTGCCTTCCCCGATAATCGGCATAGTCGGGTCATCGAGTACGGTATAACCGCGCGCCAGCATCACTTGTGGCCCATTGACATTGATGCGATTAAATTTATATGGAGAGCCTTTCACCTGCCCGGCAGCTTCGGCTGTTTTAAACTCGCGTGGATAGGCCCACATCAGCATAGGCCTAGGGCCGTCACGCTTAGGATCGTAACCAGACGGTAAATACAAGGTTGCACTGAGCTCCACGCCGTCTTCGCGCTCATAACGCAAGACCCTTTTTTGCACGCCCTTAAATTGCGGTGTGGGGTGAGGAAATGCGGTCAAGGCGCGTGGCGCGGCATTGCTATCGAATTGCCTGACATATAAATTTGGCCGCTCTTCATTAGATTCACGGCTAGTCACGATCTGAGCACTTTTATCATCCAGCAAACCCAGGACTTCTTCGTAATACGGTGCCTTAGAGCGCCACAGGCGCGTGATTTTCTCTGTCGGCAAATGAAGTTTATCCAGGAAGGGCCGCTCCCCTTCCGGGCTGGCACCGGCACCTAGCAAAAATATCGAATGCCCATCGGCTGAAGTACGCAGTACGCTACGGCCAAACTGGTTCAGCGTCATCACCGGCGTGCCTGGATTGGCATACTGGTCTTCAGATTTGCGACTGAAGATCAACTCTGGTTTGCTATTTGGATAGCCTGGCTGTATGCGCCAGGTGCGCGTATCTCTGGTTTTCCACCAATTTTCCGTCACCAGCGCCAAGCCGTCATTACCCCATTGCACAGCGTTAAAACGCCAGGCCAGATTCAATAATTCTTGAGCCTGCGCCTTAAACGGTGCAGCCTGCTGCATCAATACGTCGTGTACTTTAACGTTTGCCTCAGGGTCGCCACCCGCTTGCGCTTCCAGCCAATACAAGGTCGCGGCCTGATCATTGCGCCAGCCAAAATCACGTGGCCCCGCTTGCACCGCATCATTACCAACCGGCAGGCGTTCACGCATCGGCCGTTCGGCGACTGTTTTTATTTTTTTGCCCTGATCATTCCAGATCTCGATCAACTGGCCAAATCTTTCCATCGGCAAGATCGTCGAATACGGGCGGCGCACTTGCGTGGTGAGCACTAACTTACCATCTGGTGAAGACTGTACTTTACTCAAGGGCATTACCGGCGCGATACGGCGCAGTTCACCATTTGTCCTGGCTATCGCCAGCTGGGTTTGCAGTTGCCACTCGAGCATATTTGCATCATGCGCGGTTTTCAACATATCTGGATAAGTGCGGCTCTGCGTCACTTTGCCGCCCTTGGTCTCTTGCGCATTCGGTCCGTTGGGTATGCTTGCTTCTACCGGTGCTTTTGCCTGGCGCCGTGGTAACAAGCGCACCAGGAGTTGATCTGAACCACTGAGCCAGGAAAACCCGCTACCGGTGACAGCATTGAGTTTATCTGCGAACAAGCGATGGGCGCTGGCGCTCTTCACATCGAGCAACCACAGCTCGACGCCATCATCGGCCCAACGACTAAACGCCACCGATTGTTCATCGGGCGACCATAAGGTATCGGCAATGCGCGGCTTGACCGGCAAGCCCTTGACTTCGCGGATCTTGCCACTGGCGATATCGAGCAGACTCAAACCATTACTGAAATCAAAGCGGCTTGCCGCACGGGTGCGCGGGTTGATGCGCAGGCCAGCCAGTTTCAATTCTGGCTGTGCCACTTCAGCAATACTTGGCAAACCCGGCAAGTTAATCAGCAATGCCGTCTTGCGCTGTGGCCCGAGTTTGAATTGCGGGCCGCGTGGCGCATCGACTACGGCTTGCAATTCTGGTGGCGGCAATTGATAACCACCATCGATACTTTTCGCTGCCAGCACAGGATTTGAAAGCGCAGACAGCATAGATACACAAATCAGGGTCAGCCAGTGTGTCGCACGCGCTCTTTTAAAAATGGAGAAAACCATGAATATGTCATTTCTACTTAGTTACAACTTAATTTTTACTTAGTTTTTCTTACTAGCCAGCCAGTATATTTTCGCGGTCTGGGACTGTCTATACAATTCTAAACCTAATCTAAAAATGCCATAAAACAACGAAACTACCGTACAAATCAGCATATATTTGGTTTTTTAACGAAGATCTTTCGGTGCTTAAGAGTTTGCGCCACGGCCAGATAATCACATGGTAAGCTTGCCGCCGCATGACATCACATTGTTCATCAAGCATATTTTCAGCCTATAAAAACAGGCTTCGCTAGTAGCAAAAAATTAAGCAAATTAAATCATTTTTACCAAGAATATTTGACGGAGACTAGTTTGAATAAAAATCAAAATCCTGGCGCACATACAATCATCGGGCATCCCGATGCGTTGTTCGTGCTGTTCTTTACAGAAATGTGGGAACGGTTTTCCTATTACGGCATGCGCGCATTGCTTGTACTGTTTCTGGTTACCGAAGCGCTGAAAGGTGGTTGGGGCTGGAGCCGCGCAGATGCGGCATCGCTATATGGCTGGTACACCGGTCTGGTTTACCTGACACCAATTCTCGGTGGCTATATCGCTGATAAAGTCCTTGGTTGTCGCAGATCGATAGTCTTGGGTGGTTTCATTATCGCGGCTGGACATGCCTGCCTGCTGTTTGACACACCCACCATGTTTTATACCGGTCTGGGCTTGGTCGTCGCCGGTACTGGTCTTTTCAAACCGAATATTTCTGCGATTGTTGGTCAGCTGTACACCAAAGACAATGATGCCGGCCGCGATGGCGGTTACACCCTGTTTTATATGGGCGTTAATTCTGGCGCATTTTTCGGTATCCTGCTGTGCGGTTATATCGGCGAAAAAATTTCCTGGCCACTGGGTTTTGGTCTAGCCGGTGCCTTCATGTTACTTGGTGCCATACAGTTTTATTTCGCCCAAGGTATCCTCGGTCAAATTGGACTCGCTAAATCACAGCAAACTGTCGCTGTGGTAAATGTAGAAGCGGAACCACACATCGTTGCCGACCGCCTCAAAGCTATTTGCGTATTCTCTTTCTTTACCATTTTCTTTTGGTTCGCCTTTGAGCAATCGGGCGGATCGATGACTATCTTTGCCGCAGACTATACCGATCGCGCTTTAATCGGTACCAGTGGCTTCACTTTTAAGGTCATCAACAGCTTAATTACCGTCATTCCAACTTTGATACTCTCTTGGTTACTGGTGAAATTATTCGGCGGAACGGCGAAAAAGTATTTGGTATCGAACCTGCTACTGGTGACTTGTATGACGCTGATTTGGTCGCTGGTCATCTGGATGCTGATGCGCGAATTTTCTCTGGAACAATCGAGCGTTCCAGCCACCTGGTTTGGCGTGTTGAATTCTTTCTTCATCGTGATCCTGGCACCAATGTTTTCCAAATTGTGGGAAAAACACTGGAACCCTAGCGGCCCGATTAAATTTGGCGTCGGCCTGATTTTCGTTGGTCTAGGATTTGCCGCCTTGTCTTATGGTGCCGCCAGCATTCCGGCTGGTGCAAAAACCGCATCGGTCAGCATGGTCTTCTTAATCCTTGCTTACCTGTTCCATACTATGGGTGAACTCTGTATTTCCCCGGTCGGTTTATCTTACATCAGCCAATTGGCGCCGCCTCGCTTGATGGGCTTGATGTTTGGCTTTTGGTACCTGAATACGGCGATAGCTAACAAACTC
The DNA here is from genome assembly GCA_040390685.1 of Pseudomonadota bacterium. Lineage (GTDB taxonomy): Bacteria > Pseudomonadota > Gammaproteobacteria > Burkholderiales > Burkholderiaceae_D > Undibacterium. The sequence goes on along the minus strand of JAZJYB010000063.1, from coordinate 24,364 downwards.
GCTGGTGTCACCGGCAGCTATATCGATCACATTTCGAATACCTATTCACTTTCCACTTTCTTTCTAATTTTCACCATCATCCCTGTAGTTGCAGGCCTGGTGATGATGAGTTTGAATAAATGGATGCATGCAAAAATGCACGGTGTACATTAATTGCCTTGCCAAATAAAAAATCCCCGCAATAAAATGCGGGGATTTTTTTATACCTCTACCGTTTTAATCGTTAACGCTCTATCGCCAAAGCCACGCCCATACCGCCACCGATACACAAGCTAGCCAAGCCACGCTTAGCATCTCGACGTATCATTTCGTGGATCAAGCTGACCAGAATACGCGCGCCTGATGCGCCGATAGGATGGCCAATCGCAATCGCGCCGCCATTTACATTGATCTTGCTGGTATCCCAAGCCATTTCGCGATTCACACCGATGGCCTGTGCCGCGAAGGCTTCGTTGATTTCCATCAGGTCTAAATCCTGATGCGTCCAGCCAGCTTTTTTCAAACATAACTGGGCGGCAGGGACCGGGCCCATGCCCATGATAGACGGGTCAATCCCGGCAGAAGAATAAGCCTTGATGCGCGCCAATACTGGCAGACCCAGTTCTTCGGCTTTTTTGGCCGACATCATGATCACGGCAGCGGCACCGTCATTCAAACCAGAGGCATTCCCGGCAGTGACTGTACCGTTCTTGTCGAAGGCCGGACGCAAACTGGCCAGCGATTCCAGCGTTGCACCGTGCTTGATAAATTCATCGCTATCAAACACTGTCGTGCCTTTTTTGCTGACGATATCGAAAGGAATAATTTCGTCCTTGAACTTGCCGGCTTTCTGTGCGGCTTCTGCCTTGTTTTGCGAAGCTAAGGCAAACTCATCTTGTTCGGCGCGGCTGATGTCGTATTTTTTCGCGACGTTTTCAGCAGTGATACCCATATGGTATTGGTTATACACATCCCATAAACCATCGACGATCATGGTATCGACCAACTTGGCATCGCCCATGCGGAATCCATCGCGCGAACCATTTAGCACATGCGGCGAGGCGCTCATGTTTTCCTGACCACCAGCGATAATGATTTCGGCATCGCCAGACTTAATCGCTTGCGCCGCAAGGTGCGTCGCCTTGAGTCCGCTACCACACACCATATTGAGTGTGAATGCAGGTACCATATTCGGCAAACCCGCACGTATCACTGCCTGGCGCGCCGGGTTTTGCCCGACACCTGCTGTCAAGACCTGGCCCAAAATCACTTCGCTAATCAAGTCGCTGCTCAAACCTGTTCTTGCCAACAAGGCCTTAATCACATGCGCACCGAGATCGGATGCAGCAACTTTTGCCAACGAACCACCAAATTTACCTACCGCAGTACGACCTGCGGCAACGATGACGACATCTTGCATTTGAAGCTCCTAAGTGACGCTCATGCCAGGTGAGACATAAGCGAGGTTTGAACCACGAAAATTTATCCAGACAGCGCCGCCCGGCTTAACTTACTTTGAGCAGGTGACAAAATCTAGTCGAAAAAAAAGCCCCCGTTTGCACGGGAGCTTTTTTAGAATACTGAAGAGTTCATGCTTCAGCTAATTCTGATTACTTCTTTTTAGAAACTGTTTTTTCAGCAGCTTGCGTGAATTGCGCAGTTGCATTCGCCAGGTTTTCTTCCAAAGTTTGTACAGCTTGCTTAGTTGTCTTAGTCAACTGCTCGTAACCGGCGTTGATGTTACCGACAACTGATTTCAATGCTGTTACAGCTTGCTCGGAACCTGCTGGTGCATTCTTAGTCACTTCTTCGATCAGCGAAGAAACTTTAGCATTTGTTTCAGCGATGTGCGCTTCAACTGCTTTAGTGAATTCTTGCTGAGTTGCGTTAGTGATGCTAGCCAGGTGACGGCCGTAAGCCAATGCTTTTTCAGCAGTTGGTTTTGCTTGGGCAGTAGTCAAAGTGATGAATTCTTGCGCATCTTTAACTGTAGCCAATTGCTTAGCTGCTGCAGTGCCTTCTTCGAAAGACGCTTTAGCCGCATTCACGTTCAATGAAACAAATTGCTCCAGACCTTCAAAAGCTTTTTTGTTCAGGGATGTCAACGCGGCAAATTGTGTTTCCAAATTTGTCTTAGTAGCGGCGATGAATTGTTCTGGTGTTGTGTACATAGTATTTCTCCAAGAGATTAAAAAACATAAATGGCAGCGACATCCAATTAATTCTTAGCATGGTGCACCGCAACAATTTCTATTTTACGCAATTATTTTAACGTGTCAAGAATTTTTTGTGCATCGCAACAAAATATTTTAAATCTCTCTTTTATTTACATAAAGCTAATTCGTGTCCGCCTCCAGCGCCAGCAGAAATTTCTTGTTATCCAGGCCACCTGCATAGCCGGTTAGTGCCCCGGAACTGGCGATTACCCTATGACAGGGCACGATAATCGAAATGGGATTGCGCCCGTTAGCCGCACCTACGGCGCGTACCGCCCCTGGCTTGCCGATACGTTTTGCGATTCCCAAATAACTCTCTGTACTGCCAAACCTCAGTGAGCGCAAAGCCTGCCAGACTGATTGCTGAAACGCCGTTCCACCAGACATATCCAAAGGCAAATCAAACTCGCGTCGGCTTCCGGCAAAATATTCTGCCAATTGACTTTGCGCTTGTTGCAGCACGACATGTTCATCATCGCGCAGCCATCCGTGCATGCCCTTGAAGTGCTTGTGCTCTTCAAAATACACCCCTACCAAACCGCGCTCACTGGCGGCTAATAATAGTTTCCCTACGGGACTTTGATATTCGGTAAATTTCATGTTTTTTCCTTCGAGAGAGATTGCCATAACAGCAAAGCTGCGTAAGAGCGCCACGGCGACCAGGCTGCTGCGCGCTGTAATAGCTGCTTTTCTGTGATTCTAATTTCTGGCGCGATTGCAGCGGCTTTCTGCAAACCCAGATCCCCGGCGGGGAAAGCATCGGGGAAACGCAGCGCCCTTAAAGCGATGTATTGCGCAGTCCATTCGCCGATACCGACCACGGTTTTGAGTTCAGCCACCACCGCATCAGCACTGACACCAATTTTTTGTTGTAATCCACCGGCTAGAGCGAAGCGCGCCAGGTTTTGGATGGTGGCGGCGCGCGACTTTGGTACGCCTATGCTGGCAATCTCCTCGACCGACAATTGCGCCAGTAACGCGACACTAGGGAAATGGTGGGTCACTTCGACAAACGGTGTTGTCATGGGCTCACCAAAAGCGCGTACCAATCTGCCAGAAACCGTGGTGGCGCCAGCCACGCTCACTTGCTGCCCCAAGACTGCCCGGATTGCCAGCTCAAATACATCGAAGCAGCCAGGCACGCGCAAACCCGGCGTGCGCGCCATTTGCTGTGCCAATAGGCTATCACTTGCCAGATGCGCTTGAATCACGCCAGGATTCGCTTCCATATCAAACTGGGTGCGTACCTTGGCCAACAAGGGCATCAAGACTCCTGCCAAGCTTGGCGCCACTTGCAAGGCTAGCTGGCCTCGTTCTGGCAAATGCGTCACCTTGATCCAACCGGTCTTGCCATCCATTTGTACACTGCGGACGTAGGCTTGATCGACCACAGCTTCCAGGCCTGGCATTGCCCGACCACCGAGGTAGGCCAGCACCGCATCCCAGGCATACGGCGGACGATAAGCCAGACGCAGCACGAGCCCCTTGCTATCGCCTTCCAATGAATTGCGGCGGATTGAGCCAGGTGTCATCTTATAGCGTTGCTCAAACAGCGCATTAAAGCGTCGCACGCTACCAAACCCAGCCGCATAAGCCAATTCAGTCATAGGCAAACTGGTTTCCTGCAAAAGTTTTTTGGCAAACAGCAGTCGCTGGGTTTGCGCGAGTTCGACCGGGCTGACGCCAAACTCTTGCAACAACACGCGGCGCAGCTGGCGCGAAGATAAACCGACTTGCTCAGAGAGTTGCTCAAGATCTCCATCATTCAGTGCGCCGGCAGTAATTTTTTGCCACACTGCAAACGCCAGATTTTGTTGCAAGGCATACGGTGCGAGTTCTGGCCGACAGCGCAAGCACGGCCGGTAACCACTCACTTCAGCAGCGGCTGCTGAAGTAAAAAATTCGCACGACGCCGCGCGTGGAGTCTTCGCGCTACATACTGGCCGGCAATAGATGCCTGTGGTTTTCACTCCAGTGAAAAAAACGCCGTCAAAACGCGTGTCTTTAGCGACGACTGCGCGGTAATATGCTTGCGCTTCTGTGTCATTAACTTCGGTAGCCATTGTATTTATCGTCATTGCTGTTTTCAAACTATCTCAAGAATTTGTTGATCGTAGTTCTATCTTTATACGGCAAACCGTAATCGTTTTCTAGCCGTTTTCGGACAGACAAGTGTTTCTCCATTTGTTGACAAGCGATATTTTCTACTTGCCTGTGCCGTTACCTTGATTCGAAAGACCTATGACTGCCGCGCCAAATTAGAATAAGATCATCTATTTGATTTCACCAACTGAGCAACTCAAATTTTGGAATAGCCTTGCGCTTGCAAACTAATTTGAAACGATTTCGCTTTGCTGTTTTTTCTCTGACACTGGCAATCGCTTTTTTCCTTTTTGCGCTCTGGATGCTGCAAAAAGAAAACTTATCGCCGAAAAAGAATGTATCGCCAAACATTGCCAGGGGAGCCAACACTGAAGCTTTAAAAGACAAACTTCAAGATCCCAATCGCTTCGCAACAAGGCCTGCACCCAAGCCAGCCCAATTAAGAGTATTCGACGATAGTTTTTGTGAAGACATCGCGCAAGAAATGAAGTCTGAAAAATCCAAACCTGCATTAAAAAATAAACTAGAAGAGCATTATAAAAATGCAGCTAAAGAGCTTGAGCTAAAGTTGTCGCAATATAGGCAGTATCAATTTCCACAAGATCAGGCGGCGGCACTTTATTTGAAGGCGCAATTGCAAGCGAATAATGCGCGCTCAAATTTCTTCAGACAGCACCCGGATTGTGATTCAGGAAAAGCATGTGAAGGACAGGCCGTGGAAGCGCGAAATTTAGCCAAGCGAGACGGAGTCAATGAAGTCGCCAAGTTAGCCATTTATTCTCCTGATCCGCAGTTATACGCTATGGCATTTCATGCCTGCAACAGCATCACAGATAACCAGTTTGGTTTTTGCAAGCAAATTTCAGCAAGCCAATGGGCACAGCGCGATCCCGAGAATGCAACGGCATGGCTACACACTGTCACGCAATTAGCGCAAACCAGCAAAGGAAAGACAAATACTGAGATGGATACGGCGATGTTTCGCTTATCACAGACAAATAGATTTGATTTGGGATTATCTTCGCTATCGCTATTTCAACGCAGCGAACAAATGCAAAGTGAGAATATTTTTGTCCGACAGAATTTAATCATGTTGGGCATGGACGTTTTCATGGGCGAAAGTCTACCGGCCTATCAGCACATTTTGTCTTACTGCACGAACGATGCCCTGCAGGATAGCAACAGGCGACAAGTCTGCAATGGCATCGCGAATAATTTACTTAGCGATCAAAGTAATCTTGTTGGCGAAACGATAGCATTGAAATTGGCCGAACGTTTGGCTTGGCCGCCAGAAAAAATAGCGAATCTGCGTGAAGAATTAGACGCAATCCATGAGTTACAAGAATCAGTATTCGATGACTTGTTACCACAACAAAAAACTGACCACGCTACTCAGGCACTACAAAGCTGCAAATGGCTGGTGAAAAATACCAACGATCTTGAAAACCGTTTGCAGTATGGCGAGATGCGCGAAATCAGAAGCAGGATGTCCAAACAAAAAATCTCACGTGCCGAGCTTGCAGCGCGTTATCGTGCGTCTAAAAAATAGCATTCCTGCAAAAGAAAGTCCGGACAAGAATCCGGGCTGCGAATGCTTGGTGTCACTTGGCTTAGCCAAATAACTGGCCAGTCAGCGCGCTTTAATGAAAGCAGCTACACTGCTTTTTCCCGGATTTTCCCTTCCCCTTTGTCCACTCTTGCGAATATCACTATGCGCTCATCCAGCCCTGATCTGAAAACCGTGCTCGTTGCCAGCGGCTTTATCTTGACGTTGGCGATGGGAGTACGGCATGGTTTTGGTTTCTGGATGCAGCCTATCTCACAGGCGCATGGCTGGACCCGCGAAACCTATTCGCTGGCCTTGGCGCTACAAAATCTGATGTGGGGTGCGTTTGGCCCTTTTGCCGGAATGGCCGTGGATAAATTGGGCACGGCGCGAGTGATTGTGATAGGCGCTTTTTTATATGCTGCCGGCCTGCTGTGGATGGCCTTGATCGATCAACCCACTCTCTTTATTTTAGGTTCGGGCGTACTGATCGGGGCGGCGCTGGCTTGCACCGGATTTAGTGCCGTCAGTAGTATCATCGGTCGCACCGCACCTGAAGCCAGGCGCTCTTGGGCGTTTGGCATGTCTTCGGCCGCCAGCTCGTTCGGCCAATTCCTGATGATGCCGGTTGAGCAGCAGATGATTAATCATACTGGCTGGCAAAATGCCTTTTATTGGTTGGCGGCTTTGTTATTGCTGGTGATGTTACCTATGGCCTGGAAATTGCGCGAACCTAGCATCGTTCATGCAACTGGTCCGCAGCAAAGCATAATGGAAGCGATCCGTGAAGCCTTCGCCTATCGACCATTTTTGTTACTGCTAGCCGGTTATTTTGTTTGCGGATTTCAAGTCGTGTTTATCGGCGTACATATGCCGGCTTACCTCAAGGATAAAAACATCGTCGATCCGAATGTTGCAGTGATGTCGCTGGCATTGATCGGCTTATTCAATATTTTTGGCTCGTATTACGCAGGAAAACTCGGCGGAATTTATCCCAAACGCTATTTGCTGTCATCTATTTATTTAAGCCGTACCGTCGTCATCGCGCTGTTTTTGCTGGCGCCCTTATCAACCTATTCTGTGTATGTTTTTTCCGCCGCGATGGGCTTGTTATGGCTCTCGACAGTGCCATTGACCAATGGTGTGATTGCCGGGATTTTCGGCATGAAATATTTATCCATGTTGTCTGGTTTTGTCTTCTTCTCGCATCAAGTCGGTAGCTTCCTGGGCGTTTGGCTAGGTGGCTATATTTTTACCAAAGCAGGAAACTATGATGCGGTCTGGATGATTATTTTGGCGTTGGGCGTCTTTGCAACTATCATTAATTTACCCATCAACGAAAAACCTATCTTGCGCCAACTAGCATTGGCAACTTAAGCGGCTAGCAAAATGAAGAGGTATTTTTCAAAGTATCGTAGAGTTTGGTTCATCGCCGTTTTCATCGCGATCTTAAGCTTAGCGTTTCTGGCGTATTTGCTGCCTTCGTTCATTCTGGATCTGGCAAATCGATATATTCTTTGTTGACCGTTTTTCCGACAAAAAAATAAGGGAGCCTCGGCTCCCTTTATTGCGTCAATTCATCAAGAAAATTATTCCAGCTTCCAGACAAAATCCACTTTCGCCCATAAGGCATCAGGCTTACCGTCTTTGCTACCGGGTTTGAACTTGCATTGGCTCAAAGCCGACAACGCAGCCTTATCAAGACTTTTGGAACCACTCGATTTCTCTACTTTTGATTCCGTCACTTTGCCATCGGCACCAACCAAAAAGCCCATACTTACCGTACCGGTCTCTTCATTCATCAATGCTGCTTTTGGATATTTTGGTGCATCGCACGTCTTCATGTCGATGACTGGCGAAACATCAGCTGCAAAAGACGTAGCCGATGCAGCAAGCAAACATGCTGTGGCAATCAGAGAAAAACTAGCTTTCATAAATAGGCTCATCGTTATTCATTCATTAAAATATTTGGCCAAAGTCAATAACTTCGCGCTCAAACTCTACTTTTGATATTTACGCTTAAAGAAACTTTTTTGACTCGCTCATTGCCACTGCAAATTATCACTGCAAGTAAATTAAAATTCTTCCCAATCATCATTGCTCGCCGCAGTAGCAGTTGCTTTTCTAGGTGCTGGCTTTGCCGAAGCAAGTGATTTAACCGCCATCTTCGGTCTAGCTTTAGCCGCTGCTGGTGCCGGAGCAACACGGCGCATTGGTACTGCCGATGGCTTCATTGAAAAGCCAGATTGTTCGCCTGCATTGAGTTTAAATATGCTCACCACCTTGGCTAATTCTGACGCTTGATCTTGCAAGCTTTGCGCCGCAGCTGCCGCTTCCTCGACCAAAGCTGCATTCTGTTGTGTCATGCTGTCCATTTCAATGATGGCATGATTCACTGCCTCGATACCAGAACTTTGTTCTTGGCTAGCGGCACTAATTTCAGCGATGATGTCGGTGACATGTTTAACGCTGGAGACAACCTCATCAATTGTGACGCCTGCCTGGCCAACAAGTTTAGTACCGATTTCCACTTTTTCTACCGAAACACCGATCAGTGTCTTGATCTCTTTCGCCGCTGCCGCACTACGTTGCGCCAAGTTACGCACCTCAGATGCCACCACAGCAAAGCCACGCCCTTGCTCACCAGCACGCGCCGCTTCCACGGCGGCATTCAAGGCCAAAATATTGGTTTGAAATGCGATGCCATCGATGACGCTGATAATATCGACAATTTTCTTGGACGACTCATTGATCGAGCTCATGGTATCAACCACTTGCGCCACTACCACGCCGCCTTTACGTGCCACTTCCGACGCAGACGCTGCCAATTGATTCGCTTCACGCGCATTGTCGGCATTTTGTTTAACCGTGCTGGTCAATTCTTTCATTGAGCTGGAAGTTTTTTCCAGCGAACTCGCTTGTTGTTCTGTGCGGCCAGATAAATCAAGGTTGCCACTGGCGATTTCGCTAGAGGCAGTGGCAATCGTATCGGTACCAACCCGAACTTGCCCGACAATATTCACCAAACTATCGCGCATGGTTTTCATTTCTGCCAATAGGCTGGTTGAATCACCGCTCTTGGTTTCGATCACCGCAGCCAAGTCACCTGCTGCAATCTGTGCCGCGATCTGCGCAGCATAATCCGGCTCGCCACCAAGTTGCTTCAACAGGCTACGCGTAATAATGGCGCCAGCCACGATACCTACTAATAAGGCCAAACTACCTAATATCAGCATTAGGTTGCGTGCCGTTGCAAATGCCGCTTTCGCTTCTTCAGCGACCAGCGCACTTTGCTTGTCTTCTACAACCACCATTTCATCTAAACTATCCAGCCACTTTTTTTGCACCGGACGGATTTTTTTTATCAAGGCTATGGTGGCTACTTCGGGATTATTCGCAATCCCCAATTCCTGCGCTTTAGCTGGCAGAGAAGCGGAAGCAGTTTCCTGTTCTTTAATTTTGAGCAGCAGGTTTTTTTCTCCGACTGTGGTGCTGCTTTCTTCGGCAAACATCTTGGCGAGCTTAGTTTCTGCCTCGCCATACTGTTTTGTCTGCTCTTGAATTTTCTTCAAATCCGGCGCCATGTCATCAGGGTCGGTGAGCAAGGTCAAATTACGCAGAGACACCATACGATCATAAACAATCGCACGCATGTCACTGACCAGACGTGTTTCTACATTACTGACATTAACGATTTTCTCAAGTCGTGCCTGAATCTGCGCCATGCGCGTGATGCCCAGAATAGTGATGGCCATCAAGAACAGCAGCACCAAAGCAAAGCCAAGGCCCAACCGTTTTCCTACTTTCATTTTTGCGAAATTCATGTTTTGTATGCGCGATATAAAAAATTAATGAACCTTGCTCAAGGTCAGAGCAGGAAGCATAAAAAATAGATTACTTGTTAAGTAAATGCGTAAAAATAGTGACTTGATACCATTACTTTTCCCGAATAAAAAGCGATGTTTTTACTACGTGCATTGAAGTCAAATATTGAAGGCCTAGGATATACGCGATTTGTTCTGGCTGGCAAGGAAATTTTGTGATAAAAGTTATTGAAAACCTCATACATCACAACAAAATCCGCTTTATATCAATCATTTTTTTATTTACCGATGTTCCGATCTATTTTAAGTATTGATAAAAGTAACCTTTAACAATTCGTTCTGCGGATTTCTTTGAGATTGATAGCGCCTTTCAAATTCACAACAATTTGATTTTTGGACAGTGAGATCCTTTAAGGCAATTGGCAACGTCTAAAATCATATTGACATCAAATGTCGTTTGATTCACCCTAAAAAAAACCCCCGACGAATCGAGGGTTTTTAACTAAGTCAAGAAACTACAAATTCAACATCAGAACTTGTGGTTGTAATCAACTGTAAAGCGTACAGAACGTGGGCTTGTGAAGCTTAATGGACGCTCAAACACTGAACTCATACGTGTACCATTGTTATACGCTTCAGAAACGTTTTGTACTGTTTGTGTATTTGTTACGTTGAATATATCCATCTTGAAGGAAGCTTCCTTGAAGAAATTAGGACGATATGTCACGTTCAAATCCAAACGCTTATCAAATGGCAGATTGCCAAGCGCGCCGCGTGGTGTCAAAACGTTCTGTGCTTTAGTTTCACCGTAGCAGAAGAAAGCCTGGTTGTTGTAGTTAGGTGAATCGCCTGGATTAGGGTCTCCGCCTAAGCATGAACGTGGACGACCAGAGGCTAACAGCAAGTTACCACCGACTGACAGTTCAGGATTCAACTGGATAAATCCAAAAGCCTTAACTTGATGCTTACGATCATTAGGCAACAGACCGGTAGCACCGCGCATGATTTCTGGATAATCCCATGTCGCTGTCACAGAAATATCTGATTGACCATTATCGGAACGAACCTGGCCTTCAGTATTACCGTAGCTACGTGACAAGGTATAGTTGACCTTACCATACCAACCATTACGGAATGGATGTTCGAAGAAGATATCCATTGCTGTGTATGTACGAACAACTTTCTCAAATTTCAAGTCAGCTGCGCTCAATGCAACCTTCTTGTAGTTATGACCACCAGCATCCAGGTTAAAGGTATTTGCTACGCCTGGGTTAAACAAGTAACAATCCGCACCAAAAAGTTCGTCAACTGTTGTGCCAGTTCTTTCGGCCCAAGCCAAAAATGGACGTTGATCGCACAAATCGTCGATGCTTGTTTTCATGTCACGATGAGTAAAACGTGTGCCCATGTTCCAACCCTGTGCCAACGCTTTTTCGAAGCCGAAAGTGATTTCATCTTGATACGTTGGTTTCATGCCAACCGCAGCAAACTGTTTGGCATCTTTAGGCTGACCGTACTCATTATTAGCTGAGAGTGGTTCAGACAATTTCACTAAGCCAGTAGGTGCACCATTGGCATCAACACCGCTATACGCAAAGTATTGGTTGGTATTGAGAGTTGCACCTGCAGCACGCAAACCAATGTTAGTTGGAATAGGTACAGAATAACGACCCAAAGTACCAAAGACTTTCAAGGAAGAATCACTGTTTACGTCCCATGATACGGCCAGACGTGGATTGATTTCACCAGGCATATCCAGGAATTTCTGACCCAATTTATTCTTGTTGGAGAAATCTTCTCTACGAATACCGGCAACAACTAAAATATCTTTAGTCGCTTGAATTTTATCTTCAATATACAGCGCAGTTTGCTCACCGTGTGAAACTGTCACGTCTGAGTAAAAACCTTTATCGACATAATAACCTTGAGTGCCATAACCACCACCAGTTTGTGTAGGCAGAAGTTGGCCGCCTGGAACGGTTACCGGAATAGTCGGATCATCTGTTTTCCAATATGTCCAAGTACCGCCACCTGAAGATGTTGTACCACCTAAAGAATCAGTTGTCGATTTATCGAAACCAACACGAATAGTATTGATCGATACTTTATATTCCAAATCGAGACGAGTCGATTTCACGGTATCTTTACTGCCTACACCAGGTACACGGGCGGTAAACGCCTGTGGATTTGTATAGCTTAAACCTGGAACGCGATCAGCCGGCGCAGAGACAATGACAGCCAAAGCTGGGTTGTAGCCAACCAATGTTTGTTCGTGCTTGGAGTCTGCCTGACCATGCATTGCTGTAATTGTCAGATTGTCTGTGATTTCACCAACGTACTTCAGCGCGTTCAATTTATTGCCGTTGTCATTGATGTTCTTATCGATTTGGCTTGATGTAACTACGCCCGTGCGTGCACGCGTTGCATAGTCGTAACCAGAACGTTTAGTTTCATTGGTAGGTGAATCACCGATCATCAGCAATTCGAGACGATGTGCGTCTGTGATATTCCAGTCAAATTTAGCGAGGTAACGGTCTGTTGTAGTTTTCAGATCATTCCAACCAACTGTGCCACTGTTTGTTGCAGTACGTGTAGTGTTCACAAAACCCTGATTGGTTTCATTGCGCTCAGCAGACACCATCATGAAAACTTTGTCTTGCACCAAAGCACCAGCTACATAACCGCCCATGAGCTTGACATCAGCTGTATTGTCTTCGCGACGCTGAAATAATGTTCCATCAGTTGCAGCGTTATAGCTACGTCCAGTTTTTGGATAGTAGATATCTCTTGGAGTGGAACGGAATTTTTTCGGTGACCAGCTTACACTTGCGCCAGTTTCCCAAGTATTTTTACCGGATTTAGTAATGACGTTAACCACACCACCAATCGAACGACCGAATTCAGCACCGAAGCCACCAGTCAAAATCTGCGCTTCAGCAATCGCACCATATGGTAATTGGGATGAACCAAAACCAGTCAATGGGTTAGTAACTGGGAAACCATTGATGTAGTAAGAGTTTTCCGTGACAGCACCACCACCGAAGGAAGCACCGTTACCGACAAAGCGCGTATCGCCGCGTGTAGTGTTAGGAGCCAGTTGAACAATCGCTTCAACAGTTTTCGCTACTGGCAAGTTTTCTAATTGTTTAGCAGTAAACGATGCGCCGTTATTGGTGTTTGACACGTCGATACGTGTACGCACACCAGAAATTTGCACAACTTGAGTACCAGCGACAGGGGCGTCAAAAACAGCTTCAACACCTTTACCTAGTGAAACTTCAACAGTCACACTTTTGCCGTCGCTCGTAGTAACTTTGTAGGTACCGATTGGCAGGGCAGTCTGTTGAAAACGGCCTGTTGCATCAGCAGTTGCTGAATGGCGAATACCTTGATCAGCATTCACCATCTGCACTGTAGTGCCTGGAGTAGCGCGACCATAAATAGAACCAGAGGCATTGGATTGCGCCATTACTGCAGGGCTAACACCTACAGTCAAAACTGCAGCACCAAACGCTACTGTCAGCGCATGTGCGACCAGTGTTTTCTTAAACACTAAATTTCTCTTGGACATGTAATTTCCTAAAAATTAAATTTAATAAATTGCTGCTAAACCATGAATAACGCCTAGCCAACACAGCAACGAACTCGACAAATTGATAATGTGACGAGAATTAACTTCCCTGTTACGAACTTCTTTCCAACTCACTACTCAACACTTTTTACAATGGCTCCTGCCATTCATTGTAAATAGGAACGTTTTTTTTAAGCTATTTATGTAAATAAATCCATCAAAATCGACGATATAGCATGGGAACATTTTCACCATAAGGATGTCAACATTCACGTTTTCCGGCTCTCAGAAAAACAACAGTTCCTTTTTTTGTTATTTGTTTTGATTTCTCCCACTGCGATTTAATTGATTGAAGCGTGTAGGATAATTACAGAAGATGCCAGATTAAATATTTGAAACAAGATGTAACACAAAATTTTATATTTATTTATATCCGTATTCCCGATGATGGATTTTGCCAATGTTGTAAACTTTCATTTACTTTATCGCATTTTCATTCAGTGTTATTTGGAAATTTAATTTGTTTATTTATGCACTTTTTTGGTGCGCGCTTATAAACGACTCTTTACACTTTTATTTTTTGTTTCTGGAATAAAAAAAGGACCGCGAACGGTCCTTTTTATTTTTCCCAACTTACAACTTAGAACTTGTACGAACCGCTCATGTAGTAAGTGCGGCCAATCGGACTAGCATAACGTGGATCATATCCAAGTTGATGTGAGCCTGTATTACGCAGTGACAAAGGTGGATTTTTGTCAGCTAAGTTGATAACACCAGCAGTCAACTCCAAATTTTTCATGACATTGAACTTAGTCTGCCAATCGAATGTGTAATATTTAGGTACCGTCAACTGAACATCGATGCAATCACCGTTTGCATCGCCAATCGACACAGCGCAATTGTCAACATCATGATGCTTATCGAGGTAACCACCACGATAGTTAGCCGTCAAAGTATGTCCCCAGGCACCAATGTCATAGCTGCTTGAGACTTTGATCACATTACGGAAGCTGACTGCATCATTGCTGCCGTAATTACCCAGACTCGATTCCCAGCTATCACTTGTACCCGGTGTCGTATAACGCGATTTGATCAAATAAGTTCCTGCCAAACGATTCGTCATCTTGCCGCCAAACAGATTGTTCCTGATTTGGAAGTCGTAGTCGACACCGCGGTTTTCCTGCTGACCAATATTAATCGGCGCAAAAATAATCGCCAAGTCCCGAATACCAGTCGAGGCTTTCAGCTTAGTCGTGTACAAGTCATTGTACTTGACTGGATCGTTTGCAATCAGGGCTTCACTGACACTGCTGACAGCATCCTTAATCGCGACATTCCACAAGTCAAGTTTGATCGTAGTATTCGAGGTCGGCTCAAACACCGCACCCAAACTCCACTGGGTCGATTTTTCAGGCTTCAGATTCGCATTGCCACCTTGGAAAGCTTCAAACTGAGTTGGGCTATCTGGGTTGCAGTACTGATACAACGGATGGGTTGCCGCCAATTTGCAACGGTAAGAACCACCTGTCACGCCAAAGTCAGCCAAAGGCTGAGCAATTTGCAGCATGCTTGCGGCCTTGAAGCCGGTACCGTAAGCTCCGCGGAACACCAGATTTTTAGCGGGCTGGTAACGTCCACTCAATTTATACGTGCCGGCAGAAGCGTCCTTACCCGTAGAGACACCATTCTTTTTGTCGTCAATTTTGCTAATAGTGTCGTAACGCACAGAACCTGTGAGTTCGATCTGACCAGTCAAAGGCATCAACAACTCAGCATAGGCACCGCCATTTGAGCGCTTCATGTCGTATTCTGGCTGATCATCATCAAACAGAATTTCTGAATGAGCCACTGCCTGATTCGCAGTCGCTGTGTAGCTAGTCTGACGGTAATCTACACCAACACCAAGCTGCGCCGCACCACCACTCATTTTGAACACTTCACGTGAGGCACGGGCATCTGCTCCGACCATCTTGATGTCAGTATTGCTATAATTGCCAGTGTATTGCGTGGCCTTCAGCGCTTTTACCATTTCAGCAGGCATAGTACCAGCTGCATATGGGAACGGATCAATGGAACCGCTGTCCAGTGCTGCAGTAAATTTATTCGCTAAAGGGAATCCACCAACATAATTGGTTGGTGACTTATTCTGTGAAATAGTCACTGCGGAATTAATATCCCATCCCATTAACTCACCATCAACACCGGCGACTAGATGTGTAGTCTTGCTTTGATAATCATAGGCACGACCGCCCATATCAAGCAAACGATACTTCACTGTGGCCGAAGTCATCGTTGAAAGTTGCTGCGCCGTCAGGTAAGGCTGTACATATTTGATAAATAAAGGCGTACCCTTCGCCAGCGAAAATTCTGCTGGATATGGGGCAATGTTCGCGTAAACATGCGAGTCACCATAGGCAAAATCACCAAAGGCTTTGAAGCCAGTATTTCCAAGCTTGATGCTACCGGAAGCGAAGATGCTATCGCGCTTGATTTCAGGCGCGATTTCCACTGTAGAAGTATAATCGAAATAGCAATTTCCATCGCCCAGATCAACGTGAGAGACGGGGCACTTGCCATTAATCTTTAAATACGGATTGATGTTTACTGTTTTATTAGCGCCGGCTGCATTTACATATCGCACTGCCACATTAGGCGGAATGGAACGGGAAGAACCGTTAAAAAACTGCAGATTCTGGCCAGTTTTAGGATCAGGGAAATTGATGATACCAGTCTTGGCGAAATCGCGTTGGGAACCTTTCAGGCGATCTTCTTCTTGGTGGCTAGCCGACAAAAACACGTTATAACCATCATTTTCCAAATCGCCAAAACCCTTGCTGATGGCGAATGACTTACCGCCCGCACCAGGGTGTTGCGGCTTCGTTATCTTTGCTTCTATAGTGAGCGGCGCTGCACCTTTTTTCAGAATGAAGTTAACCACACCTGCAATGGCGTCAGCGCCATACAGTGCAGACGCACCATCAGTCAGAACCTCAATGCGTTCGATCGCCGCCAAAGGAATCGAATTAATGTCGATGGTAGTGCCAGACGTTGCCGGTGCGATCCGGCGGCCATTCAACAGTACCAAAGTATAAGAAGAGCCTACGTCATGAATAGATGCCGTCGTGAGACCGCCGCCGCCTCCGCCAACTGAGTCAGCCGCCACGGTAAAGCCCTGCATCACCGGCATTTGCTGGATGAAATCGGTGACAGAGGTAACACCACTGCGCTTAATGTCTACTTCACTGAATGTCTGAACCGGAAGCGAAGCCTCGGTTGCGATACGCTTGATGGATGAACCAGTAATTTCAACACGCTGAACATCTTGCGCGACGGCAACTTGAGCCATTACGCCCATACCAATTGCAACACTACCTGCAAACATCAGCCGTACTGAACGGGATAACATTTTTTCTACCATGATGATGAACCTCCAAATGATTGTTCTAAATTAATACTTTTTGCCTTATGGGCATATCACTAAAGCTAGTTTTTTGATATTTGCTTATGACCGTAACATGAAAACATTTTTACAAATTGAGTGTCAAGGATGAGCTGCCTTGGCCGTAGCAGATTCCCAAAAAAACAACAGGTTGCCATTTTGCCGTCAATATTTTTATCGACTCGACATCCATTGTCAAATAAGCAATGCAAATAATCTTACGATAACTTGTTAACGAATAACCTATGCTTATTGAAAAATAACGACTGGTTTTCTAAGCAATTTTTAAGGAACCGTCCGGTATATCGATTTAGTATTTCCGTGGACTCTTAATTAAGTAAACGCACTTATTACATTTGATCAAACCGTTTTCTTTGTTTTTAGAGTGCGCAATCTAGCCAATTCGCGCCGCCAAGCCTACGCTTGTGTATTCTGCTGACATATCACAATTTCTTGGTAAAACAATGATAAGCCCTTATCCATACTTACTTACCCCCCTCGACCTTGGTTTCACTCAATTGCGCAACCGCTGCATCATGGGTTCTATGCATACTGGTTTGGAAGATAGGTTTTACAACTACCCCAAATTAGCTGCGTATTTTAGGGAGCGGGCGCGTGGTGGGGTTGGCTTGATTGTTACTGGTGGCATTTCGCCTAACCGGCGTGGTTGGCTATTGCCGTTTGGCGGGACCATGAATAGTCTCGGCGATATCTGGAACCACCGTAAACTGACCACGGCGGTGCATGAAGAAGGCGGCAAGATTTTGATGCAGATCCTGCATTCTGGCCGCTATGGCTATCAGCCCTTTGTGGTGTCTGCTTCCAGCAAGAAGTCACCGATTTCGATGTTTACGCCTAAGGCCTTGAGCGAGTCAGGCATTGAAAGCACGATTAAAGACTACGTGCGCTGTGCCCGGTTGGCGCAAAAAGCCGGTTATGACGGTGTCGAGATCATGGGCAGCGAAGGCTATTTGCTGAATCAATTTTTATGCGTGCGAACCAATCAGCGGCAAGACCGCTGGGGCGGCTCGATTGAAAACCGCATGCGCTTGCCGGTAGAGATCGTTCGTAGGGTACGCGCTGCGGTCGGTGCCAATTTTATTCTGATGTATCGTCATTCGATTCTTGATCTGGTCGAAGGCGGGAATAGCTGGGATGAAGTGGTTGCGGTCGCACAGGCACTGGAAGTTGCCGGGGTGACGATCTTGAATACCGGAATCGGCTGGCATGAAGCACGGGTGCCCAGCATCGTCACTTCGGTGCCGCGTGCGGCGTTTGCCAGCGTGGCGGGGCGATTAAAGAAAGCGGTCAAGATTCCGGTAGTTGCGTCAAACCGTATCAATATGCCTGATCAGGCCGAAGCCATCCTCGCACTGGGCGATGCTGATTTGGTCTCGATGGCACGACCGTTTTTGGCCGACCCTGAATTTGTCTTGAAAGCGGCCAGCGGGCGAACCGATGAAATCAATACCTGTATCGCCTGCAACCAGGCTTGCCTTGACCATACTTTTGCGAATCAGCGCGCCTCGTGCCTGGTGAATCCGCGTGCTGCGTTTGAGACAGAGTTGAAATATCTCAAAACCAGCAAGCGCCAACGCGTTGCCGTGGTTGGCGCGGGGCCTGCCGGTTTATCGGCGGCCACAGTCGCCGCCGAATGCGGTCACGATGTTACCCTGTTCGAGAGTAGCGAAAAGATCGGCGGCCAGTTCAACATCGCAATGCAGATCCCCGGCAAGGAAGAATTTGGCGAAACCATGCGTTATTTCAAGCGCCGTCTGGAAATTACTGGCGTGAATGTCAAACTCGGTCAGCGGGTCAGTCGCGCTGAATTATTGTCACAAAATTTCGATCACATCGTCGTCGCCACCGGCATTGCGCCGCGCACGCCGCGCATTGAGGGTGTCAAACATGCCAAAGTCTTGTCGTATCTCGATGTCTTGCTGCATAAGAAAGCTGTGGGTAAAAGCGTTGCGATTATTGGTGCGGGTGGTATCGGCTTTGACGTTGCCGAATATTTGCTGCATGACCCAAGTACGCCGCTGCCTATTCCACTGGCGCACTGGTTTGCCGAATGGGGTGTAGACCCGCAAGCGACGCAAAATGGCGGCTTGATTGCACCTGCCGCGGCTACTCCATTTAGACAAATTTATCTGCTGCAACGTAAAACTAGCAAGCTTGGAGCGGGCTTGGGCAAGACTTCGGGTTGGGTGCATCGCGCTACCTTGCAAAGAAACAAGGTAGAGATGCTGGCGGGTGTTGAATACCAGCGTATCGACGATGCAGGCTTGCACATCACGATCAATGGCGAGACCCGCCTGCTGGAAGTGGACAATGTCATTTTATGTGCGGGACAGGATTCATTAACTGAATTAATGCCGGATCAGCTGACAGAAAACGGCCCGCGTTTTCATAAAATAGGTGGCGCTGCCCTGGCATCGGAACTGGATGCGAAACGTGCGATACGTGAAGGTGCTGTGCTGGCGGCGTCACTTTAAAGTTCCTTCCCCTTCTGAGGGGGAAGACTAGGATGGGGGTGTGGCGGTCAAATAAGGCAACGATAATTTTAAGTATTCGACCCCCATCCCAACCTTCCCCCTGCCCGGCATTGGTATCTACACAAATCGAAATTTGGTAAATACTCCTTCTCCCGCTAGCGGGAGAAGGCCGGGATGAGGGTGATTCAAGCTGACGAAATGCTATTTAATGCCGTTTGCAGGTATTTGAAATGGTCAAAGTAAACTGATTTTTCGCATATTCGACTACCCTCATCCCCAACCCTTCTCCCGCGAGCGGGAGAAGGGAGCGCAACCGGTATGCTTTGACGTGTTTGGACTTGTGTAGATACCTATGCCTGCCCGGGGGAAGGAGCGAAAGTCAATAAAAAAGCCAGTCTGCAATTGCAACAGACTGGCTTTTTTACAACGTAGCGATTACTTATTTTGCTGCAGGCTCTGCAGCAGCTGCGACTTTAACTTCAGGCTCCTTGAATTTGGCACCGCCGGCGTTGGCCATATGCACAACAGCGCGGGCAACTTCGATATCATCCAGATCCGGGTTGCCGCCTTTGGCTGGCATCGCACGCAATCCGCTTAAGGCATTCGCAACAACTTTGTCGTAGCCTTGGGCAATTCTTGGGCTCCAGGCCGCTGCATCAGCAAACTTAGGTGAGCCAGCTGCGCCGCTGTCGTGGCAAGCCGCACAAACCGTTTTATAAACCGCTTCGCCTGACTGCAATACTTTAGGACCAGTCGCATCCTTGAAGGTATAGCCTTCATTGGCCACTGGGCTAATGCGTGCGACGATTGCTTCAGGTGTTTGAGCATCTGAGCCTGCACCGACTTTTTTGTCGTTGGCGACGAACTGTATCAACAAGACGATAATAATAATCGGGACCAACAAGCCAGCCAGAACAGCAACGATGAGTTGTTTTGGGGTCTTGATAGGTGATTCGTGGTCGTCGTGTGAATCGATCATGGTTTCCTCGTTACAGTAAAAAATAGGGTCTTGCTTGGAATTAACCCAAGATTATAAAGGAAAGCGCTAAGTTTGAAATGAAAAAGCGCGATGCTTTAGGCCAGATTCAGTCAAAAATACGCCAAATCATGACATTTTTGCTGTAATCAAGCTGATTATTACAAGACATGCAAATTAGAGAATGCTCCGGCATGCATAATTAGGCTCAAACCGCTACAATAGCGGTCTGCACATATTTCCACACACGCGACCGTCTTCCAACGGATAGGATACGGGCCTCCGAAGCCCGCAATACAGGTTCGATTCCTGTCGGTCGCACCAAATTTCGATTTTGGACCTGCACTTGGGCCAAATAATCAGACTTAAACCTACGCCACCGGCGTCTGCCTTTAGCAATAAATTTTTCACATTTGATCGAACTGTTGAATTGCCTCCCGTCCAGTCAATACGTGTTATCCGCAGGCGAGTTTGTGTTGTATCTGGCGACAAGAAAATTGACATGAAATTAAGCTGGTGCAATGATGGTTTGCGGCTCTGAGAGCTGGTTTGCCTGCGCACCCCGTCTTAGTTTTTCACATTCTGTGTCATTTTTCCTGGAGGTCTTCAATGCAGCATTTTTCACGCAAGAACCACGTCCTCGCCGTCGCCATCGGCTCTCTATTTTGTACAGAACTTGCCTACGCACAGTCAAATGCTACGGCTTCGGCAGAAGACGCTCCAGTTACGGTGATTATGACGGGTACGCGTATGTCCAATCGCACAGTGTTAAATACCACCGCGCCATTGGATGTCATTTCCGCTGAAACCTTACAGAATGTCGGCGTAGCGGAAATCAACCAGGCCTTGTCAGTGGCCTTGCCTTCCTTGAATTTCCCCCGCCCTGGTTTAAGTGATGGAACCGACACCATACGCCCCGCTACTTTGCGTGGCCTCGGCCCTGACCAAACCTTGGTCCTGGTGAATTCAAAGCGCCGCCATGCCTCAGCACTGGTGAACGTGAATGGTACCGTCGGGCGCGGTGCGGCATCGGTTGACTTGAATACGATCCCT
Source organism: Pseudomonadota bacterium (assembly GCA_040390685.1). Classification (GTDB taxonomy): domain Bacteria; phylum Pseudomonadota; class Gammaproteobacteria; order Burkholderiales; family Burkholderiaceae_D; genus Undibacterium. The sequence continues at coordinate 3,162 of JAZJYB010000063.1, read as the reverse complement.
ACCGCCATCGTGAAAAATATTGAAGTGCTGCGCGATGGTGCATCGGCTCAGTATGGTTCAGATGCCTTATCTGGCGTGATCAATTTACAGCTACGCAATAACCGCGACGGCGGCGATATTACAGCCAGCTACGGCGAACGCATCACGCAATACGACTTAATTCCTGGCACGCCACCGACCGGGGCAACTTGGACAACACCGCCGAAAAAGCGCAGTCAGCGTGACGGAGAAACCGCAACCCTGAGCATCTGGAAAGGCCTGGCGTTTGGCGAAACTGGTTTTGTGACAGTGGCGGCAGAAATCAAGGACCAGAAACATACTGAGCGCGCCGGATGGGATTTCCGCCAGCAATATCCACTCGTCGCCGGCGCGTTTGACCCCAGGGAAAAAGACTTTAATCGTTTTGACGCCTGGTATGGTGAACCGCAATTAAAGCAATCTACCGTGTTTGTAAATGCCGGAGAGACGTTTGCTAGCGGAGTAAAAATTTACGCCTGGTCTAGCTATCAAAAGCGCGATGCGATCTCGGCCGGATTTTTTCGCCGTCCGTTGCAAGACCAGAATATTTTGTCGATTTACCCGAATGGATTCTTGCCACAAATTGCGCCAAGCGTTGATGATATGAGCGCCACCGGCGGAGCGACCTGGTCTATCGGTGAATGGGATATGGATGCATCGCTAGGCTACGGTAAAAACAAGATGCAATTTCAGATACAAAATACCTTGAATCGCTCAATCGGGCCAACCAGTAAAACGGAATTTGATGCAGGCGGCTTTTCTTACGATCAATTGGTATTCAATTTATCTGCGGTGCGGGCATTTACTTTGGCTACGCTAGCCGCACCACTGAGTGTCGCCACGGGGCTGGAAGCGCGTCGTGAAGGCTATAGCCTGTTTGCCGGCGAACCGGATTCGTATCGCTTCGGTGGAGAAAAACTCGCCAATGGTTCACCCACTGCACCTGGCGCCCAGGTATTCCCTGGTTTTACACCCGCCAACGCTTCAGACAATAGCCGGACTGCGGTCGGTGTGTACCTCGATCTTGAAACGGATTTAACTAAAGAGTGGCAAGCCTCGACCGCAGTGCGGGCCGAACGCTATTCAGACTTCGGTAATAACGTCACTGGTAAATTTGCCACGCGCTACAATTTTAGTAAGCAATTTGCGCTGCGTGCGTCCTTGCAAAACGGTTTCCGCGCGCCTTCACCACAGCAACAGTTCTTCACCTCAACCGCGACGAATTTTATTAACGGCGTACCGTTTGAAATTACCACTTTTAAGCCTAGCGCACCGGCGGCTATTGCGCTCGGTGCGAAACCTTTAGACCCTGAAAAATCTCTCAATCAATCCTTGGGTGCGGTATTTAGTTTTGGCAAATTGGGGGTGACTGTAGATGCCTATCAAATTAAACTTTCGAATCGTATTGTCTTGTCGGAAAATTTAACTGCCACCAATGTGCGTAATTATCTGACTGCGCAAGGTTTTATCGGGATAGGTGGTGGACGCTTCTTTATTAATGGTGTAGATACCACAACCAAGGGCGTAGATATCGTTTCGAGTTTTCCACTCCCGACCGAGAGTGCCGGTAAATTTGATTTCACGCTGGCCGGAAACTTCAACAGTACCAAGGTCACCAAGGTGCCACAAACTGCGCAATTGGCGGCACTGACTCCGGCACCGGTATTGTTTGACCGGATCAATGTCTTGTCGTATGAACGTGGGCAACCACGGAATAAGATTAACGCCAGCGTCGATTGGAAACTGAATTCGTTTGCAGCGACTTTACGCGCCACGCGCTATGGTGAAGTGCTCGATCCAGGTACGACCGCAGCGTTGGATCAGCTGCTCTCGCCAAAAACTTTAGTCGATATCGAATTGCGCTATAGCCTGAGCAAAAATATGAAAGTCGCATTCGGTGCCGACAATGTATTTGATATGTACGCAGATCCGCGTGGTCAAACTTTAAACACGACTGGCGCTACCGCGTTTTCAAATTTCTCTCCGTTTGGCCGCTCAGGGCGATTTGTGTATGCGCGTCTGACGTATAGTCTGTAAGGATAGATGCAAGAGTAAAAAAATGGCAGGATTAGCCCTGCCATTTTTATTTTCCCTAAGCTGAAAAAAGCCTCAGTTGCCGTTCCGGTATGACATCCGCCAGACGCGTTCCCAAGCCAAGCAGGCGCACCGCTTGCTCGCCCCTTAAATAACCGGTCTCTAATAATTGTGCATACACCTTTTCATCTAGTGTATTGCCGCGGCATTCCACCGTGGTTTGATGGAAATCAGCGAAGCGAATTTTGACATACAGCTTTTGTATGCAGTCTTCGGCTTTGGCGCGTTGCATCCGTGCCTGCAGCGAAGCGTACAAAGCTGGCAATTCGGCCTGGCAGGCGGCCAGATCGGGTAAATCTATGTTGTAGGTTTCTTCGACGCTGATGGATTTTCGCTCAGATGAAGACACCACTTCGCGTTTATCTATGCCTCGGCATAGCAAATATAGGCTGGTGCCCATTTTGCCAAAATGCTGCAACAGATCGGGGTGCGAGCAACGCAATAGGTCAGCGCAAGTCTGGATACCCATGCCATGTAGTTTGGCTGCTGTCACTTTACCCACTCCGAACAAGCGGGCCACTGGCAGCTCCGCCACAAAGGCTTCTACCTGATCTGGCAAGATGACGAACAAGCCGTCGGGCTTATTCCAGTCGCTGGCAATTTTCGCCAAGAATTTATTTGGCGCGACGCCAGCGGATGCGGTAATCCCTACCGTGGCTTTAATCCGGGCGCGTATCTCTTGCGCGATTAAAGTTGCGCTGCCTTTGTGATGCGAAGAATTGCTTACATCAAGGTAGGCTTCATCCAGCGACAAGGGTTCAACCGCATCAGTGTAGTCGCGATAAATGGCAAGAATCTGGCGCGAGGCTTCGCGGTATTTCTCCATCGTTGGTGGCATGACGATTAAGGCCGGGCAACGGCGTATCGCCAGTGAAGTTGGCATCGCCGAGCGCACGCCAAAAGCGCGCGCTTCGTAATTGCAAGTCGCCACGACACCGCGCTGATCTGCCCTGCCACCTACCGCCAGCGGCTGGCCGCGCAATCTGGGATCGTCACGCATCTCGACGGCCGCATAAAAGCAATCGCAATCGCAATGAATAATTTTTCGAA
>JAZJYB010000062.1:0-2138 GCA_040390685.1 Pseudomonadota bacterium | reverse complement strand
TGGACTGCATGATGATGTCCAGAGCCTGGTCCCATGGAACGTCTTTCAGACGCAAGGTCAGGCTACCGTTCACGGTGTCGCTGGTGATGATATTCAGTCCATTAAAATCGGCAATAACCTGCAGCAGGGCCCTTACCTCAATATTCTGGAAATTCAGCGACAGGCGCTCACCACGATAGCCCTGCGTGCCTTGCGTCAGCTTGTTTGGATCTTCCTTGATAGGCTTGACTTCAATAACCAGTTGGGTATCGCTCTGATAAACGCTATGCTCCCACAAGCCTTTGGGTTCTATCGTCATCCGGACATTTTCACCTTGGGGTGCAGTTGTTACTGTCTGGATAGGCGAACCGAAATCCGTCACATCCAGGCGGCGGCGCAGCATGTCCGGCAAGCCTACCTTCATGAAATCCACGAGGATTTTCTGGCCCTGCTGACGCACGTCAACCACGACCTGACTGCTCGGCAAATCGACCACTACACGGCCCTCGCCAGCCACACCTTTGCGGAAGTCGATATCGCGTAAATTTTGCTTGGTCTGCGCTGCAGGTGCGGACACAACCGGCAAGCCAGAAGAATTGACCGCGGTAGCTATGCCACCAGAGCCGTCGATAGTCACGATGACAACGCTGCCTTCGACCGTAGTCGCATAGTTGAGCGGCTTGTTGAGGTTAAACACCAGGCGGGAACGGCCGGTCGCCTCGACCACATTCACGTTGCGCACATCCCCCATTCCGATATCGCTTGAGCTCTTGCCTGTGCCATTCGATGTATCCGCAAAATCCAGCGCTATGCGGGCAGGATTGGTAATCGCAAATCCCAGCGGCGGCTTGCTGACAGGATTTTTCATCGCAATCTTTACGATGACATTGACGCCCTGCTGATTGGCGGTAATGGATTCGATCGCATTGGATTGCGCAAATGCCGATGAAGCCAAGCCCAGCAAAGCAACAAACGTCAAGCGGGCATAGAAAGAAAAACGCATAGCGCTCCTTTTACTTGTATTTATCTCAATATCCGTATCGGTAATCTTGGTAATCATGCCGAAATTCTGGCCCACGTAGTTGCCGATCTTGGCCTGGTAGATGGACTTGTCCACCTGTATCAAAGCATTCTTCATGTTTGGCTTTTCAATAATTCCGACCATTTTCAAGACATCCAGTGGAAAAGCCTCCAAAGCCTCACGCCTTCTATTCATGTCCGGCTTCAGGCCATTATCAGACTCTGCCCGGATTTTTGCCAAGGCAGCTAGTAGCTTGTTCGGGTTAAACGGATCAATCTGGTCTTTCCCGGTGTAGGCAACCGGCACATATAGTTTAGGTTCGCTGATCTTGGGAATGATTATGCGCGTCTCTTTTTTGACACCGTCCATCCACTCCCGCACTTCCGTCAGGCCATTGTCGCCGCAGCCTGCCAGGGTCAGCGCCGGAACCAACAGCATCATCAATTTGCCAGCGGAGCGCATCATTTCTTCGCTCCTTTTTTCAAAGCAGCCTGAGTTGCAAGCTCATCCCTATCCAGGTAGCGGAAGGTTTTCGCCACCACATCAAGAACCAGGGTCCCATCCTTATTGCTGGATACCGCAAGATTATTCAGAGTAACGATACGCGGCAATTTAGCAATGTCGGCGACGAATTCTCCCATATCATGGTAATTGCCTAACAACCTGATGTCTATCGGCAACTCCGCATAGTAGTCCTTTACCACCGCCAGACCCGGCTTGAATAATTCAAACTGCAAACCCCGTCCCAAGCCCGCCTGATTAATATCAGACAACAGGGCATCCATTTCGGCTTTACTGGGCAATTGCTTTTCCATGGTTGCGACGTACTGCAAAACCAGTTTTCTTTGTTCTTTGAGCGCGTCCAGGCTGATCGCCTGTTGCATCTTCTGTTTATAAGAATCCCTCAAGGTCTGCTCTTCGGCTTGCCCCCGATCGAGATCCTCGGTCTGCCCGCTCCAATAAAAATACCAGCCGAGCAAGGTAACGCAAAACAGCAGGGCGATCCCGGACAGCACCCTTGGCGCGAGCGGCCACAAGCCAGGGTGCAGTCCATTCAAGTCGCGGAATTGTGAGCCGATTGATTCGCTTAAATCTTTAACATCCATTTTGATTTCCCGTCACTTTCATGTCATGGTTT
>JAZJYB010000061.1:0-2284 GCA_040390685.1 Pseudomonadota bacterium | reverse complement strand
GAATCCTTCAGCACGTACAATCTTTTCCAGTAAAACACACTAAAATGATGGAGACAAAATGAAGAAAAATACCTTACTCGCCCTGCCTTTTGCGATGTTAATCGCCCTGCTGGCAGCACCGCTTTGTCACGCGGAAGAGTCCCCGACCGGCCTTTGGAAGAGCATAGACGATAAAACCGGCAAACCCAAAGCCCTGATACGCATTACTGAAAGCGCCGGCGAATTGCAAGGAAAAATAGAGAAGCTCTTTCTTGATCCTGACGCAGATAAAAATCCCAAGTGCGACAAATGTGACGGTGCAAATAAAGATCAGGCCATCATTGGCATGACTATCTTATTTGGTCTCAAAAAAGATGGCGATGAATATAGCGGTGGCAAGATTCTCGACCCGGGTAACGGCAAACTGTATAGCAGCAAAATCGCTGTAGTCGAGCACAATAAAAAACTCAATGTGCGTGGCTATATCGGCGTGCCGTTTATGGGTCGCACGCAAGTCTGGTTGCGTGAGCAGTAAGCTGAAATAAATATATGGTGCGCGTGGCGCACCCTACGAATACGTCACAGTCAAGACAGCGCCAAGAACCAGCAGGCACAGCCCGAAGTAATCAATGACCCTGAGCCATCGGTTTTTCTTCTCCATTTTTTTCAAGAATAAGTTTGCGCCAATGTCTGTAAATAGTTGGCATAATTGGGTGAGCATCGATTTCTTTCATTTTAAGTCGTGCGCTTAGCGCGAAACACACTGGTGTCGGCATAAAACTCCTCGTCCTGCTGAGGCCACCAGGCGGGAATACCCAGCACCGGCAAAGGGGTGTAATCGGCAGTCGATAAGTTGTGCGTCTGAAGTTGTGTCGCGACATACGTATCGAGCCACGCCCTTTTCTCGTCCCACTGCAAATCAAAAAAAGTCCGGTCTGCCCATACCACCCAGGTATGCGCGCAGATGGCTTTATACGGTTTGACCAGCTTCTCCATTAAAGCGTGGCCAAAGCTCCAGACTTCCGCTGTGCGCCCGAACAGCGCTGCTTGTTCCACGAATGCCGCATGCCATTCATGCTCGCGCAAATGCGCTAGCAGCGCTCGCCCTGCTGCCGAATCCTCCAGCACCAGCAGCGCCGCGTTTTCGTCAAAGATGGTGGCGGCATCACGTGCCATGCCACGCGATTTCCCTATGCCCAGGCTGGTGATCTGCGCAGCTTGCAACGCGTTGAGCTGGCGCTTGATTTGCGGAAAAGTCAGCCACACCAATGCATTAAAAAAATCATGCAGGTTCTCGCGCGTAGGCACTTCGCCTGCCGTGCTAATATGACTTTCGTAAGCGACGCCTTCCGGCAATCCTTCCTGCGCGATGAATTGCAGCGGCAAGCCGCGGTGATTCGTCAATTGCTGTTGTGCCGCCTGACTATTCAGGTGTGCGCGCCAGTCAGCTGCTGCGACGACACCCTCAGCCGCTAGCCGCACCGTGGCAAACCAGGCTTGCGGCCAATCTAGTCCATCGAAAAATCGCGTTTGCATCGCGCAATTATTCTGCAAGCATTTTCCAGTGGATAGTTTCACCACCGTTCAGCGGTACCAGGCTACTGTCGATAAACGGTAACTCAGCAGGCAAAGTCCACTTTTCACGCTTAAGCGTGATCTTGCCGGTGTTGCGCGGCAAGTGATAAAACGCCGGTCCGTTAAAACTGGCGAAGGCTTCGAGCTTATCCAGCGCACCGGCCTGGTCAAAGGCTTGCGCGTACAACTCCATCGCATGCAGGGCGGTGTAGCAACCGGCACAACCGCAGGCGTTTTCCTTGACGCCTTTAGCATGCGGAGCTGAATCTGTGCCGAGGAAAAAGCGCGCATTGCCCGAAGTGGCCGCCTGCATTAGCGCCAGCCTATGCGTTTCACGCTTGAGCACCGGCAGGCAGTAGTAATGCGGGCGTATCCCACCTTTAAAAATTTCATTGCGGTTGTACAGCAAATGATGCGCGGTGATGGTTGCTGCAATCGGGCCGGAAGCCTGCGCCACGTAGGCTGCGGCTTCGCTGGTGGTGATATGTTCGAACACGACTTTGAGTTCTGGCATATCGCGACACAAAGGTTGCAAGACACGCTCAATGAAGACCGCTTCGCGATCAAATAAATCGATTTCAGGATCGGTCACTTCACCATGCACCAGGAAAGGTAAACCAACTTCCTGCATGGTTTCCAAAGTCTTGTAGCACTTGCGCAAATCGGTCACGCCCGCGTCTGAATTAGTGGTGGCGCCAGCCGGATACAATTTCACCGCATGCACAAAGCC
>JAZJYB010000060.1:0-2097 GCA_040390685.1 Pseudomonadota bacterium | reverse complement strand
GGCTGATGTCTCTGAAAGCAATCTATCTAAAGCCAAAATCGGCCAGCCAGTGGAGATTACTTTGGATGCTTTACCCGACAGCCGCTTTCGTGGCAGCATCGTCGGCATTGTCCCCACTGTCGACCGGGCCAAAGCCACAGTCATGACCAAAATACGCTTTGAAAAACTCGATGCACGGATACTCCCTGAGATGAGCGCCAAGGTCACCATTTTGTCACAAGCAATAAGCGATACAGATCAAAAACCTGTGCTGGCACTCAATCCCAAAGCCGTGATTGAACGCGATGGCAAGAAGTGGGTGTTCCGCATCAAGGACGATACGCTCGAAGCTGTCGCTGTCACTTTGGCACGAAAAATTGGCGACAATCTTGAATTTTCTGGCGATTTGAAATCGGGCGACAAACTCGTCGTGGCACCGACAGAAAAAATGAAGGCCGGCACAAAAATCGTGGTGGCGAGCAAATGACCGCTAGCTCAAGTTCAACTAATGCACTGATCCGCATCCACAATCTAAATAAATCCTACACCCGTGGCGGGCAGATTATTCCAGTGCTCGAAGGTGTCGATCTGGAAGTGCGCGCCGGTGAATTTATCGCTCTGATGGGGCCGAGCGGTTCCGGCAAAAGCACCTTACTCAATTTGATTGCCGGCATAGATAAACCGACCAGTGGCAATATCGAAATAGACGGCGTAAATATTGCATCGCTCAGCGAAGGCGAGTTGGCAGACTGGCGCGCCGCGAATATCGGTTTCATCTTTCAGTTCTACAACCTGATGCCAGTGTTGACGGCGTTTGAAAACGTAGAATTACCTCTCTTGCTTACCAAGCTCTCACGTGCTCAGCGCAAGGAACACGTAGAAGCCGCGCTCAGCATGGTGAAACTGACTGACCGTATGGATCACTACCCGAATGAGCTCTCTGGTGGTCAGCAACAACGCGTGGCAATTGCCCGCGCATTGGTAACTGATCCTACGCTGATCGTGGCCGATGAACCCACTGGCGATCTCGACCGCGTCACCGCTGGCGAAGTACTAGATTTAATGGAGGAACTGCACTCGACATTGGGCAAGACCATCATCATGGTCACCCATGATCCAAAAGCCGCAGCACGCGCCAAACGCCTGATTCATCTGGAAAAAGGTGAACTGGTTCCGGATGATGCAATCGCTAGCGAACAGCATTAAGGCAGTGAGATAAACGCCATGTTCATCTTCCGTCTGCTGCTAAAAAACGCCTTCCGGCACAAGCTACGCACCATGCTCACCATGGTTGGCCTGGTGGTGGCGATCTGCGCCTTTGGTTTATTGCGTACGATTATTGATGCCTGGTATGCGGGAGTTGAAGGTACATCCAGCACGCGCCTGGTGACGCGCAATGCAATCTCACTGACCTTTCCACTGCCGCTCAATTATGCCGAGCGCTTAAAAACCGTGGAAGGCGTAACTGGGGTAAGCTGGTCCAACTGGTTTGGCGGCATCTATATTTCCGAGCGCAATTTCTTCCCGCAGTTTGCGATTGAACCGGCCAGCTATCTGGCGCTGTACCCAGAATACCTACTCAAGGACGAAGAGAAAAAAGCCTTCATCCTGGATCGCCAGGGTGCCATAGCCGGGCGCAAACTAGCGAATCAATTTGGCTGGAAAATCGGCGACCAGATTCCCATCCGCGGCACAATTTATCCTGGCACCTGGACCTTTACCTTGCGCGGCATTTGGGATGGAGTCGACGCCAAAACAGACGAATCACAGCTACTGTTTCACTGGCAGTTTTTATCCGAATCGGTACGCAAAAGCATAGGAAAAAACGCTGACTATGTGGGTGTATATATGGTGCGCATCAACGAACCGAATAATGCGCCATTAATCTCCGAGCAAATCGATGCTCAATTCAAAAACTCACTGGCGGAAACATTAACCGAAACCGAAAAAGCCTTTCAATTAGGTTTTGTATCGATGAGTGAAGCGATTTTAGTTGCCATCAACGCCGTGAGTTTTGTGATCGTGATCATCATTATGGCGGTGATGGCGAATACCATGATGATGACAGCAAGAGAACGTTTAGCCGAATATGCGACTCTCAAAGCACTGGGTTTTTCA
>JAZJYB010000059.1:31542-33897 GCA_040390685.1 Pseudomonadota bacterium | reverse complement strand
GTCAAGGGCATCATGTCAGGCAGCAGCGCGGCACCGGCATTAGCCGCGGGCAGTGCGAATAACGGTTCTGGCTTGAATCTCCTGCCTTGGCCTTCGCTGGATTTCAGTAAATTCGGCCCGACCGAATTGCTGCCTCTGTCACGCATCAAAAAACTCAGCGGCCCGAATCTGCACCGCAATTGGGTGATGATTCCCCATGTCACGCATTTTGATGAAGCCGATATCACTGGTCTGGAAGAATTCCGTAAATCCTCGAATGAAGCCATGGTCAAGTCCGGTATCAAACTGACGATGCTTGCGTTCGTGATTAAGGCTTCTGTGGCGGCATTGAAGAAGTTCAAAGCCTTCAACGCCTCGCTTGATGCGACTGGTGAAAACCTGATCCTGAAGTCTTACTACAATATCGGTTTTGCGGCCGATACACCAAACGGTTTGATGGTGCCGGTCATTAAAAATGCCGATCAAAAAACCTTGTCTCAGATCGCCGTAGAAATGGGCGAGCTCTCGGCACAGGCGCGCGATGGCAAACTCAAGCCTGCTGATATGCAAGGCGCGACTTTCACGATCTCATCCTTGGGCGGTATCGGTGGTACAGCATTTACCCCTATCATCAACGCACCTGAAGTAGCGATCATGGGCTTGTCTAAATCCTCGATGAAACCAGTGTGGGATGGCAAACAATTCGTGCCACGCCTGATACTGCCAATGTCGCTGTCTTACGATCACCGCGTGATCGACGGTGCGATGGCAGCTAAATTCTCTGCTTATCTGGGCGATGTTTTGTCCGATTTGCGTAAAACCTTACTTTAAATAAAACTCAGGGCATGTTGCGGACCCCCATCCCCATCCCGGCCTTCCCCTTGAAGGGGAAGGAGATTATGGAGCTAAAGCTATGAGTACAGTGGAAATCAAAGTCCCGGATATCGGTGATTTTAAAGAAGTCGAAGTGATCGAATTGCTGGTCAAGGTTGGCGACACCGTCAAGGTCGATCAATCGCTGATCACGGTAGAGTCCGACAAGGCCAGTATGGAAATTCCATCTAGCCACGCCGGTGTCATCACAGAACTGAAAGTCAAGATCGGCGACAAGATTGCCGAAGGTTCCTTGCTGGCCGTGGTTACGGCTAGCGGTGATGCAACAACACCAGCACCAGCGGCACCAGCAGCGGTTGCGCCAGCCGCAGCGGCGCCCGCTGTAGTCGCTGCACCGGCGGCAACTGCTCCAGTAGCAGCACCAGCCGCATCCAGTTACGCAGGCAAGGTCGATATCGAATGTGACATGATGGTTCTCGGCGCTGGACCTGGCGGCTATTCAGCGGCTTTCCGCTCTGCCGATCTGGGTGTGAATACTGTCCTGGTCGAAAAATATTCGACACTCGGTGGTGTCTGCCTGAACGTCGGCTGCATTCCATCCAAAGCACTGCTACACGTAGCTGCCGTGATTGACGAGACCGCGTCGATGGCCAAGCATGGCGTGACTTTCGCCGCGCCGGCTATCGACATCGATGCCTTGCGTGGCTACAAGGAAGGCGTGATCAAAAAGATGACGACTGGCTTGTCCGGTATGGCTAAGGCGCGCAAGGTCAACGTGGTGCAGGGTGTCGGTCAGTTCGTCAGCCCGCATCATATCGAAGTCACTGCTGCAGATGGCACGAAGAAAACTGTCCAGTTCAAGCAAGCGATTATCGCTGCCGGCTCTGCTGTAGTGAATCTGCCATTTGTTCCTAATGATCCACGTATTGTAGATAGCACCGGCGCGCTGGAATTGCGCCAGATTCCTAAGCGTATGCTGGTTATCGGCGGCGGCATTATCGGCCTGGAAATGGCCACCGTGTATTCCACGCTCGGAGCACGGATCGACGTGGTTGAAATGATGGATGGCCTGATGCAGGGCGCAGACCGCGACATGGTCAAGGTCTGGCAAAAGTTCAACGAAAAACGTTTCGACAACATCATGTTGAAGACCAAAACAGTCGGCGTAGAAGCGCTGCCTGAAGGAATCAAAGTGACGTTTGAAGCTGCTGAGGCGGGCGGCACTGCACCTGCTCCGCAACTGTATGATTTAGTGTTGGTAGCAGTCGGCCGCAGCCCTAACGGCAAGAAGATCGCAGCTGACAAAGCTGGCGTTGCCGTGACTGAGCGCGGCTTCATCGAAGTCGACAAACAGATGCGCACCAACGTGCCGCACATCTTCGCGATTGGCGATCTGGTCGGCCAACCGATGCTGGCGCACAAGGCGGTGCATGAAGCGCACGTAGCGGCAGAAGCGGCAGTTGGCGAGAAGGCTTACTTTGACGCCAAAGTCATTCCATCGGTGGCTTACACCGATCCCGAAGTGGCATGGGTAGGTATCAC
>JAZJYB010000059.1:0-31442 GCA_040390685.1 Pseudomonadota bacterium | reverse complement strand
AAGTCATTCCATCGGTGGCTTACACCGATCCCGAAGTGGCATGGGTAGGTATCACCGAAGACGAGGCAAAAGCCAAAGGCATCAAACTGGAAAAAGGTCATTTTCCGTGGGCAGCCTCTGGCCGCGCAGTGGCGAATGGCCGTGATGAAGGTTTCACCAAGTTGCTGTTCGATGCAGAAACCAAGCGCATCGTCGGCGGCGCCATGGTCGGCACGCATGCCGGCGACATGATCGGCGAAATCGCACTGGCCATCGAGATGGGCGCGGATGCCGTCGATATCGGCAAGACCATTCATCCTCATCCGACGCTGGGTGAATCTATCGGTATGGCTGCAGAAGTGTACAAAGGCGTCTGTACGGATTTGCCGCCTATGCGCAAGAAATAGAGTTAACGCACTCTTGCAAGAGTAGGGCAGCTTACTCTTGTCGCAAAAAAACCGAAGCGATCCTTGCTTCGGTTTTTTTTCGCGCGCGGAAAACATAGTCTGGATTGACAAAAAATCTAATCTGTAAAAATTTTCTTTGCAGCGCGAGCTGGATGGAATAAAGTCAGGATTTAGCTGGCTTTTAGACAGATTTTCAACAGGAGGAATTCATGACACTTATCAAAAATGCGCTTGCGCCCCATTTTGGCTTGACCTTGGAACCATGTCAGCCATGAACTTCACTCTTTCCCTGTTTCCGCTCGGGTGGCAGCATTACCTGCTGGGTGGCTTGCTGATTGGCGCCGGCGTTACCGTGCTGTTTGTTTTTAATGGCCTGGTCGGCGGCATGAGTACAGTATTTAGCAGTAGCTGGTCCTATCTGGTGCAAAAGCCGTTTTTCCAGCAGCCACGTTTTACCGATACGCGTGGCTGGCGTCTGGTGTACGCACTAGGGCTAGTACTGGGTGCAGCGGCCTGGTGGCTACTCTTTGGAGACGGCACTCCGCTCTCTACTATTGTGCCGGTGTGGCAATTGGTGATCGGTGGTTTTCTGGTTGGTTATGGTGCCAGGTTGGGGAATGGCTGCACCTCGGGACATGGTATTTGCGGGCTAGGGTCGATGCAGTGGCCTTCGTTGTTGGCGGTGCTTACATTCATGGCTACTGCGTTCATTACTGCCAACCTGGTGATGAGCTTATGGCCATGAATACTGCCATGATTACCCCTAATGACAAACCTACGCGTATGTCGGCGGCTCAGGTATTGGCCACGCTTGCGGCTGGAGCACTGTTTGGCTTTGGGCTCGCCTTATCCACCATGGTGAAACCTGAGGTGGTGCTGAGCTTTTTGCGCTTTCAGGATTTTGGCCTGATGCTGGTGATGGGCGGAGCAGTGCTGATCACCGTTCTTGCCTATAAGCTGATACCAAAATTGATGAAACAACCGGTGCTGGGCGGCTATTTCCATCAACATGTGAGCAACTGGAACCGTGACACTGCGCTCGGTGCGGCGATTTTTGGCGTGGGCTGGGGACTATGTGGCGTGTGTCCAGGGCCGGCGATAGCTGGCTTGGGTACTGGCAACTGGTCACTGCTTTGGGCTTTGGCTGGCATAGCCCTGGGTGCGCTGGTGCAAGGTTTAAAGGCTAAGGGCTAAAGGTTAAAGGCTAAGCAAAGTATTTGCAGCAAGGAAATAGTGGACTACAATCAAAAGGTGCCAGTGAAGCCAGTAATAAATGCCTTACGAAAGAGGTAGATGGAAGACTCAGAGATTGTTACTCCAGGACTAACATTTTCCTTAAATCCGGAAAGTGGCGAACTGCGTGTCAGCTTCCAGCCGGCAGCGGATGTAAGCGCACCTGAATTGGCGCAACTGCAAGCCGCTTTGCAAAAAAGCGCTTATGCCAACTTCCAGTTTAATGATGCTGCACTTGCTGACTTTGTGGCTCAGGCACAGCTGACCTCAACCCCGATTTCGCTGCTGATAGGGATGCGCAGTGATGCTGAAATTCAGCTCGAAGTTGCCGATAATTTAATGACGGCGCACCTCACTTTATTGCGCGCACACGGCGGGCAAGCAGTCCAGGTCAAACATATACTCGAGGCCTTGCAACAGAAAGGCATTATTTTTGGCATCTTGCTTGAGCAGATTTCCACTGCGGTCATGGCTGGCGAGTGTGATCACCTTCTGATAGCCAGCGGCCAGCGCATGGAGGCAGGTACAGCAGGTTATTTTGAAAATCTATTACTCAAAAAAGAGCAGCAGATGTTGCAGGCAGATGAAAACGCGGTAGTCCGCTATAGCGACTTAAGTCATCTGCTGTTGGTAAAAAAGGGCGATCCCTTATTGCGTCGTATACCACCGTTACCGAGCAGCGATGGTACCAATATCAAAGGGCAGCTCGTAGTGGCACCGATGGTGCCGAGAATCGAATTTGCCGAGATCACACCTGGCGCGGAACGCGATCCAAATGATCCTAATTTACTGGTGGCAGCTTGCGCCGGTCAGCCAGTGATCACCCGTAATGGCGCCTTGGTAAACGCCATCCTGGAAGTCGATAACGTATGCCTGAAGACTGGCAATATCGCGTTTGACGGCACGATCAGGGTCAAGGGTGATGTCGAGGCAGGCATGCGCGTCAAAGTCAGCGGTGATGTCATCGTACTCGGCATGGTCGAGACCGCCGAGATCATTGCCGGCGGCAACGTCGCGATTAAGGGAGGCATGATCGGTCGCGCCAATCTGAAACCCGGCGTCCATGCGCTACCGGCAGACGCCGCCCGTATTGATTGCGTTGGATCGGTGCAGGCGATGTTTATCGAAAACGTCAGGATCAAAGTCGGCGACTCTATCGTAATCGACGGGCATGCCCGTAATTGTGAATTGATCGCCAGAAATCAAATCACAGTCGGAAAGCCTGGCACCAAAAATAGCCATCTGGCTGGTGGCTCGGCTCAGGCTACCCAACTCGTGAAAGTGCTTAATCTTGGTACCAGTAACGGACTTAAAACGATAGTGCAGGTTGGCTCAGACCCCGATCTGGTGCAGGAAATGGCGGCTAAGGATGGCTTACTTCAACGCAAGATGAATGAGCTTGACCAGACGCTCAAATTGATCGCCCATTTCAAACAAAACCCGCAGAAAAATGTGGCTGGCATAGGCGATAAAATCGAGGCAACCCGCAAACAGCAGGCCAGCGATATTTTTGCGTTGATAGAAGACAAGAAAGAATTGACAGCTAAATTTGAGCTGACCCAGCAAGCGCAAATCGAAGTCACAGAATCCTTGTTTGAAGGCGTGGAAATTCGCATCGGAAAACATGTCTTGAAAATTAATGACAAGCGCGGGGCGAGCATTATTCACCTGGTAGATGAACATATTGTTTTTGATTGAATGCAGCGCGCTCGTGCCTGTCCTGTCGGAGTACAATAAGCTGCAATCAGAGGCATATTTTTCGGTTACCTAAGTGAACAATGAAATGAACGAGCAAGTGAAGAACGACGCTTCACCCCAAGCCACCAGTGCCAAAGATTTTTTCCTGGCACGACAACCAATATTAAATCGAAACCAACGCCTGGTCGCTTATGAACTGTTGTTTCGTGCTGCGTCCGTTGGCCCGGCCGGTGTGACAGATGATGTCGCCGCGACAGCTACCGTCATCGAGCACGCCACAGAACTCGGTTTGGAAAACATCATCGGTGGTTCATTCGCATTCGTTAATATTGATGCGGCAGTCTTGATGAGCGATTTTGTTGAATTTTTGCCGCGTGAAAAGGTGGTGTTGGAGATTTTAGAGACGGTCATTGCTTCTGATGATGTAGTTGCCAGGATTATCGAATTAAGAGAAACGGGGTATCGCTTCGCGCTCGATGATGTGATAGCTGATTCGGCGACTGTGCGTAAATTACTGCCACATATGGATATCATCAAGATCGACATCATGGAGATTTCACAGAACGAATTGGGCGCACTGTATGCGCTGTTGAAACGTGAAAACAAGAAAATGCTGGCGGAAAAAGTCGAAAACATGGAGCAGTTCAAATTTTGCTTCGACCTCGGTTTTGATTATTTTCAAGGCTATTATTTTGCCAAGCCAATTATTCTGCAAGGCAAAAAAATCTCGCCATCGCAGCTAGTCGTCATGCAATTGATGAACCTGATTATTGCCGACGCAGATACCGCAGAAATTGAAAAAGCTATCAAACATGACGCCTCTTTGGGATTAAATTTGTTGCGCCTGATGAATACGCCGGCGTTTATGACTGCGCAAAAAATTGAATCGTTAAGACAGGCATTGGCTGTTCTGGGTCGACGTCAATTGCAGCGCTGGTTGCAGATTTTGTTATACGCATCGGCTGGTAAAGGCGATGGCCTGATGTCGCCACTATTGATGCTGGCAACCATGCGCGGCAAGTTATTGGAATTGATGGCGCAAAAAATGATGCCGCGCAATCAATCGGTGGCGGATGTCGCGTTTACTGTAGGCATCATGTCTTTGATGGATACCTTATTTAGCGCGCCGATGGAGCAAATCCTGCAACAAATCTCTGTCGCTGATGATGTCAAGCATGCCTTGTTAGGTAGAAATGGCATCTTTGGTGAAATGTTGCAGTTGGTCGAGCATATCGAGAGAGCGGAATCGAATACCACCAAGCTGACGTCGGAGCTAGAGCACCTGCACTTGGGTAAAGATGAGCTGTACTCGATGCAAGTGCAGGCCTTCGAATGGAGCGACAATATTTCGCAAGCGGCGGCCTGATTTTTAATGCTGACCGATCCATCTCCCTGCTTACCCATGACGGAATTTAAGCAACTCACTGCGCTGGCTTTTCATGCCGAGAAAGCCGCAGCTCGGCGACTGGCAATTAAAGAGTCAATTTCCGTAGAGCAGGCGTTGAAGAAAATCTTGCAAGGTGTGGCTGGCCATGACAGTTTGGCGCAATTGCTAGCGCATCGGCAAACGCTGGCGAATGCCAATGTAGAGCGGCTTGCCAAGCGGCGGCAAAAACAATCCCAAAAACGTGCTTTGAAATCCGCGCAAAATCGCGTCCCAGATCGCACCTGGCTGGCATGGTTTGATGGCTCAGCCCGGCCAAATCCGGGTCGTTGCGGAATCGGCGTGATACTCAAAGGCCCGAATGGTGAACAGAGAGAGATTTGCCGGGATATTGGGCACGGCGATAGTAGCGATGCAGAATACGGCGCGCTGATTGCCACATTGGAGCTGGCGCTGCAGATGGGGGCTACACCTTTGCTTGTTTATGGCGATAGCCAGGTGGTGATTGGCGATGTCAGTTTGGCAGAATGCATAGACTCTAATCTGGTAGAACATAGGGTCAGGGCGCAATCATTGATAAATCAATTGCAAACGGTACGACTATGTTGGATACCACGACATAAAAATGCTGAAGCGGACATGCTCTCGCAGCTAGCTTCAAGTGATAAAAAGTTCTAGTTGTTCCCTTACTCGACCTTAGCTACACTACGGCTACACAATAAATTTTTTTTCAATCAACCGGATATTTTATGAATTTCAAGCGCATCGCAATTATTTTTCTTGTGAGTTTAATTCTATTAACGGTGGCGTATTTTGCCTTATTTATCAACTGGAGTTACTCGTCTGGCGAACGCGCTGGCTGGATACAAAAATTATCCTATAAAGGATGGGTCTGTAAAACCTGGGAAGGTGAATTAGCTTTGGTCTCTTTGCCGGGCAGTGCCGCAGTAGAAAAATTCCTATTCACCGTGCGCGATGAACAAGTAGCGACAGCGATAAGTGATGTCATGGGCAAGCGCGTAACGCTGCATTACGAAGAAAAGGTAGGGTTGCCAACTTCTTGTTTTGGCGAGACCAGGCATTTTGTCACCAAAGTAACGGTATCCAATGATAATACTCTGCCTGCTGGTATCGCAGTTCGCCCCGCTCCGGTTGCTGTACCTGCGCCAGCATCTGCACCGGCGCCTGCAAGCTACTAGTTGTCTAATTTCTGCCCTGAGAAATAAAAAAACTTAAAAAACTATGATGGCAGGAGCGAATATGGGAGCGAAATATGCAGGAACAGACTAGCGGTAGGGACGGCGACGGTGCTGCACCAGATATTAAAACCATCATCGATGAAGAATCTCCTTTTCCACCGATACGTAGGGTTAGCCCTTTGAAAGCGTTTGTCTGGTTGCGACTCGGCTGGTCCGATCTGTTGGCTTCACCACTAGCCAGTTTATTTTATGGCCTGTGTTTCGCTGGCATGGGGTTTTTATTGCGGATAGTGTTGGCTAACGCCCCGCAATATCTGTCTGCCTTGTCTTGCGGTTTTTTGTTGCTCGGCCCTTTATTGTCCTTGGGATTGTATGACATCAGCCGCCGCCTTGAAAATGAAAAGTCCGGCATGCTGGGCAGCTTATTTTCTATGCGCGGCCGCTGGAGCAATATCGGCATACTCGCCCTGGTCTTGGCGGTGATTATGCTGGTATGGGCGCGCGCTTCACTGGTGGTATTTGCGCTGTTTTACAACAAGGGCATGCCAACCATGCAGGGATTTTTGTCGCAGTTGTTTTCGCTCGCTAATCTGGAGTTTATTGCAGTATATAGCTGCATAGGTTTTATTTTTGCCAGCATAGTATTTGCCATCAGCTGGGTCTCTATCCCGTTGATGCTGGACCGGGATACTGACGCCATTACGGCGATGATTGTCAGCACGGTGGCCTTGTTCGTCAACGTCCCTGTGACCATAGTCTGGGCCCTGACGATAGTTGCTCTCGTGGTATTCGGATTTTTTACCTGGAACCTCGGCTTGATTATTGCAATGCCTGTGGTTGGTCATGCCACCTGGCATGCGTATCGTGAAGTGGTGGGACAGGCTAGCGATCGATCTTGAAGCGCAAAGTACGGTGACAGAAAAAAGTCTTCCTCCTAAGTAATATTAGGCAGAAGACTATGCTAATGTAGCCAGGGTCTGTTGACATATATTTTTTGACTAAAATATATGTCAACAGACCCTAGGGCACACGGTTTGAAATTGTTAAGCGTCTTATTCCTTTAAGGGTGACGATGGCATCTTTTTTTTATCCGGCAATCGCATTAACCAGACGTTTGCGTTACGCGCATAAATTCACTTTACTTGGACTGTTGACGCTAACAGCCATAGGCTTATTGCAAATTGGTTTGTACAACGCACTCGATCGAGTGATTGAGCCATCCAGGGCTGAACTGCGTGGATTAGACGCGGTCATGCGACTCAGCCGCAGCATACAACTGGTACAACAACATCGCGGCCTCTCGGCTGGCCTGCTGGGAGGGAATGTCGGCTTGCAGCAGAAACAAGCGAGCAAGACACGCGCAGTCGAGCAAGCGTTTGAGACCTTGACAGTGGTACTCCCGGCACAGGTGCAAACATCGAAACGCTGGCAAGAGGTGATGGCCGACTGGCAGGCAATTCGCCAGAACGGTTTGTCTTTACCGCTCATCAGTAATACTTTCAGTCACGATCAAATCATCGCCAAGATGCTGGTCCTGATGACCGATGCCGCTGATGCCACAGCACTGACCTTAGATCCTGCTTTCGACAGTTATTATCTGATGGACACCTTGGTCAACTTGCCGGGATTCACCGAGCAGTTGGGGCAAACCCGTGCATATGGTGCCGGTATCTTGGCGAAAAAATCCCTTAGCGATGCAGAAAAAATTCATATGGCGGAGCTGCTTGGGCGGGTACAGATCACCCGTGCCCAGCATAAAAATAATCTGAATAAAGTTCTCATGTATAACCGGGAAATCCGTGACCCTGTGATCAGGGCCGATCAGAGTTTTGAAACGGATATGCTAGCCCTGATCGAGGTCGTGCGTGCAGAGATTATCGGCGCGCATTTTGGCGTAAGCTCGGACAAATATATCGAGTTGAGTACTGCTTTGATCGATGAGGCTTACACCATCGGTGACGAGATACTGATTCCGGCCTTGCGCAGCAGTATAGAAACCCGCATTGCCGGGGCCAGAAAAAACCTGCTGCTGAACATTGCCTTGAGCGTCATGGTTGCTGCCTTGTTCGCGTATCTGATGATAGGCACTTTTCTGGCGCTGACCCGGCAAATTCAGCAAGCCTTGAAGGGTTTGCGTCGGATGGTGGGCGAAAGCACCAACCGCGCGGTTCTAGTGGAGAGCATCGCTGCAGGCGACCTGAGTCAGGATCTGCATGATTCAGCTGAATCGGCAGAATCAGCTGAATTAACCTGGCTAGACATAGAGCATCAAGCCGACCAGCGCGACGAAATCGGCGCCCTGGTGGCAGCGCTTGGCGAGATGCATACGGCACAGCAAGTGTTGGGGCGCAGTTTCGTGCGCATGACGCAGACCCTGCGCCTGCACCGCAACGATGAGCGCTTGCAGGATTGGTTCAAGAGTGGCATCAATATGCTGAATTTGGAGTTGCGTGGTGACCGCACGCTGGAAGATTTGACAAAGGCAGTGATCGCCCTGGTCACGCCCCACGTTCAGGGCGCGGCCGGTGCCTTGTACTTGGCCGAAGAACATGAATCCGGGCATGAGCTACAGTTGCAGATGGCGGCCTCATACGCGTTTACGCCGGAACAGTTACCGCGTGCACGCATCGCGTTAGGTGAAGGCTTGGCAGGCGAGGTGGCGCGGACAAAAAAGGCCTTGACCCTTTCTTCAGTCCCTGCCGGTTACATGACGATAAGCTCGGCACTCGGGCAAGCTACGCCGGCGTCGGTAGTTGCGGTGCCGCTGCTGCATGACGGCAAACTTAAAGGGCTGATAGAGATCGGCGGTTTCCAGAACTTTAGCGCTGCGCAGTTAGACTGGCTCGAGCATGCGGCAGAAGCCATCGCGATTGCCATCGATGTGGTGCAGGCAAGACGGCGGGTCAATGAATTACTGGAACAAACTCAGCAGCAGACCGAGGAACTGCGGGTGCAGCAGGAAGAATTGCAGCAGTCGAATGAAGAGCTCGAAGAGCGCGCCAATCTGTTGGAACAACAACGCGAAGTGATACGCGCCAAAAATCAGGAAGTCGAGGCCAGTAGCTTGCAGTTGCAACGCAAGGCCGAAGAACTCGAGCGTATCAGCACTTATAAATCCGAGTTTCTGGCGAACATGTCGCATGAGTTGCGCACGCCGCTCAACAGTATGCTCATCCTGTCTAGCCTGTTGCAGCAGAATAAGGCCGGACAACTATCAGACAAACAGGTTGAATATGCAGCCACTATTTATGGCGCAGGCAAGGATTTGCTGAACCTGATTAACGATATTCTCGATCTCTCCAAAATTGAAGCCGGACAACTCGATCTGCATGTCGAAGACCTGGCTGTAATCCGGTTGGTGGATGAACTGACGGCGCTGTTCCAGCCGCTCGCCGAGCAACAAAAACTCAGCTTCAAGCTGCATATCCAGGATGGAGTTCCAGCGGTGCTGCGTGCAGACGCCCAGCGCACCCTGCAAATTCTCAAAAACCTGTTGTCGAATGCCTTCAAGTTCACTGCCAAGGGAGAAGTCTCGCTGAGCATACAAATGCCGCAGCCTGGCGCGAATCCACTGGCGGTAGCGGCCTTATCGTTTGTGGTCAGCGATAGCGGCATAGGCATCGCTGCCGACAAGCAGGATCAAATTTTTCATGCCTTCCAGCAGGCCGACGGTTCGACCAGCCGTAAATATGGAGGCACCGGTCTCGGCCTGTCGATTTCACGCCAATTGGCGCAGCGCATGGGTGGGCGCATCGAGCTTCTGAGCGAGCCGGGGCGCGGCAGCACGTTTACGCTGACCCTGCCGCTGGATGCCTCCCGCGCGAGCATGGCAGTGCCAATTGCCGCCGCACCAGCGCATCCTTTGCCAGCACCAATGCCAGCACCGACGCTTGCGCCGACACTGGAGACCGCTTCGGCTGGCAACAGCGAGCTTCCCGCCGCCGTCATCGAAGATGACCGCGACCGTGTGCGTGCTGGCATCGCCACTGGTGAGCGGGTCATACTGGTAGTAGAGGATGACCTCACTTTTGCCAGCTTGCTGCGCGACACTGTGCGCGAACATGGCTTCCACGCGATCGTTGCGACCGATGGCGAAAGCGGCCTGGCGCTGACCGAAAGCTACACGCCGAACGCCATTATCCTTGACGTCATGTTGCCGCACATCGACGGCTGGGGCGTGATGCGCAGCATCAAGGATAATCCGCGCACGCGGCATATCCCTGTGCATTTCATTACCTGTCTGGAAGATAGGCAGAAAGCGCTGAACATGGGCGCAGTCGGCTTCTTGACAAAACCGGTCAACGCCGAACAGCTGGGCGAGGTGTTTAAGTTGATACGCTCGGCAATCGACCAGACTGCAAAAAAACTCCTGGTGGTCGAGGATAACGAGGCCGAGGCAAAAAGTGTCGCGGCACTGCTGGAGATGAGCGGTCTGGAAATCGTCATCGCGCATACCGGTAAGGACGCTCTGGAGCGGCTGCGGCAGGAAAAATTTGATTGCATGGTGCTCGATCTAGGTCTGGCCGATATGTCGGGTTTCGATTTGCTTGAGCACTTGAAACGGCAAGGCAATGGGGCGCAGATCCCGGTGATTGTGCACTCCGGCCGCCGCCTGTCATCAGAAGACGAAAGGCGCTTGCGGCAATACTCAGACAGCATCATCATCAAGGGGGCCAAGAGCCCGGAACGCCTGCTTAATGAAGTGAGTTTATTTTTGCATATGGTAGAAACCTCGCTGCCGCAGGAGAAGCAAAACATGATCCGCCGTGCGCTGGATAAAGAGGCGATGTTCGAGCGCCGCAAAGTGCTGCTGGTGGACGACGACATGCGGAATATTTTCTCGCTTTCCAGCGTGCTCAGCGACAAGGGCATGCAGATAGTCGAGGCCACCAATGGCCGCGAGGCGCTGGCTGAACTCGAGGCGCATCCCGATGTCGACATCATCCTGATGGATATCATGATGCCCGAGATGGACGGCTATGAAGCCATGCGCCAGATCCGCAAGAATCCGCGCTTCGCCCGCCTTCCCATCATCGCGGTCACAGCCAAGGCCATGGTCACAGACCAGAAACTCTGTCTGGAGGCGGGCGCTAGCGACTATATTGCCAAGCCGGTTGATCTGGATAAACTATTTTCACTGATGCGCGTTTGGCTGTACCAGGGCGCACAGGGCGCACAGAGTGGACAGGGCGGCGCGACGTGATGAAGGCGCAATCATGAACGAGGAAGACATCACTAACGTAGAGATGAGCTTGCTGGTCGAGGGCATACAGCGCGTGCATGGCTTTGATTTTACTGAATATGCCACCGCCTCCTTGCAAAGAAGGCTGATGCACTGGCTGGCGAGCTCAGGCTATGCCTCGTTTGGCGCGGCGCTGCCGGTGCTGCTGCGTGACCGTGCCTTATGCGTGGCACTGGTGCAGGGCGTGACTGTGAATGTCACCGACATGTTTCGCGATCCGTTTTTTTTCAAAACCCTGCGTGAAAAAGTGGTGCCTCACCTGCGCACCTATCCGCACGCCAAGATTTGGGTGGCCGGTTGTGCCAGTGGTGAGGAGGTATATTCGCTGGCCATCGTCTTGCGCGAAGAAGGGGTGGGCGAACATTGCCGGATCTACGCCACTGACCTGAATCAGACTGTACTCGAACAGGCCAGGCAAGGTATTTTCCCGCTCAGAAATATGCAGCAATACACCCGCAATTATCAGCAATCCGGCGGCAAGGCGGCCTTCTCCGACTACTATGTGGCACGTTACGAAAGGGCGATTCTCGACCCTGCGTTGGCGCGCAATGTGGTGTTCGCGGTGCATAATCTGGCGACCGATTCTGATTTCAGCGAAATGCAATTAATTCTCTGTCGCAACGTGCTAATCTATTTTAAATTACCGCTCAAGGAACGTGTGCTAGCCTTGTTTGATCACTGTCTGACTGCGGGCGGTTTCCTCTGTCTTGGCACCAAGGAAACCCTAGACGGGCGCCAGATCTCGCCTCGCTATCGGGAGGTCGCGCCGCGCACCCGTATCTATTGCAAAAACTATGGCGAAAGTGCCGGAGAATTAGCATAATGGACAAGACCACTGTGAACACTCAGCATGGCAAAAACGGCAAACGTTTTCGTGCCGTCGTGCTGGGGGTTTCCACCGGTGGTGTCGATGCGCTGAAACGTCTGTTGCCGGCACTCCCGGCCGCGTATTCCTTGCCGGTGCTGGTGGTCATACACATGGCGCCTGGTTCAGGTGACGGCCTGGCCAAACTACTCGATGAACTGGCAGAAATTCATGTCAAGGAAGCTGATGAAGGCGAATTTATCAAAGCTGGTGTAGTGTACCTGGCACCGGCCAATTACCACCTGCTGCTAGAGAGCAATGGACAGCTCGCGCTCTCTATCGATACTGTGGTTAATTTTGCCCGACCCGCTATCGATGTGCTATTCGAGTCGGCGGCGGCCAGCTTTGGCTCGGCTTTGATTGGCGTGATACTTACCGGCGCGGCCAACGACGGCGCGCGTGGTCTGGAAAGGATCAGGCAATTGGGCGGCTATACCATCGTCCAGGACCCTGCCGACGCGCTCATGGATTCCATGCCAAGAAATGCATTGGCGCATGCTGACCGTGTAGTGAGACTGGATGAATTACCAGCCTTGCTAACTTACCTTGAAGGAGTGAGCGTGGCGGATAATTTGAATAGAGAAACAAGCGCCTCAGCCAACGGCGCAAGTTCAGAAACGGAGAAACCATGATGAGCGGCACGGCTGTACCGATACTGCTAGTTGATGACCGCTCTGAAAACATGATCGCCATGGCGGCTTTGCTCGACGGTCTTGAGGGGCTGGAAATTATTCAGGCGAGCTCAGGTGAGCAAGCGCTGGAACAGCTGCTGCAGCGTGATTTTGGCCTCGTGCTGATGGATGTACAGATGCCGCGCATGGATGGTTTTGAGGCCGCGACGCGGATGCGCGCTAATCCCAAGACTTGCCAGGTGCCTATCATCTTTGTTACCGCCGTGATGGATGGCTCGAATTTTGCGTTCCGCGGTTACGAGCTCGGTGCAGTCGATTACCTGGTCAAACCGCTCGATCCAGTCATCTTGCAAGCCAAGGTGCAGGTTTTTGTCAGCCTGTATCGCCAGCGCCTGGCTATGGTCGAGCATGAACGTTACATGCAGCACGTTGAACGTCTGGTGGCGGAAAGGAGTGGACGCAGAACGGCGCAAGACAAGCAATTGCGCGTGCTGCTGGTCGATGATGTCGCCGCCAACCTGGTCGCACTGGAAGCGCTGCTCGCTGAGATGGACGATCTGCTCGTGGTCAAGGTTAATTCTGGTTCCGAGGCTTTGCGTGCCGTATTGCGTGACGATTATGCGGTCATCTTGCTCGATGTGCAGATGCCGGGTATGGATGGTTTTGAAACCGCCGAATTAATACGCTCGAACCCGAAGACCGCGCTGATGCCTATCATTTTCGTTACGGCAGGCATGAAGCAGCAGAGTTCTCTTGCGCAGGGCTATCAGTATGGCGCCTACGATTACCTGATTAAGCCGCTGGATCCGACTATCGTTAGAAGCAAGGTCAGGGTTTTTTGCGACTTGTATCGACAACGCCTGGAACTCGAAAAACACAGCAACTATCTTGAAATCCTGGTCTCCGACCGAACTGCCGAATTACAACGCTCCACGCAAGAATTGAGCGAAAGTCGTGAAGGTTACCGCCGCCTGGCTGAGACGCTGGAAATTGCAACCCGTGCAGCCGGCCTTGGCGTCTGGGATTGGAATGTTGTCGACGACAAACTCGTCTGGGATGCGCGGATGTTTGAACTCTACGGCGTCTCGCCGCAGCAGTTTGGCGGCGCCTATGAGACCTGGCTGGCCTGCGTGCATCCAGACGACCGGGCGTATAGCGAAGCCGCGGTGCAAAGGGCGCTGAAGAACGAACAGGCGTATGACATAGAATTTCGCATTTTCTTGCCCGATGGCAGGCGGCGCGATATCAAGGCTGATGGCCAGGTGCTTTTTGATGAACACGGCCAGGCACTGCGCATGACCGGTGTCAACTATGACATTACCGAACGCAAACGCATTGCCGAGGAAGTGCGGCGCCACCGCGATCATTTGCTAGAGCTGGTCGATGAAAGAACCGCCAGTTTGAATGCGATCGTCGAGCATGCCGCTGATGGTATTGTCACGATCAATCACGAGGGTGAAATTATCAGTTTCAATGGTGCTGCTGAGACCATGTTTGGCTACACTGCCGGTAGCGCGATCGGCCACAACGTCAGCATGTTGATGCCAGAGCCAGACCGCTCAAAGCACGATGGCCATTTGCGCCATTACCATGACACGGGGGTTGCACATGTCATCGGTATTGGCCGCGAAACCATGGGGCAACGCCAGGACGGCAGTGTGTTCCCACTGTATCTGGCGGTCAGTGAGATTCGGGTGGCTGGGCAAAGGCGTTTTACCGGAATATTGCGCGACATTTCGGCACAAAAATCCTTGGAAGCGAGCTTGATCCAGTCGCGCAAAGTGGCGGAAGCGGCGAATCTGGCCAAGAGTGTTTTCCTGGCGAATATGTCGCATGAATTGCGCACGCCTTTGAACGCGATTCTCGGTTTCTCAAAAATCTTACGCCACGAGGCCAACATTACGCCGCCGCAGCGTAAGACGCTAGATCTGATCAACCGCAGCGGCGAAAACCTCCTCAGCCTGATCAATGATGTGCTCGATATGTCAAAGATAGAGGCTGGCAGCCTGCAGCTAGAGTGTTTTGCTTTTGACTTGAGCGCGATGATTTCAGATGTGCTCGACCTGGTACGGGTACGCGCCGAAGCGAAAAACTTGCGCCTGATTCTGGATCCGCTTTCAGAGTTTCCGCATTTTATTGCGGGCGATGAAACCAAGCTGCGCCAATGCGTGATCAACCTGATCGGCAATGCCATCAAATTTACCGAGCATGGCACGGTCAGCTTGCGCCTGAATGCCAGTCCTGGCGAGAATCAGAAAACGCTCAATTTGGTCATAGAAGTACTGGACAGTGGCGTAGGTATCAGTGAAGCGGATCTACAACGCGTGTTCGAACCGTTTGTCCAGGTTGGCTCGCAAAACACCCAAAAAGGCACGGGACTGGGATTGAGCATCACCCGCAGATTAGTCGAACTGATGGGCGGAAGCTTAAGTGTGGAGAGTAATCTCGGCGTCGGTTCATGCTTTCGTATCTCGGTACCTGTCTCGCGTACGACGGAAACGAGCGTCAATACCCATAACATTAATCAAGCCAGAGTCATCGGCTTGGCTCCGGGTCAAGCCGATTATCGCATCCTGATCGTCGAAGACCAGATGGAGAACTGGCTGCTGCTGCAGCATTTGCTGGAAAGCGTAGGGCTGAATGTGCGTGTGGCTGAAAACGGCTTGGCAGGTATTGAGGAATTTAAAGCCTGGCATCCACACTTCATCTGGATGGATAGCCGCATGCCCGTGATGGGCGGGGTCGAAGCCACCAAACTCATCCGCACTATGCAAGGTGGCTCGGACGTAAAAATTGTGGCTGTCACCGCATCGGCATTTAAGGAAGACCGTGACCGGATTATGGCGGCCGGGATGGATGATTTTATTTGCAAACCTTACCGCGAGGATGAAATATTTGCTTGCCTGATGCGCCACCTCGGCCTCAACTTCATCCGCGAAGAAGAGGGCGATGAGACAGAACAGGGGCGCTGCACCTTAACGCGAGAGGATTTCTCCGCGCTCGCGCCAGAATTAAAGGAGCAATTGCAGATCGCCGCAGTAGAACTCGATCAGGAAAAAATGGCAGAAGCGCTGAAGACCCTGGAGCGGCAGAATCCGGCCCTGGCAAGAGACGTAACCAAGTTGGCAAATGCCTTCCGGTTTCAGGAATTGTCTGAGCTGCTCGATGGTGATGTGGCGGGAAAAACGACATCTGAATGATGCCGCGGTTTCTTAGCGCAAATTTTAGACTAGAGTTGTTGATACAGACCGGTAATTCTATCCATGATCTCAAGCAGACGTTCGCTCGTGGTTGCAACATTGGTAGCCGATGCGTGGCGCCCCCTTGGATCTTCGGTTTGCTTGATGGCCGCATCAAAAAATAGCCATTGTTGCTGTGCCATCGAGAGTTCCTCCTTTATTTTTCCCGTGTTGCCCGGCGCTGCGTTGAGCGTTGCTAATCCCGCGATAAATTCTTTGCGGGCGGCTTCAAGTTGATGGATGCCATCTGCTGGTGCGATGTTCCATTGTGCTGCTTGGTAATATTCGGCCATTTTCTGTGACAGCATACGCTGACGCCCTGATACATTCACCAATTTTCCTGCCGGATTACCAGCGTATTTTTCTAATTTTTCGGTGGTCTGCTCGGACCTCTGTAACAGCTCTTCGCTGAGATTTATAATCGCTTTCCCGTCAGTTTTGTTGGGCAATTTTCCGACCAGAAGTTGCTTGTAGCTGAGCCAGGTTTTTTCCATTTCGGTGAGTTCGGTTTTGATTTCAGGAGTCGGTGCAAAAGCGCGGAGCTCCACCAATTGCCGGTCAAAGGTCGAGAGTGACGCATCCAGGATTTTTTTAGACCGGTCGATATCGATACCCAAGCCGATCTGCACGTAAGCCTTGGCGAGCCGCTGCGAGAGCATCCTTTGCCGGCCAGATTTATTGATGGCTTCAACCACGTTGCTTACTTGAGCTTGGGCATTCGAGAGCCAGCTCAGATGACCAGAGAATAATAGGCCCGCAGCCAGGAAATTTCGACGTTTCATGTGAGTCCTCTACATTGCAATTAAGAGAATTTATCCTAACAACTATGCCTCAGAACTACAATTATCCATACGAACTAGTTAGTGTGGATAGGCTAGATCAAGTAAGCTTAAACTTGATCTGGATCATGAAATTGCTTCCCAGCCTAAGATGCTGGCTGAGACAGCTCACTGATATCAAGAAGATTTTCACAATCGAGTGGATGGATTAAAAACGCCGCCAACCAATTCGCTACCTTGCTAGCTTTGGCCGTGATTTCGGTATCAAATCCTCGATCTGTCAATAAACTCAATCCATTGGTGTCCGCCAATACGCCAGGACGCAACGCCAAGCTTTTACCTTTGTGATTGGCGTTGTCTCTGGTTGCGCTCACGCACAATGGCGTCAAACGGTCTGCTAGCAAGGCGGCCAACACCAGATTGTGTGATGAAACAATGACCGGGCAATTTTCCGCCAGCGTGTGCAAGACCGAGGCGGCAGCCGAAATCGATTCCAGATGATTGGTGCCGCGGAAAATTTCATCAATTAGGTAGATGCCCTGATGTGGCCCAGTGCTAGATGCCAGCAATTCGCGCGCTCGTCGTAGCTCCGCGATATACAGACTTTCACCGCCGAGTAGAGAGTCTTCGCTTTGCATGCTGGCATACACCGGCAAGGCGGGCACACGCGCACTGCGCGCATAGCAAAATCCAAAGGCACGCGCGGCAATCAGGTTCAGGCCTAGCGAACGCAATAAGGTGCTTTTTCCTACGCCATTTTGACCGGAAATGAACGCGCCTTTTCCATTTAATGAGATCGACAGCGGCGCTGCTTGCTGCATCAAAGGGTGGATAAAATCATCCATCGTGATTCGCGTGTCAGCCGCGCGCACCGCCCAGCAGCTTGAAGGCGTGGCATTGAGGTGCTTCGCTAGAGCTAAGTCAGCTTCTAAATTCGCGCAGTTTAAATAGCAAAGACGTAAAAAATCTTGGTGTAACAGTATCGTGTCTATACTCTTGAAATAATGCCGGACGTTTCCTAGCGCGAACCAATCATGATAGATGCGTCCGCCTGGAATTATGTCGAGTTCGGGATGGTCGTTTAATGCCCGGTTGATTTTACTGGCGCGTGCGTGGCCATCGATAAAATGTGAAGTGAAAGGCTCGCCAGTTTTCTCGGCGAGGGTGCCAAGCAAGGTCGCTACGCGTAGCATTAATTGCACCGACTTCATGGCGCCATTCCAGACTTGCATGCGAAGGAAAAAACTCGACTGTATCGCCATCAAAAAAAATAGCGCGACACCAACTCCTAGCCAAGCCAACGGAGTCCAGAACGCCAGTGCCAACGAGAGCGGAAGCAGCCACGGTAGTAAGCCAATATGCCGCGACCACTTAGGTAAGTGGGCCGGTGATTTGCTAGCAAACAGCAACTCGCTGATTTCTGTATCGCTCTCACGCAGCTGTGCGCAGGCGCTCCCCAGTTCGGTAACAAGGGCGGGGTTTTGTTGCAACAGCTGCAGACGCTCTGTTTGTGCAATGCAGGCCTCATTGTTTAAGCCAGTTTTCAGGCGTTGATGCAAAGCTTGTTGACCAAGAATGCTGACTTTTTCCGACAAATGATCTGTATATTGATCGAGCAATAAATCGCCCCAAGTTTGCGCATCAATCGCAGGATCAGCCACAGTCGTTGTGCAGTTGTGCAGCATCGCGATATCACTGCGTGAAAATGGATAGTCGACTAAAGGGCTACTCTGGAAGCGTGGCAAATACGCGCGTAGTCCGTTCAGGTGTTGCCATACATTCAGAGGTAAATCGAGTACGCGCATGTTGTCCTTGGATGCAGAATTGAAAAGGGAAAATTTCGCCTCACTACATGGGGCTAAATGTTCAAAACGCAAGACTGACCAAGATTTTGTAGGTGGAGTGGTTTGCTCTTTCAAGCAAGATCGTAATGGTTATAGATTTTTGAAATCAAATGAAAGCTGGGACTGTTCACCCAGCATTCAGTTCTAATCAACTTTAAGTGTTTTGCCACAGCCAGGATATTGCTTGAATTGGTCATCTTTACCAAGAAATAGGCCTGCTCCGCTCAATTCCAACTTTCTGCCTCCGAAATGCCAAGTAACGTCAGAGAGAAATTTTCGTTGCTTGGATATATCTTGAACGCCGGCATATCGTTGTTTGAATTGATCGCCAAGTTCAGCGATTTGATCTGCTGTATAGACTGTGGGATAAGTGCGATTAATCATCGCTACTCTTAATGCCGGTTTCTCCGGATAGATTGCGGGCATAACAAAAACTAAAACAGTTGTTTCAAATCCGCTATCGGACTTAAATTCACCAAATGTTCTCCAGTGAGTGCAATATCCGGTTAATTGCGATAACTTTGTAATTCCTTCATTGTCGAAGCTCATTCCAAAATATTGATATGCCGACTCAATCGTGCTGACCTTATTTGCGCCAGGAATAAAATGTTTAAGTCTCTCTTGGAGTTCGAAATTTGACACTTTTCTATATTGTGTCGCGCTTGGATTCCACTTAATTTTACTTAAGGATGAAATTTCATCTCCTATACAAATTCCATTCAGACATGGCATGCCATCTTTCACAAACTCAGTATTCACGGTTTGTTTTTTTTCCGGATCTACTGCTTGCTTGTAAGCCTTTTCAGTTTCAGGTTTTCTAATGCTTACTTGGGCATTGGACAAACTAGAGTTACTCGTTCCACTTTGCTCAGATTCCGCAGCAGAGATAGTCTTGCAGAAATCCAATTTCACTGCATCTTCTGGTGAGCTCACACCTGCGGGCGTGGTATAGGTGATTGATATTTTTGTTCGAACGTCTGATTTTTCAATTGCGACGTTGAGAGGAACAGTTTTCCCACTTGCGAGTAATCCAGCCTGCGCCACAGTAAAAACACCCAAGTCCTTATCGGATGAAAGTAATTTCCAACCATTTTTAAGGGTGTAAAGATAAGCGCCTTTGTATGCGCTTTCGAACTTTCCTGCGGGCAGGTCACTCCAGGTTTTATACACTTTTCCAGTGAAAAAGCTGCCGGTAACTGCAAAGTTATCTTCGCAGGAAGTGGCTATTGCTGAGGCAGAGTGTTGAGCGCATAGCAGTGTGAGGCTGTAAGCAAATAGCTTGAGGAATTTTTTTGACAAGGGATATCTCCATGTTAACCAGACCGATAGGATAAGGCAGTGAATTAGTTAAAGGCAGAACATGGAGAATTCGGGGTTGAGCAGTGCGCTGAAGCGCGAACGCATGTTTGCTATTTAATTAATATTGTACTTTACGTAATGTGACAACATATGTCCAGAAGATATGAATTTTGAAACAAACTCTTACACTTTTTTGGGGCTTTGCTACTCGGTAAAAAGGCGCACTTATCGTCGCAAGTAAGTGGCTTTCACTTTGCTCAAATTTACGCACTCTAAATTAACGAATCGCCCGATCAATACCCAATTGTCTGCGCCGCCTCATGCACCAGTTGCTTGAACAAATCATGCCGCATGCTGCTAATTTCTCCGTCTTTTATTGCGCCGCAATACCTGTTTGCTGAGTTCAGTTTAGTACACCGGAAAAGAGGGCATGAAAAATGCTGAAATTATTTCCCAACCTACAAGTGTCCAGCTTACACCTGCTAACCAAATGGTAAGTACTTTCCGAATAAAAACCAAAATGCACAACATGCCATGACTATCCGAAATAATAGAGACACTATGTTGTCTTCGTTAGGTTCTTCGTCTGATCCCGCATTTTTTGTGGCGGTAATTCGATTTTCGAAGTCAGGAATTTCATTACTCCAATCGCGCCACTGTTGAATACTTTTGATGTCAACTATGATTGGGATCCAGGTTGGATATTGAAATAATATTGTTTCAAGTAACGGCATCTTTTCTATTAACTCACTGACACTTGGGCGTTTTGGATTTCGCAATCGATCCATTAGAGCGCGCTGCCGTTCTTTATCATAAAAGTATTGGTGAGAAAAAACTTGTTCTCTCATTGATTGCTTGATTGAGAATTTCTCCGTCTATACCGAAGCCTTTCAATTTCCCGTTGTCGTTGCTCCAATTGAATACGTCTGAAGCTATCTGCAATAAGGTTTCGCTCCCTAATTTGTAACCTTCGACGAGATACCTTATGGAACTTTCTTCGAATAAATCGCGTTCCGCAATATCGATCATTTTCGAATCTCCCAGGCAAGATTCCAAATCGCGTTTCATAATATATTCTGCGTTGCGGCCACTTCTTATTACCGAAGAATTAAATCGCTGAATGAAGTCCGAAAAAAATACACTTGTGACAGTTTCTTGTGGTTCGTGATCTGTATTATTTTCAATATCTGTAGATGCGAAAAAACGCTCGTTATGCAATTCTGTGTTGGCTTCTCGTGGCAATGCCGTGTCAAACACCATTATGTTAACGTCCAGATCTATCTGCGGATCGTCTGATTGCTTTACCCACGCAAGTGCTCGTTCATAGGCCTCGCGTAGTGATTGAAAACCTGCTGCGTTGGATTCTTGATCAATTAGCTTGAGTTCTCTGGCGTAAGCACGTCGAACGGCTTTTTCGTCAGCGTGATTTTCCAACGTAAGTCGCTGAAGAAAATATGGCGTTGAATTCATTGTTCGTTAACCATAAATTGAGCAATTAGATTTAATACCTGCCATTTAGATTGGTTCAACATAATTTTGCAACTCTATCTGATCGAGCACTATATCAAGCGTTTTTTGTGCTGGCGTAATTATCCGATAGTCTTGCGATTCCAATGCTTGCTCAAAAGATACAATATGTGCACCTAAGTATTCACGTTCTTGCCCTAAAAGCTGTTGGTAAATTCGTTCGGCACGGGCGAGCAGTGTGCGATATTCCATCCGGTCGCGCGGATGAATCTTTAGATCTGCGAGTGAAATAAAGCGTTCTTTAATTTCATCATCGGACAATATTCCTGGGTTGCCTTGAATAATCAATGCAAAGGTTTTGTCATCTCTTATGCTGGTGGCTTCGACCTGAAGTAGTCCATTGACGTCGTACGTAAAACGCACGTCGACACTATTTTGTTCTGATGTGCTTTGCCCTAGTGGAATCGTGAGGCTACCAAGCTTGATATTGTCTTTTGCCAGACGAGCTTCACCCTGAAATACATTTAATTCCAAAATTTTTTGATCGTTATATAAAGGAAAGTAACGCTTTACTCTGCTGACTGGAATAACGCTATTGCGTTCAATAATTGGATCGAAATGGCCATTCGATGAGCCTCCGCCCGAAAGTTGAATGGCGACTTCAACGCCCATGGAGTAGGGCGATACATCGGTCATCACAATTTCGTTGAGCGCTGCATCTTTCATTTTCAAGCCAACTTGAACCGCAGCTCCTAGAGCGACAACTTCATCTGGGTTGATATCACTTGCCGGAAAGCGACCGAACATACGCGCCACCAATTTGCGCACGATAGGCATACGAGTCGCACCACCAGCGAGCACTATATTATCGAGTTCGGCAGGACGAAAATTAGAATCTCGAAGTGCGCGCTCTACAGGATCTCGCATGCGTTTTAGTAACGATGTGCAGGTATTTTCCAGCATAGATTCGGTTAAAACCAAAGAATATTCTATGCCTTGGTAGTTCAAGCGTATCGTCGCGGACGAAGATTCGCTAAGTAGACACTTCGCCGTTTCACTAGCCGCACTTAACCTTTGCATGAAGTTTTCGTCTTTTCTTAGTGACGTTCCTAACTTGTTGTGCGCGAAAAATAATTCATTTAGGGCTAGGACGAAATCTTCACCTCCCAGATAATTGTCTCCAGCGGTAGCGCGAACTTCCATTACACCTTCAAACAAATCCAGAACAGAGACATCGAAAGTGCCACCACCTAGATCAAACACCAGAAATCGAGTTTCGCTTTCACGTTGATGTATGCCATAAGCCAACGCAGCAGCAGTTGGCTCATTAAGAAGGCGTTCAACTTTTAATCCTGCAATTTGCCCGGCCGCTCGCGTTGCTTTGCGTTGTGCCTCAGAAAAATAGGCAGGTACTGTGATAATTGCTTCCGTTATTTTTTGCCCCAGTGCAGCTTCTGCGTCTTCTTTTAATGACCTTAAAATTAATGCGGAAAGCTCTTCGGCACGGAAATTTTTATTACCAAGACGAGTCAGTTTGTCGCTGCCCATATAGCGCTTGAAAACCGCGGCAGTTTTATCTGGATGCGATTGCAAACGTTCACGTGCCGCTTGTCCAACAAGGATTGTGCCATCCTCATCGATGCTCACGCACGAAGGGGTAAGCACGCTGCCCAAGCTATTCGGTATCAGACGTGGTCCGTCGTTTTCCCATACGGCGATGAGACTATTTGTCGTCCCTAGATCAATTCCAACGATCATTAATACCTCAGTAAATTATTTAGTGAATCTTTTTAGATTGTCCCAGCCATCAATACCCAATAGTCTGAGCAGCCTCATG
The DNA here is from genome assembly GCA_040390685.1 of Pseudomonadota bacterium. Lineage (GTDB taxonomy): Bacteria > Pseudomonadota > Gammaproteobacteria > Burkholderiales > Burkholderiaceae_D > Undibacterium. The sequence goes on along the minus strand of JAZJYB010000059.1, from coordinate 8,338 downwards.
CACCAATTGCTTATACAAGTCATGCCGCATGCTGCTGATTTCGCCTTCTTTGATCGCTGCGAGAACGGTGCAGCCTGGTTCGGTGTGGTGGTGGCAATTGTAGAACTTGCATTTGCCCAGGTGTGGCAGAAATTCCGGGAAGGCGCGTTCCAGCATGCCTTCGCTCAGGTGGTGCAGGCCGAATTCCTGGAAACCGGGTGAGTCGATGACTGCGGAGGGCTGGCCTTGGTAGGCGTCCATCTGGAACAGGCGGGTGAAGGTGGTGGTGTGTTTGCCGGTGTCTAATGCGGCGGAGATTTCACGGGTGGCGATATCGGCGTCTGGGATAATCAAATTGATCAGCGATGATTTGCCCATGCCGGATTGGCCGATCAGGATGGTGCTTTGCCCCTGCAATAAATCCATCAGGAGTTCACGCGTGCTGTCTGGCTGGCCGGTGACTGAAACTTCGTGTACCGGGTAACCGAGTTTAGCGTACAGGCCTACGCGCTCGCGGGCTTTCGGCAGGCTTGTAGTGACGTCGATTTTGTTTAAGATGATGTGGGCTTTGATGCCGGAGGATTCTGAGGCGACTAGCGCACGTGAGATCAAGTCGTCTGAAAAGCTCGGCTCAGTGGCAACCACCACCACCAGTTGCGTCAGGTTGGCCGCCAGCATTTTGGATTTGTATTGATCCGAGCGATACAGCAAAGTCTTGCGCGGTGTAATCGCCTCGATCACGCCTTGATTTTTCGAAGTGAGTTTGTATTCGACTACATCACCGACCGCCACATCGCTCTTCTTGCCTCGTGTCACGCAATGCAGTTTGATGCCTTCTGCCTGAACCAGATAGTGACGGCCATGCGAGGCGATCACCGTGCCTGCGCTATTTTCTCGCTTAGTCATCAGGAAAAACTTTGCTGGTAAATCGCGTCGACTTTGGCTGCACAGATAAAGTCGTTTTCTGAAATGCCGCCTTTGCCTTCATTGACCGTATGTGTATCAAATTTAATCACACAGCGGTTATATGTGACGGTCAATTCAGGGTGATGGTCTTCTGCATGAATCACATATGCAATCGCATTGATGAAGGCCAGCGTCTCGTAATAATTTTTGAACTGAAATGTCCGCACGATGCGTGGCCCATCTTGTGCCCAGCCCGGTATCGCTGCGAAATAAGCTGGCAAACTCGCCGGGTCTAAGGCTGTGGTAGTGTGCTGCGATTTTTTTGCCAGCAGATCGGTAGTCTTGATCATGATGTTGCTCCATTCAGTTCGGGGGTTACGCGCATTGGCGCTTGTTGCAAGCGGCTAATGCGCAGGGAAGCCGGCGGATGCGAGTCGTAAAATGCCGAATGCAAGGGGTCTGGTGTCAGGGTCGATGCATTGTCTTCGTAAAGTTTGACCAGTGCGGCGACCAGGTTATCGGCGTTGGTATGTTTGGCGGCAAAGGCATCTGCTTCAAATTCATGCTTGCGCGAACTGATCGAGGTGAGCGGCGACAAGACAAAAGTAAATACCGGCAAGGTTAGCATGAACAAGATCAGCGCCATTGCATCATTCGACGCCAGCAACATCGGCTCTACGCCTAAACCTGTGTAAAACCAGATCTGCTGTTTTAAGAAACCGAGCAGCGCTAAAAATCCTAACGACACCAAAAACATCACGCCTATGCGCTTGACGATGTGCTTGAGTTTGAAGTGACCGAGTTCATGTGCCAATACCGCCTCGATTTCTTCCGGCGCCAGGCGCGCGAGCAGGGTGTCGAAAAACACGATACGCTTGGATGCGCCAAAGCCAGAAAAATAGGCATTGCCGTGGGCGCTGCGCTTGGAGCCATCCATCACAAATAAACCTTTGGAAGCGAAGCCCACTCTTTGCATCAGGCCTTCTATGCGGCTGCGCAAAGCCTCGTCGGCCAGTGGTGTAAATTTATTGAAGAGAGGAGCGATCCAGGTCGGGAAAATCAACATCATCAAGAGTTGGAATCCGCTCCAGACTAGCCAGGCATACAGCCACCAGAGAGCGCCGGATTTATCCATCAGCGTCAGCATGACCCAGATCAATGGCAGGCCGATGAGCGCGCCTAGCAAAGCGCCTTTGATCATGTCGCCAAAAAATAAGCCCAGCGTCATTTTATTAAAGCCGAACTTTTCTTCGAGGACAAACTGCTTGTAATATTCAAACGGTAAATCGATCAGGCTGCTGATCACGGCAAACGCGGCTAACAGGCTGATCTGATACTTCATGCCGGGGCCAGTGAGTTTAACCAGGGATACAGCCAAAAATTGCAAGCCGCCAAATAAGGTAAAACCGATCAACATAGCGGAACTCACCAATAACATGATCATGCCAAGTTTGGTCTTGGCGATCGTGTAATCAGCGGCTTTTTGATGCGCGGCTAAAGGGATCTTGGCGGCAAATTCTGCCGGCACAGCTGAGCGATATTGCAAGATGTGGCGGATGTGGCGCGAGCCTAGCCAAAACTGCAAAACCAGTGTCAGCAGTAAAAAAGCAACGAATAAAACAGAAAATACCGGAGAAATCATGGGAAAATGCCGCATTCATTAAAAGTTATCAAGCCAAGGAAGAATTATGTCACAAGCGACCCAGTTAGAAGTAAACCCTCAAGCAAACCCTCCAATAAACAAGCCGGCCAAGCCGAATGAGATGAATCTGGTCTGGGTCGATATGGAAATGACTGGGCTCGATCCGGATAACGACCGCATCATAGAAGTGGCGGTAGTCGTCACTGATATGCAACTCAACATCTTGGCCGAAGGCCCGGTATTCGTGATCCATCAGTCAGACGAAACACTGGATAAGATGGATGCCTGGAACAAGGGCACGCATGGCCGTTCTGGCTTGATCGATAGGGTAAAGGCATCGACGGTGACCGAGGCCGATGCCGAAAAAGCCCTGGTGGATTTCTTGAAAAATTTTGTGCCGGCGGGTAAGTCACCGATGTGCGGCAACACCATTTGCCAGGACAGGCGCTTCATGGTGCGCGGCATGCCTAAACTGGAAGCCTTCTTCCATTATCGTAATCTGGATGTGTCAACACTGAAAGAACTGTGCCGCCGTTGGAAGCCAGAATTGCTGGCCGGTTTCAAGAAACATCAAAAACACACGGCGCTGGCCGATATTATTGAGTCAGTGGAAGAGCTGAAGTACTACCGCGAGCATTTCATTAAAGAGTAACGCTTCGTTGCTCATGTAGGTCGGAAAAGCGTAGCGCCTTCCGACATCAACCGTAAAAATGTCGGAAGGCGCTGCGCTTTTCCGACCTACGGTTCCTAGATTAGTTCGCCTGTTGTCAATCCTTCTGCGTTCCGTTCAATATCTCGTCCATCTCCACATCACTAAACATTCGCGAACGCGTATGAAAGGCCTTGCCGGTCGCTCCTTCCAAAGAAAACGTGCCGCCATGTCCTTCGATGACATCGATGATGAGCTGGGTGTGCTTCCAGTATTCGTACTGCGCTTTACCTATGTAAAACGGGCAACCGCCTATCTCGCCCAGATACACATCGCCGGCACCGATGGTGATTTCACCGGGAAGGTAACAATTGGCTGCGCTGTTGTCGCAACAGCCGCCGGACTGATGAAACATCATGGCGCCGTGTTCGCGTTTTAATTGTTCTATTAGATCTAGTGCCGCTGTTGTGGCGATGACTTTTTCGACCATCCTTGTACCTCTTTATTTTTAGCGTGAACTACGTCATTCCCGCGTGCGCAAATCGTTACCGATAAGTTCGACATTGCTGAATAAACTCCCTTCTCCCGCTCGCGGGAGAAGGGCTGGGGATGAGGGTGGTTGAGTGACTCATACATTCAATAAAAACAATCGTTTAAAGCATCAGAAAAATGCGTGTTTGTATCGCAACCACCCTCACCCCAACCCTCTCCCGCGAGCGGGAGAGGGGGCCTAAATCAAAAAACGCGCGTCACGATTTTTTGATGACGATTGGCACCTACGTAAGAATGACGAAAATAAAGTGAACGCAAAATCAAAAGAAGCCCAATTTTTGCTCGCTATAGCTCACCAAAAGATTCTTGGTTTGCTGGTAGTGATCCAGCATCATCTTGTGCGTTTCGCGGCCTATGCCTGATTCCTTATATCCACCAAATGTCGCGTGTGCAGGGTAGGCGTGATAGCAGTTGGTCCAGACGCGGCCAGCCTTGATGGCGCGGCCCATGCGGTAGGCCACATTGCCGTCGCGGCTCCAGACGCCGGCTCCCAAGCCGTACAGCGTGTCGTTGGCAATCGCCAGCGCTTCCGCTTCGTCCTTGAAGGTTGTCACTGCCAGAACCGGGCCGAAAATTTCTTCCTGGAAGATGCGCATCTTGTTATGCCCCTTGAACAGGGTCGGTTGCACGTAATAGCCACCTTCCAGCTCGCCGCCCAGGTGCATCTGGTTGCCGCCGATCAGCAGCTCTGCGCCTTCCTGCTTGCCGAGTTCAAGGTAAGACATGATCTTGGTCATCTGCTCTTTGGAAGCTTGCGCACCCATCATGGTGTCGGTATCGAGCGGATTGCCTTGCTTGATCGCGGCCACGCGTTTTAAGGCGCGTTCCATGAATTCGTCGTAGATGGATTCATGGATCAATGCGCGTGATGGACAGGTGCAGACTTCACCCTGATTGAAGGCAAACAGCACCAGACCTTCGATGGCCTTATCCAGAAAGCCGTCATCTTTTTGCATCACATCGGCAAAGAAAATATTCGGCGATTTACCGCCCAGTTCCAGCGTCGCAGGGATCAGGTTATTCGCCGCGGCCTGGGCGATCAGGCGGCCAGTGGTGGTCGATCCGGTAAATGCGATCTTGGCGATGCGCTTGCTGGTGGCCAGCGGCATACCGGCTTCGCGGCCATAACCGTTGACGATATTGAGTACGCCAGGTGGCAACAGATCGGCAATCAGTTCTGCCAAGATCAGGATGCTGATCGGCGTCGATTCGGCCGGTTTCAGCACCACGCAATTTCCTGCGCCGATAGCCGGTGCCAGCTTCCAGGCAGCCATCAAGATTGGGAAGTTCCATGGAATGATCTGGCCGACCACGCCCAAAGGTTCGTGGAAATGGTAGGCGACGGTTTGCTCGTCGATGTCGCTCAAGCCACCTTCCTGCGCACGTACGCAACCGGCAAAGTAGCGGAAATGGTCTACTGTCAGCGGGATGTCGGCGTTCAGGGTCTCACGAATCGGCTTGCCGTTGTCGATCGTTTCGGCATACGCCAAAAGTTCCAGGTTGGCTTCTATCCGGTCAGCAATTTTGAGCAGCACATTGGAGCGCTCGGTGGGTGAGGTGCGGCCCCATTTGTCGGCGGCCGCATGTGCTGCATCCAGCGCTAGCTCGATGTCTTCGGCGCCGGATCGGGCGACTCTGGTATAGGGTTTGCCATTGATCGGCGTAATCACGTTAAAGTAATCGCCCCTGACCGGGGCAACCCATTTGCCACCGATGAAGTTGTCGTATTGGGCTTTGTAAGCGATTTTGGCACCTGCGGTACCTGGGGCTGCGTAGATCATTGCGTCTCCTTAATTCTGTCGATTTATTGGAATGATTGCCTGCTGGCCTAGAACTACTATCAATTTCCGTGCCAAGGTTTCGCTGTTTGCAAAAAGCCTTGATTTCATTGGAGATTTTATTTTTCTCCAGTGCGAAGGCAGTTTGAATAGTGGATGATGTAACGTTGCATATCTTGACAACTGTCACAAAACGCAACAGTTGCAATATCAAATTTTATAAATATGGCCGCGTTTCCCGGGATCTTTTCCTATACTATATTTGGATAAAATCATCCATGGCGGAGACAAAATGCCAACACCACTGCCTGCTCTGGCCTTGCGCCAGGCAAGACTGCATTTGCAGGAAACTGGAAGCTGTCCTTCTGCGCAAATCAATGAACGCCTGATCCGTTCGTGGCAGCGCAGCCTCGCGGCGGGCTTGCAGCCGGTCGGTAAAATGCCGCAGGCCGAGCATGCCAGCGGCGAAGAACTGCGCCAGGTGCTGGCGCGCAATCATGAGCTGCTGTCGTATTCCCGCCCCGTGATGGAATACCTGTTTGAGTCGGTGCGCCATAGCAAGAGCGTGGTGGTTCTGGCCGATAATCGCGGCACCCTAATGCACACGCTGGGCGACGCCGATTTTCTGAACAAAGCTGAGCGCGTGGCGCTGGCCAGCGGCGCCTCGTGGCATGAAGATCATCGTGGCACCAACGCCATCGGAACGGCGCTGGCAGAAACCGCCGAAGTCGAGATCCACGGTGCCGAGCACTTTCTGGAGCGCAATGGTTTTCTCACCTGCGCCGCCGCCCCTATCATGGCTGCCGATGGTAGTCTGATGGGCATACTCGATATCTCCGGCGATCAGCACAGCGGCCATCCGCATACCTTAAATCTGGTCAGCATGGCAGTGCGCATGATAGAAAACCGCCTGATCGTCGCTAGAAGCAATCGCCAGATCCGCCTGCACCTGCACGCCCATCCTGAAGGCATAGGTACGGTGGCCGAAGGCATCATCGTGCTGTCGGAAGATGGCTGGATACTTGGCGCCAATCGCGCCGGCCTGACTATGCTGCACCTTCAGGCCAGTGACCTGGGCGCGGTGCAAATCACCAGCCTGCTGAATGTGCGGCTGGACGATTTGCTGTATCACCACAAGCAGCGCGCCAGCGTGGCATTGGCTGTACATAGTCACGCTGGCACGCGTCTTTATGTGCAAGTGCATGTGGATCAGACCGTGCTACCTGCGGCACCCACAGTTTCAAGAGAGGCGGAAGCGCCGAATGATGCCTTGTCAACGCTCGATAGTGGCGACCTGCGCTGGCGCAGTGCCGCAGAGAAAACGCGGCGCATCCTCGATAAGCCGATACCACTGATCATCCAGGGGGAATCCGGCGTCGGTAAGGAATTTTTTGCCAAGGCGGCGCATGACAGCGGGCCACGCCGTCACGGCCCTTTTGTCGCCATCAATTGTGCAGCCATTCCAGAAAATCTCATCGAGGCTGAATTGTTCGGTTACCAGCCCGGTGCCTTCACTGGCGCACGGCGCGAGGGCAGTCTGGGGAGATTGCGTGAAGCCCATGCCGGCACGCTGTTTCTAGATGAAATCGGCGATATGCCACTGGCCATGCAAAGCCGCTTGCTGCGCGTACTGCAAGAGCGCAGCGTCACGCCATTGGGTGGCGGTAAGACAGTGGAAGTCGATTTTGCTTTGATCAGTGCCACCCACTGCAAGCTGCGTGAAGAGGCCGAGAAAGGGCGGTTCCGTTACGACCTTTACTACCGCATCAACGGCTTGACCGTGCAATTGCCTTCATTACGCGAGCGCAGCGATTTTCAGGCGCTGACCGCGCAGATATTGCGCAAGCTTAGTCCGGAGCGCGAACTGCATCTGGCGACCGATTTGCTGGCGCAATTAAATGCGTACACTTGGCCTGGTAATCTGCGGCAATATTCCAGCGTCTTGCGCACCGCCATCGCCATGCTTGATGCTGACGAGAGCTGTATCGATATGCGACATTTGCCGGATGATATTGCCGAAGACCTGTTGCCAGGATCGGCCACGAGCCAGGTAGTAAAGCACGAGCAAGGGCCGCAAAATCTGCATCAGCTCTCGCGCAATGCCATAGAACAAGCGCTGGCTTCCTGTCATGGCAATATCAGTCAGGCGGCACGCAATCTCGGCATCAGCCGGCAAACCTTGTATCGAAAAATCAATACTTGAAATGCGGACGAGGGAAAGTTTCTGTTCGTCGCTCAATAAAAAAACCTCTATCGCAATCAAGCAATAGAGGCTTTTTTACATCAGGTAGCGACTTCACATTGCGACGCCTAAATGCAATTAAACACCCAGCAATTCAACTTCAAAAATCAAGGTCGCATTAGGTGGAATCACGCCGCCAGCACCGCGTGGGCCGTAGCCTAAGCTAGCAGGTATAGTCAAAATGCGTGTGCCTCCGATTTTCATGCCTTGTACACCTTCATCCCAGCCCTTGATCACTTGCCCGGCACCCAGGCCAAATGAAAATGGCGTGCCACGGTCTTTGCTGGAATCGAATTTTTTGCCGGCGCTGCCGTCTGGATTTTGTAACCAGCCTGTGTAGTGCACGTCAACATTGTTGCCGGCTTGCGCTTCTGCGCCTTCGCCGATGACTTTATCTTCGTATTGCAAGCCTGAAACTGTCGTAATTTGTTCCATTATTTTCCCCTAAATTCTTGATTAAAAAAACTGGCGCAATTGTAGATCAAATTCCTGTTCTGGTCTCGGATCACGCAATTGGCAGTTTAAATACTTGAACTCACTAGTGTCCGGTTAAAAATCGAATAAATTCAATTGGTTAGCGACAGGTGTTG
>JAZJYB010000058.1:0-2371 GCA_040390685.1 Pseudomonadota bacterium | reverse complement strand
TCCGTAACAAAGTGTTCATCTTGTCGTTAGCTCAAGGTCGCTAGAATTCGGCCATTCCAGTTACCGACATCACGAGGCATTTTTGAGATCAAATATGATTTGCGGCTAGTACAGTCATTCGCCAGTGTTGTCGATAATGAATAGTCCACAATGTGCCGTCTACCCATTGATAATCATTCAGTGCGGTTTTAACACGAAAACGAATTGATTTCTTGCTGCCAACCGGTAAATGTTCCGCCTGCTCAAATTCACGTTGCATCATCGCATCCTCATCAGGGTGGATCATTGTATGCCATTCCAAATTCCTATCTTCCCCGTCTTCTCCACCAGTAATGCGATGCCATGCTGGCATCCGATACGGCGGATGGCCAAATGGCATTAATAAAAGGATCTGGTCCATCGCAGCAAAGGAGGATGTCACTTCCTTGACAAAAGCATGGCTTTTACGTTGCTGAAATAGTAGTTGGTTATAGACTTCCAATAAGGATCGACGTTGCGAGTTAACTACATTGAGCATCAATTTTGTCGAGTAGTGCGAACGTCGAAGATACTCAAGCAAAAGTATGGTGATTATTGCTATGATGAGGTTGCTAGCCATGGCGATGAAATCATCGCCGGTCGGTATCGACAGGGTACCGTAAGGTTCTATGAAAAAATATAACCCTAATGACATCCCGGCGATCAAGCTCACAAATGCTGCGGTAACGCCAAAAAAAAATTCCGTGATGATGCTGGCAATAACAAAAAAGAGAAATGGCACATGCGGTTCAATAAAGGGATGAAGAATTTTTCTAATGGCAAGGGCGGCCACGGTCAATAGCAAGCCGATGCCAAGCCGAAAAAAGGGTGTTCCCGTGGTCCATTTTTTAGAATTTTTGTTTAGGTAAGACATGTCATTCACTCCAATCGAAACCAATAAACGTCGGGCTGGCCATGTGGTTATATTGCTTCATGGGCTAGCCAGCAGCTCCCTTGAAGTAGCCCGTCTAGGCAAATATCTGACCAACAATGGACTCGCGACGTACGAGCCAAATATTACAGGGTTTTGCTATGGTCAGCCATGTAGCAAGTGGCGCGAGTGGATCGATGAAATGCGCCGCGAGTATCGTCGCCTTTCGGAAATCTACCAGACCGTCTCAATAATCGGGGTTTCTATGGGGGCGACTTTGGCCTTGGCCGTGGCGGCAGAGGAGGATGGCATAGCTGCCTTGGTGCTGCTGTCGACCGCGATTGCTTATGACGGCTGGGCGATTCCTTGGTACCGTTCTTTTTTATCAATCGCTCGCCATTTTTCCTGGGCTAAAAATTATAAGTACCGTGAACGAGAACCTTTCGGGGTTAAAAATCCTGAGATGAGAGCTAGAATCAAAAAAGCCATCCTATCTAGCGAAACCTCGGAGGCGGGAGGGGCATATATTGGCTTTGATCATGTAAATCAAGCGGATGAATTGATTGTTCATGTACGAAGGAGCGTTGATCTAGTGACCTGTCCGACCTTAATCATTCATGCAACGGAAGATGAAACAGTTAGTCCACGCAACGCTGACTGGTTGATGGAAAATATCAGCGCGAAAAGAAAAAAATTGATCTTTCTTGGCCAGAGCTATCACATGATTACCATTGATAACGAATACGAATTTGTTTTCCATGAATCCGAATCGTTTATTAAATCGTCTATCAATGCGCTCTCTCCCAAGATGGTATTTGAGCAACCTGATGTTATAAGCAAAGCCCTGCAGCGCGCAATCAGGCGGAGGGGCGATCGTTAGTTGTCAATATGCTGGTATTTCTGACCAGGGACACCCCGCCATGGATACGTTCCCAATCTTGCAATGCATAAATAATGTGCGATAATTTCCACATGGATACAAAATGGCTGCGCCAAGGCAGATGATGAAAAATCAACGTTTAACAAAATTTAACGCATCTGCGGTTGCACTGGCGGCGCTCGCACTGTGTACGGCCGCCTTGCTGAGCGCATGCGGCGCGGGCGGCACTGACAGCTCCGCTGAACCGCGTCTGGTACAGGGCGCGGCTCCGCTCGCAACCGGCTCGACCACGCTGGTACTGGATCCCGGCACGCTGCCGGCCGAAGATGCCCAGCGCATGGCACTGCCGTCATTCCACATGGCGCCGATCGAATTGGCGGCGCCGGACGACCAGGCCGACAGCGCCACCGCGCCAGTGCACGCGCAGGCGGTCCCGACTGAATTCCAGCACCTTTCGACTCGCCGCCTGACCCTGCAGGCGATGCACGGCCGTCACCTGGAAGCCATGCGCAGTCTGAGCCCGGAAGCGGCCGCGGCGCCGGCAGCTTCCGGCGGCGTGGTGGCGACCTACACTCCGGCCCAGATCCGCGCCGCCTATGGCT
>JAZJYB010000057.1:0-2199 GCA_040390685.1 Pseudomonadota bacterium | reverse complement strand
AAACTCGGAACCATCAAATTCACGCTTGAATTCCAAATTTACTATGAGAGTCGACTTGAATGAAATATTGAAGATTCACGTTGCGCCTAATCTTAAGGTCACTATCGGTGACAAAGTGTTAGGACGCATTCAGTAGCCCGTAGCAAGTGTAGGGTGCGTCACACGCACCGATCCAAAGTCACAAAAATTTCGCCTTGCTTTTTGCCTTGAGAATTCCGCTTCTGAGCTGCCGTTTGTGCCGGGCAGAAAACGGATAAGAAAGCTTCGTTGTCTGAGCGAAGCGCGGTCGCCTTCTTTTGCTTACATTTTCTTAGCGAAGCCCTCCATGTCAGGATAGATGTCGCCTCACTCAATAGGTCAAAAAGATGGAGGGCGGCAGTCAGGGTAAGATGAAATATATTCGATATACAGCGGAACAAAGAGAATGGGCAATTCAACAAATGATGCCCCCGTTAAATCGAGCTGTGGTGGAATTAGCTCGTGCCACGGGAATTACTACAGTGACGTTACGTGTTTGGCAAAACGTGGCGCGCGAGGAAGGAAGAATTGTGCCAGGAGACGGTAAACAAAGTGATCGCTGGTCCAGCTCGGACAAATTTCGCATCGTGCTAGAAGCTGCAGCACTAAGTGAAGTCGAGCTATCGGTGTATTGCAGGACTAAAGGCGTCTATCCAGAACAAGTGACGCAATGGCGTTTAGCGTGCGAGCAGGCCAATGGACAACTGGTGCAAGCTAAACCAGATGCCTCGCAGACAAAGCGCATTGGCGAACTGGAACGCGCCTTAAAAAAGAAAGACACTGAGTTGGCAGAATCGGCGGCGCTGCTTGTTTTAAGAAAAAAAGCCGAAGCGATCTGGGGGAAGGAAAAGGACGAATGATCAAAGCCCCGGATCGCCTTGAAGCCCTCACATTGATCAATGAAGCCGTTACAGCTGGCGCACGCCAAGACCTTGCCTGTGACATGCTGGGGCTGAGTGTACGCACCGTGCAGCGGTGGCGACATTCACCAAAGGATCGCCGGCCTGACACCGTGCATCCGTGTCCTGCCAATAAACTCAGCCAACCAGAACGTGAGGCATTGTTGGCCGCCGCTAACTGCGTCGACTATACCAGCATGACGCCGCATCAGATTGTTCCCAAGTTGGCCGACAAAGGGATTTATCTGGCATCGGAATCGACCTTTTACCGTGTCATGAAAGCAGCCAATCAAGGGCAGCGAAGGGGGCGCAGCAAGACCCCACAGAAACGTCCATTGACAACGCATCAAGCCGATGGACCCAACCAGGTGTGGTGCTGGGATATCACCTGGCTACCAAGCACAGTCAAGGGCAGATTCTATTATTGGTACATGATGAAAGACATCTACAGCCGTAAGCTGGTGGTCAATGAAGTCCATGAAAACGAATCGTCAGAACATGCCAGTCACTTACTGTGGCGCGGTTGCCTGCGTGAACAAATTGCAGGCAAGCCACTGGTGCTGCATTCCGACAATGGTACGGCCATGAAGGGGGCGAACATGCTCTCAGCCATGTACGATCTTGGTGTAGTTCCGTCTTTCAGCCGGCCACGCGTCAGCAACGACAATGCCTACGCCGAAGCCTTATTTCGTACGGCGAAGTATTGTCCGCAGTGGCCAGAACGGCCATTCGATACGTTGGATGAAGCGCGTCTCTGGGTGCATGAATTCGTCAAATGGTATAACGAAGAACATTGCCATAGCGGCTTGAAATACGTCACGCCAGATCAACGGCATCGTGGCCAAGCAAATGTTTTACTTCAGCAGCGTGCGCAAGTGTATCAAATGGCTCGTGCGAAAAATCCTGAGCGATGGACAGGAGAAACGAGAGATTGGACACTGGGCAGCACTGTCTACTTAAACCCTGAGCGAGCTCAGGAGCAAGAGAAAGAATATATGAAAGCGGCTTAATTTCAAGCATTGAGGCGACAACTACCTTGACACACACCGGAAGCAAGAAAAGTGAGTAGCTGCCGGTCTACCACCGGCCGGTAATCTAAACACAACGACAAAACTCAATTCACAGGCAAACATTTAACGACACTGGATTCCCGCCAAAGATATGCGGGAATGGCGATAATGTGGATAATATAATTTGCAGCGCCGCACCCCCATCCTAGCCACCCCCCCTCGAAAAGGGGAAGGGACTAAAAACGCATCGCCACGTATTGGTGCGCAATATC
>JAZJYB010000056.1:0-22439 GCA_040390685.1 Pseudomonadota bacterium | reverse complement strand
TCAACCGCGCCGGACAACATCTGCTCAGCCTCATCAACGACGTGCTGGAAATTTCGCGCATAGAAGCCGGCCGCACACTACTGCAAAGTGCCCCGTTTGACCTCGGCGAAATCCTCAGCAACGTGGAAGAAATGATACGCGTCAAGGCCGATGACAAAGGGCTCAAATTCATCACCGAACATGCCGGTAACTTGCCGGCCTTTGTCGAAGGCGACGGGCCTCACCTCAAGCAAGTCCTCATCAACTTGTTAGGCAATGCAGTCAAATACACCGAACACGGTCAGCTCGCGCTAAGTGTCAGCCGGCGTAACGGCGAAATCAACTTCGAAGTCTCCGACACTGGCCCTGGCATCTCCGAGCAAGATCATGCACGCATCTTCCAGCCTTTCTACCAGACGCAAAGCGGCATCGCCAAAGGCGAAGGCACGGGCCTGGGTCTGGCCATCAGCCAGGAATACACAAAAATGATGAAAGGGCGGCTAGCGGTCAAGAGTCAGCTAGGGCAAGGCTCCACCTTCACGCTCAGCCTGCCGCTGCCGGAAACCGAAGCGCCCGCCGCCCAGCCTGCCGCACGCAGCATCATCGGCCTGGAGGTAGGCCAGGAAGAAATGCGTGTCCTCATCGTCGACGACAAGGAAGACAACCGCGAGCTGGTCATGCAACTGCTGGCCCCGACTGGTTTTGCGCTACGTACCGCCAACGATGGCCAGCAAGCGATCGACAGTTTCATAGCATGGCAACCGCAGCTGATCTGGATGGACATGCGCATGCCGGTGCTGGATGGCTATCAGGCGACGCAACAGATCCGTGCTTTGCCGGGCGGGGATAAAGTGAAAATCGTCGCGCTCACGGCGAGTGCCTTTGAAGAGGAGCGGCAAAAGATTATTGAGTCGGGTTGCGATGACATGGTCAGAAAACCACTAGAAGAAGCCAGCTTATTCTCGGTCATGGGAGATTTACTGAATTTGCGCTACCGCTATGCCGAAGAGACGGAAACAAGCCTTATGCCGCTAGCGAGAAATGTTGAAAGATCGCTTGAAAGAACGCTTGATTTTTCAACGCTTCCGCGGACCCAAATAGAGGCGATAAGAGCCGCAGCTGAAGCACTCGATTTAGGCAAAACGCGTGAGATAGTGGCGGCATTGAAAGAGACTCATCCAGCACTTGCAATTACGCTTGACGAGTTTGCACGGGGCTTTCGTTTCGATCGTATCGTTGATCTTTGTAAAATATAGAGCAGCCATTTGGAGAAGTGTATGCAAGAACTTGGTTCGATTCTTATTGTTGATGATAACCCGAATAATTTACAGGTACTGATGGCGCTGCTTGAGCAAGCCGGCTACAAGGTACGTCCGGCTTTGTCAGGTGAAGTGGCCTTGCGCGCGGTTGAAGTGAGTTTGCCAGACCTGATTTTGCTCGATGTCCGTATGCCGGGAATCGACGGCTATGAGACCTGCAGGCGCCTGCGGGAGAATGAGAAAAGCCGTGATATTCCGGTTATTTTTATTAGCGCCATGAACGACATGGAAGATAAGTTACAAGGGTTTCGTGCCGGCGGGGTTGACTACATCGCCAAGCCATTTCAATCGGAAGAAGTCTTGGCGCGGGTAATGACGCATGTGCAATTGCATCGCATCCGCTGTCACATGGAAAGCATGATCAAAGAGCGCACCTTGCAGCTGAGTCAAAGTGAATCGCGCTATCGTGTCTTGTTTGAAGACAGCCCCATCGCTATTTTGGTATTTGACACCGATAGCCTGGAAATACTCGCGGTCAACAGTGGCTTCACCCGTATCTTGGGTTACAGCGCCGACGAGGCGATAGGCCGTTCGCTTGATTTTGCCACCACGCCAAAACAGAAAAAAAATCTCCGCTCGCTAACCCGGTCCTTGACCGAACATTCGAAAGAGGCGGCTTACACAGAGCGCTTACAGTTTTATCACCATGATGGCAAAGTGGTCGATATTGAAGGCGTTTTGCAGACGGTGGAATACGTCGGACATCGTGCACAAATGTTGATGCTGCAAGATGTCACCGCCGGTCGTTTGGCTGAGGAGCGTCTTCAATTGGCGGCGAAAGAACATCAGACCGAACTTGAACAGACCGCCAATTACGATGCCTTGACCGGCTTGCCGAACCGGGCGCAGCTGACAGCGCGTATGCGTCAAGGGGTAGAACAAGTCAAGCGTACCGGCAGTTCGATGGCGGTATGCTATCTCGATATCGATGCATTTAAAAACATCAACGAGACCTATGGCCAGCCGTTTGGCGATTTGCTGTTGCTCAATACTGCAGAAAGCCTGCGTTGTGGCCTGCGCGGCGGCGATACCCTGGCGCGGATAGGTGGCGATGAGTTTGCCCTGGTCTTGTTGGGCGTGAACAGTGATGAAGAACTTGACCAGGTTCTCAATGGGATACTGGCGCGCCTCAGCGAACCATTCGTTGAAGATGGCATAACGCTGACACTGTCCGCAAGTATCGGGGTCGCGGTATATCCACTAGATGATGTCGATCCAGACACCTTGTTACGCCATGCCGATCAAGCCATGGTGATGGCCAAGCAAGGTGGCAAGGCGCGCTGGATGCGCTTTGATCCGGATAACGACAAGCTGGTGCGGGCACAGCGCGAAACCATAGAGCTGATGCGCGCGGCACTGAGCCGCAGGGAATTTATTCTTTACTACCAACCCAAGGTCGATGTCAAAAATAATTTGGTGGTCGGTGCAGAAGCGCTGATACGCTGGCAGCACCCTGAACGTGGTTTACTGCCGCCCGGGGTTTTTTTGCCGCAGATAGAAGGCGACAATTTCATGATCGAGCTGGGTGATTGGGTGATCGACGAAGCCTTAAGCCAGATGGCGCACTGGCGCAGTGAAGGGCTGGATCTGGCGGTCAGCGTGAATGTTGCGGCGCTTCAATTGGTGCAGGAGAATTTCATCACACGTTTGCATGAATTATTGGATTTACATCCTTGCACCGGGCTAGGCAGGCTTGAACTGGAAGTGCTGGAAACTTCAGGGCTTGATGATATCGCCAAGGTCGAACAAATTATTTCAGCCTGCCGCGAGCTCGGCGTAGGATTTTCTCTCGACGATTTTGGCACTGGCTATTCTTCACTGACCTATCTGCGTAAACTCTCGGCCGACACTCTCAAGATTGATCAATCTTTCATCCGCGACATGATGGACGATCCGGGTGATCTGGCAATTGTTTCTGGCGTTATCGGCCTGGCATCCGCCTTTAAGCGCAAAGTCATCGCCGAAGGCGTGGAAACAGTCGCCCATGGCAAGCTTTTGCTCGAACTTGGATGCCCTCTGCTGCAAGGTTACGGCATCGCCCGGCCGATGCCCGCAACGGACATGCCAGCATGGGTAAAAAACTGGCCGAATGCAGACTGGCTGGAAGTCATCGACAACAGCTCTGCGCTGTAGCGCGGCTGCACTAAGAAACGCGGAACGGGAGCGGGCAAAAAAAGAGCTTCAGACGAAGATTATCAAGATTAAAAATGTTGAAAGCAATGTTGAAAGTAAAGTTGAAAAAGTGCTGAACAAACGCTGCAAAAACACTGAAATCATGCTCGGAGCTTAACAATGCAATTACGTGTAGCAATAGGCAATTGGCTACAAAGACGAATGCCAGGGTTGTTGTGCCTTGCCATGTTTGCTTTGGTGGCAGTGCCTGCCTTTGCGCTTGATAAGCTCAATCTGCAACTTAAATATCTGCATCAGTTTCAGTTTGCCGGTTATTACGCAGCCCTGGAAAAAGGCTATTACCGCGAACATGGTCTCGATGTGAGTATTGTCGAAGGAATTAGCGGCGATGAACCCTTAAAAAACGTCTTGGCGGGACAAAGTCAATTTGGTGTCGGTAGCAGCAGCCTGTTACTCGAGCGGCATGCCGGTAAACCTGTGGTCGTGCTCGGCGTCGTGTTTCAACATTCGCCGTACGTGTTATTGGTGCCGCGAACCGGCTCCACCCAGACCATCCATGACATCATGGGTAAGCCAGTCATGTTAAGCGCCCAGTCGGAAGAATTGACCGCGTATCTGAAAAAAGAAGGTATTTCCCTGAGCAATCTGACGATGCTGAAACATAGCTTCAATCCGGATGACCTGATCAGCGGCAAGACTTATGGATTCTCTGCCTACGCGACGAATGAGACAGATGTGCTCGATAAGGCAGGTTTTGCGTATCAGGCATATACCCCACGATCGGCCGGCATCGATTTTTATGGCGACAACCTGTTCACCTCTGAACAGCAAATCAAGGAACACCCTGCACGGGTTAAAGCCTTTCGCGAAGCGAGCATGCGTGGCTGGCATTACGCGATGCGGCATCAGGAAGAGATCGCCGAGCTGATATTGGCTAAATATTCGCAGCGCAATTCGCGCGAACATTTATTGTATGAAGCCAAGAAAATGACCGACCTCGTGCAACCCGAACTGGTGGAAATGGGATACATGAATCCCGGACGCTGGATGCATATAGCTGAGGTATATGCCGACCTCGGCATGCTGCCTAAAAATTCGCAAATGCAGGGCTTCTTGTACGATCCTGATCCACGCCCCGATTTTCTTTGGTTATATCGCGCTCTGGCTGCTATCTCTTTTTTGATCATTGTTGCTTGGCTGATTCATATGAAACGCCTGAGCCAAGAGCGCAAATTGGCACAGGCAAATATCAAGGCCAGTGAAGAGCGCTACCGTCGCCTGTTTAGTGAAAGTACCATCGCGCAAGTGGTCTACGATATTGATAACCTGAAAATTCTTGCAGTGAATGCCAGGTACCTGCAATTGCTGGGATATGCCGAAAACGAAGTGATCGGGTGCCCAGTTGATTTTCCTTTCGATGTGAACCATCGCGAAGAAATGAGGAGCCGCTTACATCAGGTCGTGCAGGACGGAATCGACAACCCAGAGGCGACTTACCGCGGTCGCTGGCATTACCAACATCGTGACGGTCACCATATCGAAGTCGAAGGCACTTCGCGCCGGCTTGAATACGCCAATCACAGGGCGAGGATTGCCAGTCTGGAGGATGTAACCGAGCGCGAACGCATCAAGCAAGAGCTGGAAAAATATAAATCGCACCTGGAAGAAATGGTGCTGAGCCGCACCACAGAACTGATTGCGGCAAAACACATGGCAGAAGCGGCCAACCGCGCCAAGAGTGTTTTTTTGGCGAACATGAGCCACGAATTAAGGACGCCGCTCAATGCCATCCTCGGGTTCACCCAACTCATGAAGCGCGACAACATCGCACCAGAAAATCAAAAGAATCTCGCCACCATCAACCGCGCCGGACAACATCTGCTCAGCCTCATCAACGACGTGCTGGAAATTTCCCGCATTGAAGCCGGCCGCACATTACTGCAAAGTGCGCCGTTTGACCTCGGCGAAATCCTCAGCAGCGTCGAAGAAATGATACGCGTCAAAGCCGACGACAAAGGGCTCAAATTCATCACCGAACATGCCGGTAACTTGCCAGCCTTTGTCGAAGGCGACGGGCCTCATCTCAAGCAAGTCCTCATTAACCTGCTCGGCAATGCAGTCAAATACACCGAGCGGGGGCAGCTCGCGCTGAGTGTCAGCCGGCGTAACGGCGAAATCAACTTTGAAGTCTCCGACACCGGCCCCGGCATCTCCGAGCAAGACCACGCACGCATCTTCCAGCCTTTCTACCAGACGCAAAGCGGCATTGCCAAGGGAGAAGGCACCGGCCTGGGATTAGCCATCAGCCAGGAATACACAAAAATGATGAAAGGGCGTCTGGCCGTCAAGAGCCAGCTAGGGCAAGGCTCCACCTTCACGCTCAGCCTGCCGCTGCCGGAAACCGAAGCGCCGGCCGCCCAGAGCGCCGCGCGCAGCATCATCGGCCTCGAGGTGGACCAGGAAGAAATGCGTGTCCTCATCGTCGACGACAAGGAAGACAACCGCGAACTGGTCATGCAACTGTTGGCCCCGACCGGTTTTGCGCTACGTACCGCCAACGATGGCCAGCAAGCGATAGACTGCTTCATAGCATGGCAACCGCAGCTGATCTGGATGGACATGCGCATGCCGGTGCTAGACGGCTACCAGGCGACGCAACAGATCCGCGCCTTGCCGGGCGGTGATAAAGTAAAAATCGTCGCGCTGACGGCGAGTGCCTTTGAAGAAGAGCGGCAAAAGATTATTGAATCGGGTTGCGATGACATGGTTAGAAAGCCGCTGGAAGAAGCCAGCTTATTTTTGGTCATGGGAGATTTACTCAACTTGCGTTATCGCTATGCCGAGGTGGAGCAAGCTGCTGTCACGCCAGCGCAAACGAATCTTGCAAGAGCGCTTGATTTTTCTACGCTTCCGTCTAGCCAAATTGCAGCCTTAAAAGCCGCAGCCGAAGCGCTCGATTTAGCCAAGATACGCCAGCAAGTGGCAATGCTCAAAGAGACTCACCCGGCGCTTGCGGCCGAGATGGACGAGTTGGTTCAGGGTTTTCGTTTCGAACAAATCGCGGCACTTTGCGATAAATCTCAAACACAAATCAAGCAGGAAGAAGGTGAATCATGAAAATGACATCATTTCAAGATAGCTTACGCAGCGTATTCAGCTTATTTACCTTGGCGATACTCTCGCTGCTTAGTCCGGGGAGTTTTGCTGCTGAAGAATATTATGATCGCTACGGCTTATCCCCAGCCTCGCCAGCGATAGATCTTGGGGTGCAACCCCTAGGTTATCCATCGGGCGTGATCAGTGCCGTGATGCAGCGTGACCGCATCTTGAAAAAAGCGCTTGAGGATGCGAAACAGCCACTCAAGGCACATCCCTTCCTGCGTGGCGCCGATATGGTCGGCTTGCTTGGCACACAGAAGCTTGAGGCCGGTTTGCTGGGTGATATGCCAACCCTACTTGCCGCTTCGACCGCTCACGTATGGGTGGTCGGTCTGGTCAAGCAAACTTCGACTGCGATTGTGGCTAAAGGGGATGTGCAAGTTGGCGGCTTGCTTGGAAAACGCATCGCTTATGTCCCTTTCTCGAGCGCACACCACACCCTGTTGCAGGGTTTGGCATCAGCGGGCGTCAATGACACGCAAGTAAAGCTGATGGCGCTGCGTATCGATGATATGCCAGGTGCGCTTGAGCGAGGCGAGATCGATGCCTTTGCCGCATGGGAGCCTGCACCCACCGTTGCCTTGGGTAATAGCGATAAAAACCGCATCGTGTTTCGCGGCCAGAGTACCGATTATTTTGTGCTGGAACGCGATTTTGAACATCGCCAGCCCGAGGCGGCACGCCATCTGGTCGCGGGTTTTTTCCGCGCGATTGAATGGATGCGGCGCTCTCAGGCTAACCTCGACAGGGCTGCACGATGGGTGATGGCGGATGCTGAAAACTTGTCAGGCAAACCGACCTCGCTGTCGGTTAGCCAGATCGGCGCGATTACCAAGCGCGAAATTCTGAGTATCCCGTCTGCCCCGGTTATTTTGCAAAGCACTGGCACGGCACCACTGGCAAATGAGTATCAGTTCCTGGCCAAGCTGGAAAAACTTCCGGCCGGTGCCAAGCAGGAAAACGTCTTGGCGGCTTTCAGGTATGACGGCCTGGCACAGGTCTTGGCCGCAGCGAAAAAATACCAATTACGCAGCTTCGATTACGAGGACTAATAACGTGAAATAACACGCGAACTAACACGCGAACTAGCACGGGGATTAACACGAGGACTAACACGGGGATTAACTGAGCGCCAATAATGAATACTTCCTTTTCCAGCCGAATTGCAGCTTATTTCGTCGCCTTGTTTTTGGCTGGGATAGGCTTGCTATTTTTCTTTTGGTATCTGGGTGTGCCGCAGTTAGGCGTGGTTGGCGCCGGTAATCAAAGGCTGGCAGACGCCATTTTGAAACTTGAGCTTAAGGCAGATTATCAGCGCTCCGCGATGACAGAGCGCTTCAAGGAAGTGCGTGGCGATATTTTGGTGGTTTCAGAAAGTAAAATATTAACCAGGCAGTTGGAGAAAAACGATGCAACGCTACAGCAAGACCTGGAACGAATATTTGAGCGCCTGCAGCGTGCCTACCCGGATCGATATCAAAGTTTGATGATAGTGGCGCCTGTTGGTGGCCAGGTCCGTGCCAGCATCGGTGCCAGCACTGTTGCCGGGGAGCTCGGCAGCGTATTCCCGCAACCCGAACTGTTGCAACGCGCAGCCCAACCTGGCATCACCGAGCTGATCGAGCAGTTGCCAGGCAAGGATGGTGTCGACATCGTCATTGTGCGACCTGTGCACGTGCTGGCAGCGGATGGTTCGCCGGATGGCGAGGTGGTGGGTATTTTGCTCGCCTTTGTCGATGCGCGGCAATTCATCAGCGGCGGAGCGCGCGACGACCTGCCACTGTCAGGAAAAAATAGCAGTACCGTGTTATTGGGTGCGCAAGGGCAAGTCCTGGCGACTACCGCACTGGCTACGGCCGATACTGCGGCTTTCAAACCGAATAGCCAGGTGGCGCCAGGTTTTGAGGGAACCTTGCGCGATATCGATAGCAAGGGTAATGAGCTGCTGGTGGTGTACCGGCATTTGCAACTCAGCGGTTCGCAAGGCTGGACTCTGGTGCAATACCAGAGCCGCAATGAAGCGATGAAAGGCTTGGCTAGCGGCGTGTCTGGCCTGGCTATCATAGGCCTGTTGCTGACTGTGGTCGGGCTGTTTCTTATCAGCCTGGTCGCTCGTCGTCTCACGCAACCATTGAAATTACTGTCGCAAACCGCCAGGCAACTTGGTACAGGTGATCTTTCGGCGCGCACTTTTGCGCATCGTGGCGAAAGTCGCGAAGTTGCCGTGCTGTCTGAGGCTTTCGATGGGATGGCCGAGAGTATACAAAAAACCCAACACCAACTAGAAGAGCGGGTGCTTGAACGGACCGCCGAACTGCAACAATCAAAAGAGCGATACCGCAGCTTGTTCGATGATAATCCGGTCGCGCAAGTGGTGTACGGGCTCGAAGGTGGCAAAATTCTAGCGGTTAATTTGGCCTTTGTAGAACTACTCGGCTATAGCAAAGATCAGGTCATCGGAAAATCAATTGAGCTGGCCATCGCTGAAGAGCAGCGTCAGCGCATCGCGTCGACTGTGCAACAACTGGCGAACGAAGATGGCTCAGCCAGGTTCAAGGGCATTTGGCGCTATCGACATCGTGATGGACATTTTCTCGATCTCGAGGTGGCGTCGCAAAAGATAACTTATTTGGATCACGATGCCAGGATCATTTCTTTGCAGGATGTGACCGAGCGCGAAAAGATCAGGCTGGCACTCGATCAACATCACCAGCAACTTGAAGCGCTGGTCGAAGCGCGCACGCGGGAAGCGGTTGCTGCCAAGGATGCGGCAGAACAGGCGAATCGTGCCAAGAGCGTATTTTTGGCGAATATGAGCCATGAACTGAGGACGCCACTCAATGCGATACTGGGTTTTTCACAATTGCTGGAGCGCGATACTGAGCAGGGCCTGGCAAGCCGTAAAAAGCTGGTAACCATAAACCGCTCTGGCCAGCATTTGTTGGCGCTGATCAATGACGTGCTAGAGATTTCGCGTATTGAGTCCGGGCGTAATTTTTTTCACCACCAGCCTTTTGACCTGCATGAACTCTTGAACAATATCGAGGAAATGATACGTGTGCGTGCGGATAGCAAGCGGCTGAGTTTTTCGATTGCATGTGCCGACGATATACCTGCCTTTGTTGAAGGCGATGGGCCGCATCTCAAGCAAGTGCTGATCAACCTGCTCGGTAATGCAGTTAAATACACTGATCAAGGCGAGATCAGCTTGAGCGTGATCCGGCACAATAGCCATATCAATTTTGCGGTCGCCGATACCGGCTCTGGCATTGCCGCCGAAGATCAGAAACGTATTTTCCTGGCTTTTTATCAGACTGAAGGTGGCATCGCCAAGGGCGAAGGCACAGGTCTGGGCTTAGCCATCAGCCAGGAATATACAAAAATGATGAAAGGTCATCTGGAAGTGAAGAGTCAACCTGGGCAAGGTTCAACTTTCACGCTCAGCCTTCCCTTGCCGGAAGCAGCGGCGCCAGTCGCCCAAATTGCCGCGCGCAGCATTATCGGCCTGGAGCCGGGCCAGGAAGAAATGCGCGTACTCATCGTCGACGACAAGGAAGACAACCGCGAACTGGTTATGCAACTGCTGGCCCCGACTGGTTTTGCGCTACGTACCGCGAACGATGGCCAGCAAGCGATAGACAGTTTCATCGAATGGCAACCGCAGCTGATCTGGATGGACATGCGCATGCCGGTGCTAGATGGTTATCAGGCAACCCGACATATCCGCAGCTTGCCGGGCGGCGATAAAGTAAAAATCGTTGCACTTACCGCGAGTGCCTTTGAAGAAGATTTACAAGAAATTTTACAGGCCGGTTGCGACGACATGGTTAGAAAGCCCATCGAGGTAGCTAGTATGTTTGCGGTCATGGGAAATTTGCTCAACTTGCGTTACCGCTATGCCGAGCCGGCTGTCACGGCGGAATCTCCATTGGCCGATAAATTAGATTTTTCAGCGCTAGCTCCAGCTCAGGTAGCAGAGTTAAAAGCCGCTGCAGAAGAGCTCGATATTGGCAAAATGCGCCAGCTGGCGCTTAGCTTGCAAGGGCCGCATCCGGCGCTGGCAATCATGCTTGATGATTTGCTTCATGGGTTTCGTTTTGATCGAATAATTGAATTATGTAGTGCGTAAATAAATCTCAAGATAAATCGCAAAATAAATCGCAAGATAAATCACAAAAGTTCGCCCTCAGTAACAAAACGAAGTGTAAAAAAAGAGTGCCAAAAATGAATTTGAATAAGCAAAATTTATTGGGAAGCGCCAAACTAAGTTGGTCGATTGATCTCTTGCGTGAGCTCAAGCTTAGCCATAGGATCGCGCTTCTGATCGGGGTTTTTTGCGTCGGGATTATCAGTTTTGGACTTTGGTCATTCAAAACTCTGGACGAAATTAAAGTGGGTGGGCCAATTTATGAGCGTATAGAACAAAGTCAAAGCCTGATCGCTGATGTCTTACCGCCTCCCATGTATGTGATTGAGTCGTATCTGGTTTGCTTGCAAATTACCAGTGCCGCGCCCGGCGAGGCACAAGAAAACCTGATCACTCGCTTATTGCAACTGCGAACGGAATTTGAAAGTCGTTCTGATTTCTGGGCTAGGCAAAAGTTAGGATCGGGCTTATCTGAGGCCTTGTTGGTGCAAGCGAAAAATCCGGCAACGGCTTTTTATGATGCCGTCTACCACGAATTTTTGCCTGCGCTTCGTTCGAATAACCAGCCTGGTGTGGATCTGGCCTTGAACAAGCTGGGTCAACTCTACAATGAACATCGGTTGGCGATCAACCGGGTAGTTGAATTGGCGCGCCATGGCAACCTGGCTGAAGAACAAAGCGCGCGGGCACAGATCAAATATGCGACTGCGTTACAGGGTATTTTGCTGATGTTTATCTTGTTGTTTGCGGGGTGCCTGGCCGTCTTCATTTGGCTGAGTATTGTCAATCCACTGGGCGAAGCGCTGGCAGTTGCTAAGACGATTGCCTCAGGGGATTTGATAGTCTGGCAGGGTAAAAGGCATCCCGATGAAGTCGGGCAATTATTGTTTGCGCTGGCCGAGATGGGGGCTAGTTTGCGCAACATCCGTTTTGCATTGCTGGAAGGCAGGCGAAGCGCCGAAGCCGCGAATCGCGCCAAGAGTATATTTCTGGCAAACATGAGTCACGAGCTCAGGACCCCGCTCAATGCCATTTTGGGTTTTGCCAAATTGCTAGAGCGTGATAGCGAAATGACCGAAGAAAGCCGGAAAAAAATTGCCACTATCAACCGCTCTGGAGAGCACCTGTTGGCACTGATTAACAACGTGCTGGAAATATCGCGGATTGAAGCGGACAGGATCGTAATCGGGCACCAGCCGTTTGACCTGATTGATCTCTTGACGAGTATTGAAGAGATGATCAAAGGGCGTGCTGAAGAAAAAGGGCTGACTTTTCTGAATGAGCGCGCAGGCGATCTGCCCCTGTATGTCGAAGGTGACGCGCAGCATCTGAAACAAGTCCTGCTCAACTTATTGAGCAATGCGGTTAAATACACAGAACGAGGTCATGTGAGTTTGAAAGTTAGTCGCGCCAACGGTGAAATTCAATTTGAGATTGCCGATACCGGGCGTGGCATTTCTGCTGAAGAGCAGCGCCATCTTTTTGAAGTTTTCTACCAGACCGAAGCTGCGATTGCTCAAGGTGAGGGAACCGGTTTGGGACTGGCGATCAGCCTCCATTACACGCGCCTGATGGGTGGGCACCTGGAGTTGCAGAGTACCCCAGATCATGGCAGTGTATTTACCTTGAGATTAACCTTGCCTGAGACACAAACCAAGGCAGTACAAATAGCGGGCAACCAGACAATTCTTGGCTTGGAAGAAGGGCAGGAAGGCTTGCGTATTCTAGTGGTGGACGACAAGGAAGACAACCGCGAGTTGCTGCGGCTATTGCTTGAAACCACGGGATTTGAAGTGCGCACCGCGGATGATGGAACGCAAGCGGTGCTGGCGTTTCAGAGCTGGCAGCCTTGTTTCATCTGGATGGATGTACGTATGCCAGGAATCGATGGCTACGAGGCGACGCGCCAGATCCGTGTTTTGCCAGGTGGCGATAAGGTAAAGATCGTAGCGTTGACGGCCAGTGTATTCGAGCAAGACCGGGCTGCCACTAAGGCGGCGGGCTGTGATGGAATGGTATCGAAACCGATAGACGAAGAACGTCTGTTTAGCTTGATGGCTGAATTGCTCGGGGTGCGTTACCGCTATGCCGGGGCGGGCAGCGCCAAAGTCGTACTGTCAACAGCCGAACTTGAACTGTCTGTATTAAGTCCAGAAATGCTGCAGATGCTTATCGTGGCGGCAAACGCGCTCGATGTCGAGATGATGCAGTGGCTGCTGGAGCAAATCCGCGCGACGCATCCGGACATTGCCATCGCACTTGAAAGTTTGATGCAGGAGTTTCGTTTTGACCGGATTGCCGAGCTTTGCCGATCCGTGCCGGCGCAGTCTTAAAGCTAATCTCAAGAATGATTCAATGATTGAAAACCACACCATGAATTCAAGCGGAACTAAAGAACAGGCGCCAGTCTTATCTGAGGATGCTGCGCTTCTATTGCGGCGCTTGCTGCTGACATTGGCGCTAGCTTTGTTGTTTGTCACGGTCAGGTTATTCTTGACCGAAAGAACTGACCTGAAATCGACCGAAATACTGACCTCTGTCATATTGGTAGCAGGTATTAGTTATCGCGAGTTGAAACACGACCGCATCAACCGCGGGTTGAACGTTTTGTGTTGGGGATTGTGGTTGGTCACGATCACGGGCAGCTTTTTTATCAACGGCATACGCACGCCAGTTCTTTTCATCATTCCGGTTCTCTTGATGACGACGGTGTGGGTGCAAGGGCGCCGTCAAGCCTGGTGGATGACCAGCGGGACTATCATTAGTCTTGTTGCGCTCACTGTCGCCGAATATCAGGGATGGTTGCCAGTTCCTGTGGAGCGCACTGGAGTAGATTTTTTGATGGTGTATGGCATCGTGACCATTCTGGCGGCGGCGGTTGCGGTGACCCTGGCCGCAACCTTGCAACGTCAACTGGCCAAGGAGCAGACCCTGGTCAGCGACCTCAGCGAACTCAATGCGACTCTGGCGAGCCGGGTTGAAGACCGCACCGTCAAACTGGCTGCGGCCAAGGAAGTTGCCGAGAGCGCTAACCGGGCCAAGAGTGTCTTTCTGGCGAATATGAGCCACGAGCTCAGGACCCCGCTTAACGCCATTCTGGGTTTTGCCAGATTGCTCGAACGCGATAGTGAAATGAGCGTAGAAAGTTGCAAGAAACTGGCCACCATCAACCGCTCCGGCCTGCATTTGTTGGCGCTGATCAACGACGTGCTGGAAATATCCCGGATTGAAGCTAATCGCGTAGTGCTGCAAAGCCAGCCGTTTGACCTGATTGATTTCTTGACTGGTATCGAAGAAATGATCAAGGGTAGAGCGGAAGAGAAAGGGCTGGCCTTCGTGATCGAGCACGCTGCCGATCTGCCATCGTATGTACAGGGTGATGGGCCGCATCTCAAGCAAATACTCATCAACTTGCTGAGCAATGCGATCAAATACACGCAGCGCGGTCAGGTGCAGTTTAGGGTCAGTCGGAACAACGATGAAATCCGATTCGAGATTGCCGATACCGGGCGCGGTATTTCTGCTGAAGAACAGAGTCATCTTTTTCAAGCCTTCTACCAGACCGAAGGCGCCATCGCTCAAGGTGAAGGAACCGGTTTGGGACTGGCGATTAGCCTTCAATATACGCGACTGATGGGTGGCCGGTTAGAGCTACAGAGCCAGCCTAACCAGGGCAGCGTGTTCACCTTGAGCTTGCCCTTGCCTGAGACCCAAACCAAGGCGGTAATGATAACCAGCCCTCAGTCGGTTCTCGGATTGGAGGCCGGGCAGGAAGGCTTGCGCATCCTGGTAGTGGATGACAAAGAAGACAACCGTGAGTTGCTGTTGCAATTGCTAGAAGCAAGCGGATTTGAAGTGCGCACGGTGAACAATGGAGCCCAGGCAGTGCTGGCGTTTCAGGAATGGCAGCCATGCTTCATCTGGATGGACGTGCATATGCCGGTCATGGATGGTTATGAGGCGACCCGCCAGATACGCGGTCTGCCGGGTGGCGATCAGGTCAAAATCGTGGCGCTGACTGCCAGTGTCTTCGAGCAGGATCGGGCCGCCACGATGGCGGCGGGCTGCGATGCAATGGTCTCGAAACCGGTAGACGAAGAACGCATGTTTGCCGTGATGGCTGAATTGCTCGGGGTGCGTTACCGCTACGCGAATAAGACAATTTCCCCAACTTTGGGAAGCACAGCCGGGCTTGATTTTTCTGTCTTATCTTCGGAAGCACTGCAAAAACTCAAAGAGGCGGCAGATGCGCTGGATGTCGATATGCTGCAGCGGCTGCTTGAGCAACTCCGCGCGACCCACCCGGAGATTGCCGCCGAGCTGGAACAAAAGATGCAGGAATTTCATTTTGATCGTATCGCTGAACTGTGCCGGGCGGCAGAGAAAATACAAGAAGAAAAATGAAACTAATCAAGAGAAAAGAGCAAGCGCATGAATAAATTTCGCTTTGAGGTCGGGGATGGTTTGGGCAAGATTTTCTGGCTGACAAATTTATTTTTCGCTGGCGTGCTGTGTCTGGCGCTGTGGTTCAGCCATGAGCAACATCTGCGGTACGCGCAAGAGCGCGCAGAAAACACCACGCTTACCTTGGAGAAAAGCGTTTCAGCCATGTTTGATCAGATCGACCTGTTGTTAATTGCGATGACCAATGGATTGGAGCAAAACAGGTTTGAGGATGCGGCCGCGGTCGCGAAAATGAATGAAATGACAGTCCGCCTGGCGAGCAATGTCAGGCATATTTCCAGGGTAAGTTATTCCGATGCCATGGGCAATATTCCGGCCGATTCGGGCTTCCCCCAGGGCGCGCAAAAAGCAAGCATAGAGGACCGGGAATATTTTCAGCAATTGCGCGCAAATCCCGGCTTGGGAATGCTGAGGTCCGAACCGGTGATCGGGCGTACTAGCGGAAAACTGGTTCTGGTATTTGCCCGGGCGTTTAAAGATACTCAAGGTGAATTTGCCGGCGTGGCTTTTGCCAGTGTCGAACTGGCGCGCTTTAGCGAACTCTTTGCTGAGCTGCAGTTAGGCAAGCGTTCTGTCAGTTCACTGGTTTCGGATAAGGAGTATATCAATTTGGCCAGGTATCCGGCACCCAAAGATCCAACCGTAATGGGTAAAAAAATTGCTGTGCAAGCCTTCATCGACAAGATGGAAGAGGGGTGGTCAATTGTCACATTAACCGCAACACCCAAGGCTGACGGCATAGAAAAAGTGTATGCACTCAGGAAGCTGCAGTTTTGGCCTTACTGGCTAGCGGTGGGTTTGAGTACCAAAGATGAACTGGCGCCCTGGCGCAAGCAAGTGATCATGGCGCTCAGCATTATGCTGATTTTCATGGGCCTGACCGGTGCCGCTTCGTGGCAGTTGCGCCGTGGCTGGCGCCGTCAGGAAGAGTATTTGGCTATCCTGCAAGGCACGCTGGAAGCAGCAGACAACGGTATTTTAGTTGTCGGTGATAGCGGCCAGGTACTCCATCGCAACCGCCAGTTCATGCAAATGTGGCAGATCCCGGAGACGCTGGCCGCTGAAACCGATGAAAAAATTCTGCTGTCCTGCGTATTGGCGCAATTAAGAGACCCAGAGAGTTTTGTGCGAGGTGTCTCCGCCTTGTATGCCGATGTCAAGGCAGAAGCGCATGACACTTTGGATTTTAAAGATGGCCGGGTGTTCGAGCGCATCTCACTTCCCCTAGCCGGGGTCGGGAAATCCGCCGGGCGGGTCTGGAGTTTCCGAGATATCAGCGAACACAAGCGAATTGAGGAGATACAAAATTTCATTGCGCAACGCGGCTGGGATCTCACTGGTGCTGGCTTCCTGCCGGCACTGGCAGAACGTCTGGGGCAAACTCTCGGGTTCGATTATGTGATCATCGAAAAGCTAGGTGAGCAGCCAGGCACCGCAGAAACGGCGGGGTTTTACGCGCATGGCGCGGTGCTGCCCAATCTGTGCTATTCGCTGGCTGGCACGCCCTGTGAAAATGTGATCGGGAAAGAGATGCGCATTTATCGTCAGAGCGTACAGCAGCTCTTTCCTGACGATGCGATGCTCGTTGAGATGAAGGCGGAAAGCTATTTGGGCATTCCTTTATGGGATTCGACAGGACAGGCGATAGGCTTGATTGCGGTGCTGGACGCTAAGCCTTTGGAGCGTGTCGACCAGACCAGGGCCCTGATCAATCTGGTGGCAGTGGCGGCTGGCGCGGAGTTAGAGCGGCAGCGCGAAGAGAAAATATTGCGCCGTGAGCGGGATAGGGCGCAGGGCTATCTTGATACAGTAGAGGCAATGATTTTGGCAGTCGATCACAAAGGCCAGATTACACTGGTTAACCGCAAAGGTTGTCAAATGTTGGGTTGGGAAGAGGCGGAATTGGTAGGGAAAAATTGGTTTGAACTATGTTTGCCACAGCCAGCGGGAATGGAGAAATTTTATCCCAATTACTTGAAAATGATTTCAGGAACGCTGCCTCTTGCCGAGTATTTTGAAAATCCGATTTTGACGCGGCTTGGGCACACAGTGCAAATTGCCTGGCACAATGCATTGCTGCGCAATGAGGCCGGTGAAATCGTCGGCACCTTGAGTTCCGGTGAAGACATCACGGAGCGCACTCAACGCGAAATTGAACTTGATGGTTATCGGCATAATCTGGAAGAACAGGTGCAAAGCCGCACCAGTGAATTGGCTGCCGCAAAGGAAATTGCCGAGCAGGCGAATCGTGCCAAGAGTGTATTTTTGGCGAATATGAGCCATGAGCTGCGGACCCCGTTGAATGCTATTTTGGGCTTCGCGCAAATTTTGCAACGCCATAGCAAGGTCGATGAGGACGTTAAAAATAAACTCTCGACGATTAATCGTGCCGGGCAACATTTGTTATCCCTGATCAATGATGTCTTGGAAATTTCACGGATTGAAGCTGGCCGCAGTCTTTTTCAACAACAGGCATTTGATCTCAAAGAGTTGTTGTTCAGTATAGAAGAAATGGTACGAGGGCGCGCTGAAAGTAGCGGCTTGAAATTTACCGTTGAGTTGGCAGAAAACCTGCCGCAAATTATTCAGGGCGATGCGCCGCATCTGAAACAAGTCTTGATCAATTTATTAGGCAACGCGATTAAATACACCAATAGCGGCAGCGTTAAAATGCAGACCAGTATTCATGATGACGAAATTAGTTTCGCGATAGTTGATACCGGGACAGGCATTGCCGTCGCTGATCATGAACGCATCTTTCAGCCTTTTTATCAAACCGAGGCAGGCATCGTCAAGGGCGAGGGGACTGGCCTAGGTTTGGCGATTAGCCTTGAATACGCCAGAAAAATGGGTGGCAAAATCGAGGTAAATAGCCAAAGTGGTGAAGGCAGTACTTTCACCCTCGTTCTTCCCTTAATACTTCCGTCGAACCTGGCAAGTATGCCAGTAGTAAAACCAGCTAGCGGACGCGTCATCGCGCTTAAAAATAGGCAGCAAATTGTGCGTGTCTTGGTGGTCGACGACAAAGTTGATAATCGCGAACTGGTCAGACTTTTGCTTGAGGCAGTAGGCATACAAGTGCGTACGGCAAACGATGGGCAGCAAGCGATACAGCTGTTTGAAACTTGGTCGCCACATTTCATCTGGATGGATATGCGCATGCCGGTACTTGATGGTTACCACGCCACCCGCCAGATACGTGCTTTGCCCGGCGGCGATCTGGTCAGGATAGTCGCCTTGACTGCCAGCGCATTTGAAGAGGATAGGGGGAAAATCAGTGCAGCGGGCTGTGATGACATGGTCCGCAAGCCGCTGGAAGAAAAGCGATTGTTTGCGATGATGGGGCGCCTGTTGGGCCTGCGATATGAATATGAACTTGAATATGAACGTGAAGTTGAAGTTGAGTATGAAAACGAAGGTGAAGGCTATGCAGCATCGCCGCACCCAAAGCGAGAAAATACTCTGCTGGATCTCTCATCGCTAGCGCCCGATTTGCGCGATGAGTTAATGTTAGCTTCCGAGGCGCTCGACCTTTTTGCTGCGAATGAAATAGTGACAAAGATTCAGGCGAGCTCGCCCGAATTGGCTGCCGAGTTGAACGCCTTGATCCTGGCATTTCGTTTTGAGCGGATTGTCGAGCTTTGTAAGGCTGGCGCTACCAACGCTTAAGTTTTAAGGCTTAAGTTCGCTGGCGCTGTTTTTAAAGGGTAGCTTGTACCGGTAGTTCAATATAGAAGATTGACCCTTCACCCTCCACACTGCTAAAACCTATACGCCCGTGCATTTTTTCTATCATGTTTTTGGCGAGGCTTAAGCCTAAGCCAGTACCAGCGTATTTTCTGGCGGTTTTGGCATCTTCCTGACTGAATTTTTGGAAGATGCTGCTGTTAAATTCTTTTGAAATGCCGATGCCGTAATCCTGCACCGCAATTCTTACCCAATTATCCGAGTGCGAAGTACGGATGTCGACGTGGCCGTTATCGCGGGAAAACTTAATCGCATTCGAGAGGAGATTTGACAGTACCTGGATAAATCTTTGTGCGTCGACCAGGACGATGACGTCGTCGCTCGAGGCATGGTCAAACACCATGGTAATTTTATAGTTGTGCGCATAACCTTGATTTGCCTGTATCGATTTTTCTAGCAGCTCGCGCAAGGAAGTCGCTTCCAGGCTGAACTGCATGCCACCATATTCAAGCTTCTCAAAATCAAGCAAGTCGTTGATGAGTGTCGTGAGGCGTATTGCATTGTCATTTGCCATTCTTAGCATGAGCATGGATTTTTCAGGAATGCTGCCACCAACGCCGCCGACCAATAAGCCAAGGACACCACGGATGGAAGTGAGCGGCGTGCGTAGTTCGTGCGATACCGCTGAGACAAATTCGCTTTTGAGTTTCTCCGCCCGTTTTACTTCAGTCAGATCATGCAGCATCGTGACAAACAGCGTTTGTGCGCCGATTTCGACTCGGGTAATGGCTAGTTCCAGAGGAATTTCTGTGCCGTTATTACGTTTGCCAGTGACCTGATGGCGAGTGTTACTGGCGTCAAGGTTTTGTTGGTTTTTATTGCCGATTTTTTTACCCAGATGGTGTTTTAAAAAAGTCTCTGAATCTGGATCGGGAAATAAATTGAAAATATTTTTTCCGATTAAATCGGGGTTGGTGTAACCCAATAGCTTATATGCCGTTTGATTGGCGGATTCAATTTTGCCTTGATTGTTAGTGGTAATGATGCCTTCGGCGGCGTTGCCAAGAATCGCGGCTAGCCGTTCTTCCCTGTCATGCAATTGCTCAGTGCGTTGCGCAACCAGCGCCTCGACGTTAAATGTGTGACCGGTTGACATGAGAAGGTAAATACCCAGCAATCCGGTAAACAGCAGGCCACCAGTGATGGTGATCCAGCTTATCCACGAAGCGTGTTTTTTCCAATATTTTGCGGAAGGCTGGACCTGCAGTGCATATTGTCTGCCGCCAAAATCCAAGGTGGCCTGGAACACATGGGCCTTATCCAGAACATCAATTTTGTTATAAAAAATCCCTTTATTGCCAGGATAGGAAAGGTCGTAAAATTTCAACTGTAGGTCTTCGTGCCGCTCTTTGCTAAGCAGACCATCGATCAGCTTGCTCACCAACAGAGCGCTCACCGCAATGCTCTCAACAGCATCCTTGCGTTGCGTGATATTTTCCAGCGGTTTGTTGCGGGCGTAGATTGGCGCGAACAATAAAATCGATATTTGATCCGCACTGGTCGTTAGCAGAGTTAAGGGGTCAGACGCCGTGACCTGGCCACTTTCTATGGCATCCTCGATCGCGGCACGACGTATGGTATTTGAGCCCATGTCGTAGCCGAAAATACGGTTATCCGCATTAAATGGTGAAAAATAAGTCACCGGATAATAATCGCCGCGTGCGCTTGCCGCTGTTGCATTGTCATGCGCATCGAGTTCGGTAAAATGAAATTGCGGATAGCCTTCCCTGACGATGCCAGCTTCAAATACGGCCCTTTGCTCATGGTGAATTTTAGGTATCCATAAAAGTGAAGTGATTTCCTTGTGACGCTCTATGGTACTGGCGACAAAAACAGAAAATTCTCTTCTCGTGACATTGTCCGAACTGGCAAACAGGCGTTCGATATTGTTGAGAGTTTCAGAATTGCCGTTAAGTTTATTTTGCAGGTCCTGCGTGATGCGTTCGCCCTCAAGGCGAAACTCCAGCTGTTGTTTTTGATCTTCACGCTGACGGATGACGACGAAGGCACTCACCACAATCAGCAGGCACACTAACAGTGACAGCAAGACATTCCAGCGCCGTGCGATCCAGATTTTCCTCGGTTCGCCAAACATGATAAGAACGATGGGAGTAAATGTGAGCACGCCAAACGCGTCGCCCATCCACCAGGTCAGCACGTTTTTGATGACATCTGGATCCGGTATTACTCCTGACAGGTACAGCGAACCAACACCGATGGTGGCATTGATGGCACAACCTATGGGGCCGCCAATCAGAAAGAATTGCAGGATGGAGCTGTTGTCATCCAGCGCCAGGTCATTTTTTAAACGTTTTTTGATCAGGTAGCTGCTGACGCTTGCCTGCAGAGCCGCGCCAACTGCAATGCAAGCGGACGTGATAAACAGTGGTGCACTGAATTGTCCGGAATTTTCGTAAGCGATAACGACATTATTCAGGAATGCGCCAAGCATGACACCTGGTAACAGGCGATAACCGCCTGTCAGTATCATGCCAAGGGCGAGTCCCGCTGGCGGGAAAACTGCGATGGTATAGCCTGGCGGTATGATCAGGAATTCGGATAAGCGCCCGAGCAAAGCATAAACGAATGTGAGCGCCAGTATTTGTAGCAGCCAATATCGCGAAAAAACCGGCGGCAAAACCCGTAACGAAATTGCGGGGGACGGTAACGGCAATAATGGCATTCCTTTTCCCCCGGTTGAGTGGATCATACTAAGGATGAAGTCACTTTAAAAACTTCATCGGCGGTCGTCATGCCTTCAATAATCTTATACGCTCCGGCAATGCGCAAGGGTTTCATCTCGTCTTTGATGCTTTGTTTCCTTAATGCGTGTATGTCGGATTCTTTGGTAATTAATTTGCTGAACGGCTGGGTCACCGTCAGCAATTCATACAGGCCGGTGCGGCCCTTGTAGCCGGTCTGGCGACATTCAGGACAGCCTACCGGACGGTATATTATTTTTGGTTTCGGAATATCCCATTCTTCAACCAGGCTGCTCCACATTTCATCGAGCATTTCTCCATCGGCCGATTTGCAATGGATGCATAAAGTGCGCACCAGGCGTTGCGCTAGTATCCCGATAATGGTCGCTTCCAGCAGGTAATACGGGACGCCCAGTTCCAACAGCCGCATGATGGCTGAAGGTGCATCATTTGTGTGCAAAGTGGATAGCACCAGATGGCCGGTGAGCGCCGCCTGTATCGCCATTTCGGCCGTGGCCAAGTCGCGGATCTCACCGACCATAATGATGTCGGGATCTTGCCGCATCAGGGCCCTGACGCCGTCGGCAAAGGTCAGGTCGATGTTGAGCTGCACTTGCATCTGGTTAAACGAGGCCTCGACCATTTCTATCGGGTCTTCCACCGTGCAGACATTCACTTCAGGTGTCGCCAGTGCTTTTAAGGTAGTGTAAAGCGTGGTGGTTTTACCCGAACCTGTCGGGCCAGTGACTAAAATGATGCCGTGTGGTTTGCTGGTGAGATGATCCCAGC
>JAZJYB010000055.1:0-11779 GCA_040390685.1 Pseudomonadota bacterium | reverse complement strand
TGATGCCGTCACCAACCATACCTACGGCGCCGGATTTGCTCAATTCGTCATTGATTACCATCAATTTATCTTCCGGTAATAAATTTCCCCGCGCGTCGTCGATGCCTACACTTTGAGCGATTGCTTTAGCAGCCAGCTCGTTATCACCCGTGAGCATCAAGGTGCGTATGCCCATGTCGTGTAGTTGAGCAATCGCGTTTTTGCTGCTTTCTCTTACGGTGTCGGCGACAGCGATAATGAGAAGCGGCGTTTTATCGTCGCAAACGATCATTGCTGTTTTACCGTCGGCTTCTAGCGAAAACAATACCTCCTCGGTTTGCGGTGTGCAGATTTTTAATTCTTCAATCAATCGGTGATTGCCCAGGTAATACCATGCACCGTCGATGCGGCCTTTTACACCACGTCCGGAAATGGCCGCAAATTCGCTGACTTCATGCAGCGCATCGACGTTTGATTGCTCTCCCCAAAAAACGCTGACCGCACCAGAGACCGGATGATCAGAACGAGCTGCGAGGCTCGCGGCCAGCCTTAAGGAATTACCTCTCAAGCCGCTTAATTCGATGACATCTGTGACCAGCGGTTTGCCCTGAGTGATCGTTCCGGTTTTATCGAAAGCGATTGTTGTTAGCTTGCGTCCCTCTTCAAGATACACGCCACCCTTGATTAAGATGCCCGCTTTCGCTGCCGCCGCTAATCCACTGACGATGGTAACTGGCGTAGACACGACTAGGGCGCAGGGACAGGCGATGACCAATAAAACCAGGGCTTTATAGATCCAGACCATCCAAGGCAAACCTAACACCAGTGGCGGAAACAGCATGACACCCAAAGCCAGCAAAAATACAATAGGTGTATAGACTTTGGCAAAACTATCGACGAAGCGCTGGGTCGGTGCCCTTTTTCCTTGAGCTTGCTCAACCGCGTGAATAATCCGCGATAAAGTCGAGTCCGTCTGGACGGCGCTGACCTTGTATTCGAATGATCCAGTCTGGTTGACTGTGCCGGCAAACACTTTGTCGCCGATCGCTTTGGCGACTGGCATGCTCTCGCCGGTGATGGGTGCCTGATTCACCGACGATTGGCCTTTTGTAAGTTCACCGTCAAGTGGGATGCGATCTCCAGGCGCGACTCTCACTATGGCACCAATAGCGATCAAGCTCGCTTCGACTCCTTTCCAACTACCGTCGGCCTGTAAGATGCTGGCCTGGTCAGGCGTCATCGCCATTAAGCCGCGAATCGCATTGCGCGCCTTATCCAGCGACATCGCTTCTATCATTTCCGATATGGTAAATAGCACCATGACCATCGCTGCTTCTGGCCACTGACCAATGATGACTGCACCAGTCACGGCGATGGTCATCAGCGCATTGATGTTTAAGTTGAAATTTTTAAGCGCGATCCAACCTTTTTTATAAGTGCCAGTGCCACTGAGGGTAATGGCAGCGAAGGAAAGCAAAATCACTGGCCAGCCTTGTTCAGTTCCGCTGTTCCATGCGATAGCTTCCGCCAGGATTGCGGCGATAGCAGCTATGCCGATGAACCACCATTTTTTTTGCGAATGCGGTGATGCTACCACCGCCAGTTTCTGTCCGGAGCTTGTCAATACTGGTACGGCATGCATATCAATCGCAAGTAAGGCTTGCATGATTGCATCAACTTGATCAAGCGTGTGCATTACGGTTAAGGTGCGTTGCATTAAATTAAAATCTAATTGCTGTATGCCCGCAATATCTGACAACTTTTTGCGTATTAAGGTCTCTTCGGTCGGGCAATCCATATTTTCGATGCGCAGTATCAATATGCCGTCGCCCTGCACCACGGAAGTTTCTGTCGACGGCATTTTTGTTGTTTGAGTATGTTCACAACATGCATGCGCATGTGCGTGCTCAGGTTTCTGCGGTGTGTTCATGAATATTCCGTGAAAGTGTATAGTGGGCATTTAACACCCTGTAGCTGGTATAGAGTCAAGCGCTATTTGGGACATCTCGGTTAAATCATTAAGGTCTCAAAAAATGGAATTGAAAATTGGTGAGCTGGCAAAGCGTTCTGGATGCCTGGTGGAAACCATCCGCTATTACGAGAAGGCGGGATTATTACCGCACGCAGCGCGATCGCAGGGTAATTTCCGCCTATACAATGCGGATCATGCAGAGCGTTTACAATTTATTCGTCACTGCCGTTCACTCGACATGACATTGGATGAAATCCGTAGGCTGCTACAGTTCCGAGATGCCCCGGAAACCAATTGTGCTGAAGTAAATCTCTTATTGGATAAACATATCGGCCATGTCGCCCATCGCATCAAAGAATTAAAAGCCTTGGAGACGCAATTAAGAGCGCTGCGCAATCGATGCCAGGCCACACAGGCCAGCAAAGACTGCGGCATTTTGCAAAGCCTAGCCACTACCGACACTCTTTCCGTCAAAAAACTTGCTAGTCATGGCGGTGGTTGTCACTAAAAAATGCACACCTAGCTACAAGAGCGTGGTGCGATGCACCTCAGATGAATTTTGCAATGCCAGCGCTGCAGGCAAAAGACCAATTAAAATATTTTGCCAGCCACTTGCAGTACCTGGTCGCCACACCAGCCAGGCTTGCTCTACGCATTCGTAGACACAATCCGTGACATGCAAACGTACCAGATCAGGTTCATCAAGCGCGAAATCCGGCAGATAGGCCAAGGCCTGACCAGAACGTACCAGGGCCATCAATAACTGGAGATCATCGAGCCAGAAACGGATACGCCTAGGCAGCTGATCATCGCGCCAACCATCAGAACGCGCGCCGCGATCTATGCCGCAAAACAAGGAGCGGTCAGGGCAGGCAAAATCATGCTGCAATATTAGCGCCGTAGTTACTTCAATTTTTACTTTGTTTTTCCCTGCTTTGGATTTTGCTGGCTTAACGCTTTGCAAAATGGGATGCGATTTAGCTGCCGCCAATTGCATCGTCATTGATCCTAATGGCACAGCTTCCAGTCCGGCCGGTAAGTTGGCATGCACCGCCGCCCCTGTGGCCAATGCAAAGTCGGCTTCACCTCGTGCCAGCGCAGTGATTGCCGCATCCTCGAATTGTGATTCGAAAGCGACTCCGCTATTCTTGTAATGACTTTGCAGCAAAGCAGAGAGTACGGGACCAAAGCGCCATTGCAGGATGGCGGGACCGACGATGCGGCAATGCAGGTGCTGCCGCTCGCCGCGAAATTCTGCCTGGAGTTGGTCCGCCATTGCCACCAAATGCATGGCACGTTCACGGAGATGCTCGCCATGGCTGTTGAGGCGAATAGTCTTGCCGACCCGGTCAAACAAAGGTGTATTGAGTGCCACTTCCAGCCGCTTGATCGCCTTCGATAAGGCAGATGGACTTTGATGCAAATCCGCCGAGGCGCTACGCAAATTGGCATAACGCGCAACCACCAGAAAAGAACGAAGGTCAGAGATATCCATATTCCATAATTCCAAAAAGTGCACACGAAAGCATTTTAAGTTGCTTATCTAGCGACAGCAAGCGGATTAGAATGGTATTTTAAAATCAGGCTTTCATTTTGAATGCCCACAATCACCATGACCACCATCAATAATCAACAATGGATTTATGTCCGCCACCCTGACGGCATCGTCGGACCTGAGCATTTCCAATTGCGCACCGAGGCACTGAATACGACGCTTGCAGCGGGCGAAGTGCTGCTCGAGGCGCAATACCTTAGTGTTGATCCTTACATGCGCATCAACCAGTCACTCAAACCCACTTACAACGAACTCCCACACGCGCTCAATACCGTGCAAACAGCAGGCGTGGTTGCCCGTGTATTGGCTTCATCGGTGCCGCATTTGGCGGTCGGCGATCATGTCGAAGGCATGCTGGGCTGGCAAACCCACGCACGCGTGCATCACAGCGTGCTGCGCAAACTCGATCCATCCATCGCCCCGGTCAGCACCGCGCTTGGCGTGCTCGGCATGCCGGGACGTACTGCCTGGTTTGGCCTCACCGAATCGGGCCGTCCGCACGCTGGCGAAGTTGTGGTGGTATCTGGCGCGGCTGGTGCAGTTGGCTCACTGGTTGCGCAATTCGCCAAGAGGCATGGCTGCAAAGTACTGGGGATTGCCGGTGGCACAGCAAAATGCGACTGGTTGCGCGAGTCGCTGGGATTGGATAGTGCGGTCGACTACAAAACACATAAAAGCGCAGAATCTTTAGCGGTAGAAATCAAGGCACTGACCGGCGGTGTCGACGTGTATTTTGATAATGTCGGCGGCATGGTCAGTGATGCCGTCATCCCACTGATCAATCGCCGTGCGCGCATCGTTATTTGCGGCAGCATCAGCCAGTATTCCGGCGGTCTGGATGAGGCTGAATTAGCGCCGCGCTTCCTGCACCATATGCTGTACCAAAGGGCGACGATACAAGGCATGCTGGCGCGCGATTATCTGCATCGCATGGATGAAATGTTGGCCGTCGTAGCACCTATGGTGAAGGCTGGTGAAATCGTTTTTGAAGAAAGCATCGTCGAAGGTTTCGAGCAATTACCCGCCACCCTGAACAGTTTATTTACTGGCGACCATCGCGGCAAACTTTTGGTGAAAATATGAGCTACGCTAAGCCTATCAACACCGCTCGCCTCGTTCGCACTTTAGGCTTGATCTGCCTGAGCCTGGCAATGATTTTTGCCAGAGCAGAATTGCCGTCTCAAGACCATGTCGCCAAAGCCATAGGCTGGGGTTCACACGGCATGGCCGTATTCGGCGGACAAGAAGGCCTGTACGCCTCGCATCTGCCAATGTTCCATGCACCGCATGATACCCAAGTCATCTTCCGTTTTCATTTGCAAGACCAAACTATTGACGCGCAGCTACGCCATGCGTTGGCGCAAAAGCCAGAACTTTGGACCCTAGATCCCGAAGAATTTGATCTTCTAAGATTGGCACCAGCGCATAAAGAACCCTTGAAACAATTTACCGCACGCTTTGTACAAGGGCATTTCGAGCGCGGCGGCAAGGAGCGTTTTATCGGGCAAAGCGTCATCATTGATGAAGTCATTGTGTTCCACAGATTGTCTATGACAGAGCGCAAACTCACCGCTGGTCGCTACCACGTCATTGGCAAAGGGAGTGAACGTTTCCTGATTAAAGAGATTGATCGCCGGCCTGATTTCGATTTGATCGTGGCGCTCAAACCGAGCAGTACGCGAGCGCTTGATTTGCCAAAAATGATCACAATTCCCAGTGGCAAACT
Organism: Pseudomonadota bacterium; assembly: GCA_040390685.1. GTDB lineage: Bacteria > Pseudomonadota > Gammaproteobacteria > Burkholderiales > Burkholderiaceae_D > Undibacterium. The sequence goes on along the minus strand of JAZJYB010000055.1, from coordinate 6,547 downwards.
GGAAGCACCAACTGCGCAAAATTGGCAGAGTGCGCTACAGAAACAAGTTGGATCTGCGTTTAGTCTTGGCAACACACTCTACTTCGAAACTGAAGACCTGAAATGAAATTTGACTCTTTGCCAACTTTCACTAGAATGTCCCTATGCTCAAAGTTCGACTAGGCATAGAATAATTTTCACTCCTCGTGTGTTCATTATTAATTTAAAAAAATATTTGAAGGGACATATTCATCATGGCAGAAACCAACTCTCACACGCCCGGTTCATTTTGTTGGATAGAACTTGGCACATCAAATCAAACAGCGGCAAAAGAATTCTACGGCAAACTTTTTGATTGGACCTATGTCGACATGCCTATGGGCCCGGACGCTGCCTACACCATTTTCAAATTAAGAGATCGCGATGTCGCTGCTGCTTACACTCTCGACGAGGTAAAGCAAGCCAATGTGCCGCCGCATTGGATGCCCTATATTGCAACAAAGGATGCAGATGCCACAGTCAAACGCAGCCTCGAACTCGGTGGCGAAGTGATAGCTCCCGCATTTGATGTCTTTGATCTGGGGCGAATGGCCGTTCTAAAAGATCCTACGGGCGCGATACACAATATCTGGCAGGCGGCTAAGAACACTGGTTTAGGCGTCACTAACGAACCCGGCGCCTTCTGTTGGGGGCAGCTGAATACTTCCGATATGAACAAGGCGCAAAATTACTATACCGCCCTGTTCAACTGGACTGCACATGGCGATGCAGGCGGAGCATCGCCTTACACGGAATGGCATCAAAACGGAGTGCCGATCGGTGGCATGATGAACTTGCCGCCAGAGGCAAACAGCCCGGCACATTGGCTAGTCTACTTCGCGGTTGAGGATTGTGATGCCACAGCGGAAAAAGCCCAGAGCCTTGGTGCGCAATGCTGTGTGGCACCGACCGATATTCCCGGGGTCGGGAGATTTGCCGTGCTGGCAGATCCTCAAGGCGCGTTTTTTGCCATCTACCGCGCTTGAATGTGACATCTGCTGCATTGCATAATTTGCAAAACATTTTTCATTGAGTATTCACCAGAGTCCGGCCCGAATACAGGCCGGAATTCTTTAGTAAATTGTTGATTTTTAAAAGAAAATTAACTATTTCGACTCTTCTTCTTGAAAAACCCTCCCCTCGCCCATATAATTAGCACTCGAGCATAGAGAGTGCTAACAATCATTCTTTAGGCAACAAATTTCCCGTGTGCATGTGTAGCTTTAACAAAACACACCTAGTTTGTACCACCATCAGTACCACCGTTACTTACCATTACTCATCGTAATTTTAAAGGAGTTAGTATGAATCTTCGTCCCCTGTACGATCGCATCATCGTTAAACGTCTCGATCAAGAAACAAAAACAGCATCCGGTATCGTCTTGCCTGACGCAGCAGCTGAAAAGCCAGATCAAGGTGAAGTATTAGCAGTTGGTCAAGGCAAAATGCTGGAAGACGGCAAAGTACGCCCATTAGAAGTCAAAGTCGGTGATCGCGTATTGTTTGGTAAATACTCCGGCCAGGCTGTCAAAGTTGACGGCAACGAAGTTCTGGTGATGCGCGAAGAAGACGTTTTCGCTATCGTTCAGAAGTAATCGACCCCTTATTTAGATTTTCGGAGAAACAACATGGCAGCTAAGCAAGTAATTTTCGGCGATGATGCACGCGCCAAGATCGTAAACGGCGTAAACATTTTGGCTAATGCAGTCAAAGTAACACTGGGCCCTAAAGGCCGTAACGTCGTTTTGGAGCGTTCATATGGCGCCCCTACAGTGACTAAAGATGGTGTTTCAGTCGCTAAAGAAATCGAACTCAAAGACCGCCTCGAAAACATGGGCGCGCAGCTCGTGAAAGAAGTCGCTTCACGCACTTCTGACAATGCTGGTGACGGTACAACTACTGCGACAGTGTTGGCACAAGCTATCGTTCGCGAAGGTTTCAAATACGTTGCAGCTGGTTTCAACCCAACTGACTTGAAACGCGGTATCGACAAAGCGGTTATCGCTATCGTTGCTGAGATCAAGGTTTTGGCTAAGCCAACTACCACCAACAAAGAAATCGCTCAAGTTGGTTCTATCTCCGCTAACTCCGATGCAAACATCGGCGACATCATTGCCAAGGCAATGGATAAAGTCGGCAAAGAAGGCGTCATCACAGTTGAAGACGGTAAGTCTTTGGATAACGAGTTGGATATCGTTGAAGGTATGCAGTTTGACCGTGGCTATCTGTCACCGTACTTCATCAACAGCCCAGAAAAGCAATCAGTTATTTTGGATAACCCATTTGTTCTGTTATACGACAAAAAAGTGTCCAACATCCGTGACCTGCTGCCGGTATTGGAACAAGTCGCCAAGTCTGGCCGTCCATTGCTGATCGTAGCTGAAGACGTCGATGGCGAAGCATTGGCAACTCTGGTTGTGAACAACATCCGTGGCATCCTGAAAACTGCTGCCGTTAAAGCGCCAGGTTTCGGTGACCGTCGTAAAGCCATGTTGGAAGACATCGCTATTTTGACTGGTGGCCAGGTTATCGCTGAAGAAGTCGGCCTGACTTTGGAAAAAGCAACTCTGGAACAATTGGGTCAAGCCAAGCGTATCGAAATCAGCAAAGAAAACACCATCATCATCGACGGTGCAGGTCCTGCGATTGGTATCGAAAGCCGTGTTAAGCAAATCCGCGCGCAAATCGAAGAAGCCTCTTCTGACTACGACAAAGAGAAATTGCAAGAGCGCGTTGCCAAGTTGGCAGGCGGTGTTGCAGTGATCAAAGTTGGCGCAGCGACTGAAGTTGAAATGAAAGAAAAGAAAGCCCGCGTTGAAGATGCTCTGCACGCTACACGTGCAGCGGTAGAAGAAGGCGTTGTTCCTGGCGGTGGCGTTGCATTCATCCGTGCTCGTTCAGCTGCTGGCGTCATCAAAGGCGACAATGCTGATCAAGATGCAGGTATCAAACTAGTATTGAAAGCTATCGAAGCGCCATTGCGCGAGATCGTCGCCAATGCTGGTGGCGAGCCTAGTGTAGTCATCAATGCAGTTGTGAATGGTTCAGGCAACTACGGTTTCAATGCAGCCAATGATACATACGGCGACATGATAGAAATGGGTATTCTGGATCCAGCTAAAGTAACTCGTTCAGCATTGCAAAATGCGGCATCAGTTGCTGGTTTGATCTTGACGACTGACGCTCTGGTTGCTGAATTACCAGATGACAAAGCTGCCGGCGGTATGGGCGGTGGCGACATGGGTGGTATGGGCGGCATGGGTGGTATGGGCGGCATGATGTAATTTGTCTGCCGACAAAGTTTTACGAAAAAGCCCCGCGACGTAAGTTGCGGGGCTTTTTTTATGAAACCTGAGGCAAGCTTTGCGATGTAGCTAATTGCGATGATGATTTCGGAGCTGGCGCGATGGCATCCGTTCAAAAACGTCAAAGCTCATGATTTTTGGCTGGGGCTTGTGAGCCTATCTTGCCTGGTTTATTATTTGCAACGGCGTATCTGCGACGGCAGCGCTCAGTTTTGCCGACACCGTGCTAGTAGCGCAGCAAACAAATCATCATTCACTTTGTGTTCAGCCTGGCCAGGCTTTGCCGGGTTAATTTCAATCTCTCCATTTTTTCTAATCGCCATTGGACTTGCATGAAATCATTCCTTAGCTCCATTCAAAAACCTCAAAATGCGCTATCGAATGCCATTTCCGGAGCGCGACTGGCGCAGATGCAATATATAACGGACCCACTGGCGGACGAAACAATTGCCAACATCATCGGCCCTTGGACCAGCCTTGCTGACGCCGACGATCAGGCTGAACAATGGAGAAAAATCTCACTGATCAATCAGCAATTCACGCAATGGACCAGCAATCAAAGTCTGGTCAACTGGCAGTCGAATGATGGCTCGCTGCCCGCTGAAATCAACGAGCAGCTACAGTCCTATTTACAACATGGGCAAATACTACCGGAGTGGGCAGAGCAGAAAAAAATTGAGCGCGCTGAAGAACTTTTTATGGAATACGGTGCCTTATCCTGCACCTTATTATTTTGCTCTAGCCTGCCGGAATGCTATGTTATTCCTGATCTATCGGCGGTATTGCATGTGGCCGGTCAGCTGGAAAAACATACCGAATACCGGATACGCGCTACGGCCGCAATGATTTTTCCCGTGATGCTCCAGGGTGGGCTATGTCAGCCAGATGGCGGCGGCGTGGCACAAATACTTAAAGTGCGCTTGATCCACGCCACCATCCGCAACCTGATTTTGCGCGGCAGTCCGCAAGAAGCCATGCTTTTCTTGGGTGAGCAACGTTACCTTAAGGGTGCAGGTGTCATCGCAGCGCTAACGACTTCAAAGTCTGACAACATGCATCAAGCACTATTTGCCCATGGCTGGAAGATAGGCGAAGACGGCTTACCCTGCAATCAGGAAGAACTGGCGTATACCTTACTCACTTTCGGTTACATTTTTTTACGCAGTTTGCGCACGCTAGGGCTGGGTTTGAGTCAAGTGGACGAAGAGGCATTTCTGCATACCTGGAACGTGGTTGGGCACATTTTGGGGATACGCCGTGAACTGATGGCCGACACTATGGATGAGTCTGAAGCTTTGTTCGCACAAATGCAAAAACGTGGTCGTGCCAATCCTTACCAGCCAGATCCGCGCGCAACGCTGGGCACATCCTTGATGAATTCGATGGAAAACGTTATTCCATTCCGTATATTCAAACCCTTCCCGGTTTTATTAACGCGCTATTTATGCGGTGCCACCAATGCGCGCGACATTGGGGTTTCTGGCCGGGTATCCTTGCTCTCCAGATTTTTATTTGCGGCGCTCATGCTCGTGATCCGACTCATCGATGGCACAGTACGATTGATCTTGCCAGAATTTTCTATCACTCGATTAATCACGCGAATTTTGGGTTACCATTTTATGAGCCAACTCTTAATGGAACAAACCCGCCCACTCAATTTACCCGATCATTTACTGAATCAAACCGATGACGCGATAAGTAGCTGGAGTGTTGATCCCAAAGCGCCAAAGTGGCTAAAACATATTGAGAAAAAATTCACCACAACTGAAAAATGGAACGCGCCCTCGGCTAAATAATCAAGCCAAACAAATCCAGCGACTACGATGAAAGGCACTCAATAAATGTTACGACTTCCGGAACGCTGGCGTAACCCCGCACATGCTAGAAATGCGGTGGCAAGGCAACTCAGGGAACGTCATTTTCTGCGCATGCATGCTTTGGCATTGTTTGCCTGGACTGTGGCAATTGCTTATCTGACGTCCAAACTGACATTTGCTAACGGCATGCAATCACTACCGGCACGCTATTTCATCACTGGAATCTCGGCCTACCTGGGCTTTCTGATTGGTGTAAAACTCTGGCTCTGGTATGTCGATGCAACCGAGGACAAAAACCGCGATGAGCCGGACGCTGGCGATATGCTTGACCTGGTTGAGGCTCAGTTCGACATTGCTGATTTCGCGAGCTCAAGCTCTGGTGACGTTCTTGGTGGTGTCGGTGACGGCATAGGTGCTGCGGCTGGTGAAGGCTGCGTGCCGGTTCTGATCATAGCCTTGCTGGCGATTGTTGCGGCCTTGCTATTCGCTTTGGTTGGGCCAGAATTGCTCATCGAAATTGCCTTCGAGGCAGTCTTGGCCGGAAGCCTGGTTAGTACGATGCGACTGGGTCGCGAGCCAGATTGGTTATGGGCCGCTTTCCGCAAAACCATAGGGACTTTTCTGATCATCATGTTGCTTATGATGGGGTTCGGAAAATATGCGCAAAAACACTACCCTGAGGCCAAGACGACGAAGCAAGTTATCCAACAAATCTTGCCGCCGAAAGATCTCAAGAAACAAAGATGAAATGCTAGGCAAAAAGCTCGTCTACGAAAGGCGCGAACAAAGCAATATATGATTGGATGATGCTTGCCGGGCAGCTTGCAACAAACCTCGCCTCCTATTTAAATGATAACAACATCGGCAATAATGTAAGCATATAGGCATCAAAATCATCTAAAAAGAAACACTGCCTTTCATTTCTTCGAAATGCTCCTTGACAGAAATTCTCCGGGAAACCGATACTTCTGGATCTTTCTTTTTGGCCATTTGAAAATGCTAGCAATTTCAAGGCAAGCAATAGCTTCATGACAATAAAATTATTTTCACTGCTGCACCGTAACTCGTTTGATTCTTCCCATTTTCTCAAACTAAGTTTGCTCTTCATTCTCAGCATTTTATTTTTTGGCTGGTCAGCAAGCGCGCACTCACAAAGCAGAACTATTTTTCTCGATGACATGACACCGATGGTGCATGCCTGGCCGGCAGTGACCATCCTGGCAGATCCGCAAAAAAACCTGCAACTCGATGAGGTCATTAAATCAAAAGATAAATTTGAGCTACCCAAAACCGCTTATGCCACCTTGGGTATGCGTCCTGACGCAGTCTGGTTGCATATACCGTTCTCGGTCTCGCCAGAAAGTAATGGGATTTGGGTATTTGACGCAGAATATCCAGTCATCAATA
>JAZJYB010000054.1:0-23743 GCA_040390685.1 Pseudomonadota bacterium | reverse complement strand
AAGTTTCGCTGTCTGAGCGAAGCGAGTTTCGAAACTTTCCCGTTTTTTGACTTGCGCAAGCGGGAACCCGAAGGGCAGCGAATGCGGTCGCCTTTCTTTTGCTTACTATTTCTTTGGCGAAGCAAAGAAAAGTAAGTAGCTGCCGGTCTACCACCGGCCGGCAATCTAATTGCAACGACAAAAAATAATTGAGAACCCAGTAGGTTCGGACACTTAGATAGATGGACCGCCGCACCCCCATCCTAACCTTCCCCCTCAAAAGGGGAAGGAACTCGATTCGGAAATTTCGAACTTATGGGTAACGAATTGCCACTGCTGATAAATGACGAAAATAGGCATCGTAAGTGCTTTACAACGAATCAGGAAAAAGAAAGTAAGAATATGAAAAAATTAATTTTAGCTCTGTCTATTACGATCTTTTCGGCCACGTTGCTGCCTGCGCAAGCAAAAGACTTGTCCGGCAATACACGCGCTAATCTGCAAACCACACGCCAGTATTACGCGCAACTGCTGACCGGCACGCAACCGCAATTGGCGGAACTGAATATGCTGATGACGATGTTGCCCAAGGGCGGCGATATTCATCATCACTATTCCGGCGCCATCTATGCCGAGACCTATCTCGATTGGGTCGAGCAACAGGGCTTTTGCATTTATCGCGAGAGTGATGCGTCGAAAAAACAAGAGAAATTTCGCATCGAGGCGAAGCCGTCAGCCAGCCTGCAGCCCAATAATGCTTGTATCAAAGTCGATGCAGTGCGCAAAGACAATGCCTTTTATCGCGAGCTATTATCTACCTGGTCGGACAAGGATTATGACAATCACGGCCATCAGCAGCTGGCACCGGACCAGCATTTTTTCAACAGCTTCGGCTATTTTTCGCCGATCTCCAAGTTCTCTAACAACGATGGCCTGAAGATCTTGAAGCAGCGGGCCAAGGCAGAGAATCAGCAGTATCTCGAAACCTTACTCAAGAGTGCACCAGTCACCGATCACCCCGAGTTTTCTGCGCAGCTTGATGCGCTGCCCGCCGATGCCAGCGCGCCACAGTTGCAGCAGGCTTTTGACAAGCTGGCCGATTTTCTGGCGCACGACGACGCCGCGCAAAAAAAGATCGCCGATTACAACCAGGAATTATCCAATGATGCAGCAGGTATTGATGACGCTGAGTTTAGCTTGCGCATACAAAGCTATGTCTCGCGCAATAGCGCACCATCAAAAATATTTTCCGGACTGTTTGCCGCATTTTCAGCCAGCCAGGGCAACCCGCTGATCGTCGGTGTAAATATCGTCGGGCCAGAAAACGGCGTCGTCGCTTTGCGTGATTACACACTGCACATGCAGATGTTTGCTTTTCTTAAACAGCGCTTCCCCAAAGTGCATTTATCCCTGCATGCCGGAGAACTGGCGCTCGGCATGGTGCCGCCAGAACACTTGAGCCAGCATATCCGCAGCGCCATCGATCTCGCCGGCGCCGAGCGCATCGGGCACGGTGTCGATATCACCCATGAAGAGCAGCCTGACCAGCTCCTGGCGGATTTAAAGCGGCGCAATGTCGCCATCGAAATCAACCTGAGCAGCAATGCCTTCATCCTCGGCGTGCAGCAGCAAGCCCACCCTATTACCGTGTATCTGCGGCATCACATACCGATCGTCATCAGCAGCGATGATATGGGGGTCTCGCGCAACAATCTGAGCAATGAATACCTGTTGTTCACCAGCCGCTACAAACCCTCCTACGACACACTCAAAACAGTGGCCTACAACAGTATCCGCTATTCGTTTTTAAGCCCCGCAGACAAAGTGCTTCAATTGCGCCAGCTCGACCGGCGTTTTATCAAATTCGAGGCAGCGGTGGCGCAACTGGCTCAAAGCGCGCGCCGCACGCCTTAGTGCAGTAGCAAAACAATACCATTTGACCGGAGTCTGGGCGTAGTGGCACAATGAGTTCACACAAATTGTGGGTGGCTACCGATGACAGACAAACTCGCCTCAAGTCAATTATCGACTCATCAAGATGTCGCTGGTCTGCTGCAAAAAAATGAGCTGCTGAATATCCTCAGCGACTTTGCGATTGCCTTGCTAGACCTGACTTCTACCGACGAAGTCTTATGGCACACCTCGCGTGAAGTCGTCGGCCGTATGGGGTTTGACGATTGCGTGATTTATTTGTGGAATGAGCGCACGCAAAAGCTGGAACAGCATTCGGCATTCGGGCAAAAAAATAGTGAAGCAGATTTCATCAATAATGCGCTCAAGCTAAATTTAGGCGAAGGCATCGTTGGCCGCGCCGCACAGGCCATGCAGACCGTCATCATCAACGACCTTTCATTGGTATCAAATTACGTGATGGACTTGCAGCAGGCCGCCTCGGAATTGGCGATACCTATCATTCACCGCAATGAGCTGCTCGGCGTGATCGATAGCGAAAGCCTGCAAAAGAATTTCTACACTGATGAACACGTCAAGATACTCACTGCCGTCACTTCCATGCTGGCGGCCAAACTGGCGAAGACCAAACTCATCGGGCAACTCGAATCGACCATAGTCCAGCTCGAGTATGCCGAGAAACTGCAAAAGACACTCTTCAAGATCGCGGCACTTACCTATGAAGACGATGACCTGATCCATATCTACGACAAAATTCACACCCACGTCGGCGAGCTGCTGTATGCCAAATCGTTTTTTCTGGCGGTCTACAACGTAGATAAAAATCAGATTGAATTCCCGTATTTTGTCGATGAGAGCGAACCTGATCTCAATTCCGGCGAGGTGCCACCAGACACGACCATGAATGGCATGGCGGCCTGGGTTATTTTTAATAATGAACCCTTATTGCTGAGCAAGGCCGAATGCCACACCATGAGCGCGCAAGGCTCATTTACCGTCATAGGCGAAGTTGCAGAATCATGGCTAGGGGTACCGATCAATGCCGGCGAAGATCTCAAGGCCGCACTGGTGGTGCAAAGCTACAATCCGGCCATCAGCTATGACGAGAAAGACCGCGAGTTACTGATCTTTGTCTCGCGACATATTTGCAATTTATTCAGGCGGAAAATAGCCGAGAAAAAGCTCCAGTACCAGGCCTTGCACGATCCCCTGACCGGCCTATCGAATCGGACGCTGTTTCTTGACCGCGTCAGCCACGCCTTGCAAAAACTGGACCGCAAACAAAACATTTTCTGCTCTATCCTGTATCTGGATATCGACTTGTTTAAAGGCATCAACGATCGCTTCGGCCACGCCGTGGGTGATGCGCTGTTGATCGCTTTTTCGAATATTTTGCGCCAGTTGGCGCGCGATACCGACACCATCGCGCGCCTTGGCGGCGACGAGTTTGCCATCTTTATCGAAGAGATGAGCAGCGACCATGCGCCTTTCTCGCTGGCGGAACGTATCATCCGTACACTAGCAGCGCCATTAAATGTACTGAGCCAACAAATCACGGTGTCGAGCAGTATCGGGATTGCGCTGTTTTCCGACAATACTGTTTCTGCATCAGAAGGCATACGCCGTGCCGACACCGCCATGTATCAGGCAAAAGCGGCAGGGCGCGGTAACTACCAGGTCTATGACGCCAACTATGACAAGGAAAATTCGCGCAGCAACGAGCTTGGCGAAGATATCGTCAATGCCCTTCACAAGGAAGAATTTTGCCTGCACTACCAGCCTATCATTGCGGTACAGGGATTACAGGCCATAGGGTTCGAAGCCCTGATCCGCTGGCACCATCCGGTCAAGGGCTGGATTTCTCCAGTTGAATTTATCGGCTACGCAGAGAAGAGCAAACTCATCGAAAAAATCGACCGCTATGTCGTGTCGCATGTCTTCATGCAACTGCGTTTGTGGCGCGAACAGGCTGGCGTGCTCCCGCGAGTCAGCATCAACGTTTCAGGCAGGCATTTTGCCAGCGCGGATTTCATTAATTTCTTATTGCCGCTGCTCGACGAGTATCAATTCCCGCCGGGAACGTTGGGAATAGAAATTACCGAACGTGCCGTCATCGATAACTTCGCCATCGCACAAAGCAATATAGCGACCCTGAAAAAACACCAGGTGCGCATCCTGCTCGATGATTTCGGCACCGGCTATTCGTCACTGAATTATCTGCATCAACTCAGCCTGGACGTGATCAAGATAGACCGCACTTTTGTCAGCGGCATCCATGGCGATAAAGAGAATAATCCGATTATCAGCAGCATCGTGGCGCTGGCATCCGCGCTAAAAATGACAGTCGTGGCCGAAGGTGTAGAAACCGAAAATGAATTCTCGGTGCTGCAGAAAATCGGTTGCGGCTACTGTCAAGGCTACAAATTCGCCAAACCACTACCGCCTGATCAAGCCATGGCTTACTTTCAGGCGCATCAAAAATAGTTTTATTCATCGCTAGAAAATTCCGCCGCGACATCTCTTTCTTCATCCTTTTTTTTGATCAGTGATTTTCTGATTAGTGACAAAACTCAGATGCGCTTATCGTTACTCGCAAATCAAGGCGCACATGCTTTTGATTTTTGCCCCCTCTCCCGCTGGCGGGAGAGGGTTGGGGTGAGGGTGTTTCAGCGACGAAAATGCGAATTTATTTTGTGTTTTTAATGCTTTTTTCTATTTGAAAAAGGCGCTGCTCAATCCCCCTCATCCCCAACCCTTCTCCCGCAAGCGGGAGAAGGGAGCTCATTCGGCGCACTAGACGTGGGAAAAGATTCCAGCCTGCGCGAGAACGACAAAAATATTTATTACCTGAGTTTAGTCACCAACCGAAAATTATTTTTACTTTTTTTTGTAAAAAATAATTTCGCACCAGTTCAGGTAGCGCGGAAAAAAATCATGTAAATCCGCCTAAATCTGCACTGCTTTAGTGAAAAAAAGCGAGAAACTTTAGTCATCAACACGGTGTCTACGCACTACATTAAAGCAAGGTAACTACTATCAATTTCAGCTATATCCCATATACAAATAAAAAGCTTTTTTGAAACTGTAGTGACGCTTATATTGCCTCCATCTGCCGCATTCGTGGCAGACGAATTGCACAAATAATTGAACAATTCGATGAAACGTTTATCGCGTTTTTAATCCATTTTTACACATCCTTATTTTGGAGGTTTTATGTCTAGCCCATCAGGTTTATCTTTCATTTTTTCTGCCTTATTAGTGAGCTTAACTTCACCCATGGCAATGGCGGATGAAGACCTCAAGATGCCGCGTTTGGTGGCTTGCGCCAAACCTGCGTATGAAGAAAAATCCATCACCAGAGAAGAAGAAGGTATCGTCAAATTGGCCGTACAAATCGGCGCCGATGGCAAAGTGCGGGACGCTAAATTATTAAGTTCTAGCGGCTACCCGAATTTGGACAAGGCATCATTGAGTGCGGTGCAAAGCTGCAGCTTTACTGCTAGCGTGACGGATGCGCCGTTGACACCGTCTCACATCAGCTTTAACTGGGTCTTGAACTGAGTTGTGACGAAAAATTTTCCTGATTTTTACTGAGCTCAGATGCCTTTTCACGTCATTCTCGCGCAGGCGGGAATCCAGTGACCAATCTCGTGCGCAGCACGACTATCCTGACGCTACGCGTGATGTACGAGCTGGATTCCCGCGTGCGCGAGAATGACGAAAATACTTGTTGTCCGAACTTTGTACCTAATCAGAAATATTCTTGTCCAGCCTCACCAGCGTAATTTACGCCACGCCGCCTGTTGCACCGGGTTTAAAAAAGTCCAGGCAACCAGGCGGCTTTGCTTTTGCCCCTGGCTCATGGCGATGGTTTTAAAGTCGGTTACTTTGGCCTGCTTCAGTGACGCGTAAATACCGGGCAGGCTGGCCGATTTTGAGACCAGGGTAGTAAACCAAAAACACCGGGTAGCGATGGCACTGCTCTCTTTGATCATACGCTGGATAAACGCCAGTTCGCCGCCAGCACACCACAACTCGGCATCTTGCCCGCCAAAATTGAGGCTGGCATTTTCCTTGCCAAGATTTTGCCATTTCCTTTGCGTCCCTTCCCTCGCCTCGGCCAGTGAAGTATGGAAAGGCGGATTGCACATGGAGAGGTCAAACCACTCATCCTCCATCACGATATTCTTGAAGATGGCATTCGCTGATGTCTGCCTACGCAAGCTAATCTGTTGCGCGATTTTTGGATTGGCGTCCAAGATCTTTTGCGCATTCGCCAGAGAAGCAGCATTAATGTCGCTGGCGACAAACTGCCAGTGATATTCGCTCACGCCCAGCAAGGGGTAAATGCAATTGGCACCGGTGCCGATATCGAGCACCTGCACGCCGCTCTTCTTGGGCATGCGCCCCTGATTACTGGCCGCCAGCAGATCGGCCAGATAATGCAGATAATCCGCCCGCCCAGGCACTGGCGGGCAAAGGCTATTTTCCGGAATATCCCATCCGACTATGCCATACCATTCCGCAAGCAAGGCGCGGTTCAGTGCCTTGACTGCGGTAGGGTCGGCAAAAGCTATACTTTGTTCGCCATGCTCGTTGATAGCGAGAAAAGCGCCCAACTGCGGATCGGCCTGCACCAGACGGGCGAAATCATAACGCCCTTGATGGCGGTTACGCGGATGAAGTTTGTCACTTGCAATGACTGCAATCGCCGCTTGCTGAGGTTTTGGTTGTGTTTTTGAACGCATGGCGCGATTTTGCCACGCTTCCGGCTTTATCCCAGCTTTGCTTGCGGATATTTTGACCACAGGCTGATATCATGCCCTGAGGACTTACGCAAAAAAAGGAAAAATCATGAGCAATCAGCCACTAGTTCGTACTCTACAAGGCATCACCTTAGAAGCCATCCTCACTGAGCTAGTCGAGCAATATGGCTGGGAGAAACTGGGCATGATGATAGACATCAAATGTTTCACCAGCGACCCGAGTATTAAATCCAGTCTCAAATTTTTACGCAAAACGCCTTGGGCCAGAACCAAGGTTGAAGAGTTGTATCTGAGCACACCCGGCGTAAATTAATTTATTGCAAAATTCAAGCATAAATAAATTTCTGGAGTTTCTAATGATGCATAAAAAAGCAATTTCCCTCGTGTTCATTTCTGCAGCATTGAGCTGTCTGGCCCACGCAGATACCTTGTTTGTAGATGCCAACGGCTACACCCTGGATGCCAGCAATAAATTGCAGCGTTTTCAGGCGATGGCGGTCGATGATGCGGGCCGTGTTCTCGCCACAGGAAGCAATGCGCAATTGCGTAAAAAGTACGCGGATGCGAGGCGAATTCCAATGGCTGGCAAGACTTTACTGCCAGGCTTAATCGATGCACATGGACACATCTTTGAGTTGGGCTTTGCCGAAAGTCAGCTCAGCCTGCGCACGACAAATAACTTACGCGAGGCGCAACAGGCTATCGCCGCATACGCCTTTAAATATCCAAAACACCAGTGGATCATCGGCGGCGAATGGAATCAGGAAATCTGGAAACTTGGGCGCTTCCCGAGTGCGCAGGAAATTGATAGCGTGCTGGCGGATCGGCCGGTGTGGTTGCGCCGGGTCGATGGCCATGCCGGTTGGGCCAATACCAACGCGATGCAGGCAGCGGGGATAACGCGCGCGACGGCTGACCCAGCAGGTGGAAAAATCGAGCGCGATACGACTGGCGAAGCCACTGGTCTATTGGTCGATGAGGCGATGAGCCTGATTGACCGCGTGGTGCCGGCGCAAAATGATACGGAGCGCCGCGCCGCACTCGATGCGGCCTTAAAGCAGATGCGCCAGGTCGGATTAACCACGGTGCATGATGCCGGTGTCTCGGCGGAAGCGGATCAGTTATTTCGCGAATATGCCACGCAAGGAAAGCTCACGACGCGTGTCTACGGAATGATCAGCGGTGTGGATAAATTCTTTGACGAAGTCTCGGCCAACGGCCCATTACTAAGCTGGGCGGACGACAAGTATGCCTTGCGTGCCGTCAAGCTGTATTCGGATGGCGCCTTGGGCAGCCGCGGTGCGGCACTGTTGCAGCCTTACAGCGATGCGCCGCAATCACAGGGACTGTTATTCTCCACCGATCACGACATGCAAGGCATGATCAGCAAGGCCGCCCTAAAAGGCTATCAAGTCAATGTGCATGCAATTGGCGATGCCGGCAACCGTCAGGTAATACAGAGCTTCGCACAACTTCCTGCGAGTGTGGATGCGCGTAAATTACGCCATAGAATAGAGCATGCGCAGGTGCTGGCGCTGGCGGATATTCCACTGGTCGCAAAACTCAATGTCATCCCATCGATGCAACCTACCCACGCCACCTCGGATATGAATATGGCAGAAGATAGAGTGGGCAAAGAAAGGATCAAGGGCGCATATGCCTGGAGAACTTTTCTCAAGCAAAATTCAAGAATCGCCTGCGGCTCGGATTTTCCGATTGAAAGCCCGAATCCGTTTTGGGGGATGTATGCGGCGGTAAGCCGGCAAGACTTTGCGCAAAAGCCGGCCAAAGGCTGGCACGCGGAACAAGCCATGTCGCGCCTTGAAGCCTTCCGCTGCTTTACGATTGACGCCGCCTATGCCGGCCATCAAGAGAAATTTTTGGGCACGCTTGAAAAAGGCAAGTGGGCAGACTTCATCGTAGTCGAGCAGGATTTATTTAAAATGCCCGTGCAGGACATTTACAAAATGACGGTTTTACAAACCTGGCAAGCAGGTCGTCAGGTGTATAAAAAATAGGCCATGACCAGGCTTTAAAATTACACAGGCCTGTTTCCTTAATAGATCTATAATGCAACGAGTCGCCATATAAAACTTCTACCCTGGAGAAACGTATGAGTATTATTCGATCATGTTGCACGTTTTTGTGTTGCGTAGTCTGGACTAGCGCCAGTTTTGCACAAAGCAAGACCTACACTGTAGGGGTAGAGGATCATGAATATTATCCGCAGTACTCCCATCAAGGCGAAGAATACCTAGGTTTTGGCCGCGAATTACTGGATGCCTTCGCCAAGAGTAAGGGATATAAGTTCCAATACAAAATTCTGCCGCTGAACCGTTTGGCTTTTGAGTTTCTGAAAGGCGATACTGTTGATTTTCGCTATCCTGACAATGCCTATTGGGAGTCGGATATCAGGAAGGGAGCCAAGGTTAACTATAGTTTGCCCGTAATGCCTTATATTGATGGCGTACTTGTTCATCCTGACAATAAAGGACGCGGCATCAAGCAATTTAAGGTCTTGGGAACTTTGACCGGTTTTACCCCCTGGACTTACCTCGACCTGATTAAAAACAAACAGGTGAAGGTATTTGAGAATGACAGCTTCGTTTCGCTCTTGAAACAAGCCCAGCTGAAACGGGTGGACGGCGCTTATATCAACGTTGAAGTGGCCAAATACCAGCTCAAATCAGTGTTACATCAAGCCGATAGCCTGGTATTTGATCCAGCTCTGCCGCACACCAAAGATTTTTACTATTTCTCTTCAGTTAAACACCCCGATATCATTCAGGAATTCAATGATTTTTTGCTAAAAGAAAAAGACGTGTATGAGGGTATCAGGACCAAACTGGCGATCGAGTCCTCCATTCATGAAAAAAATGAAAAAAAATGAGCCGCTTGGCTCGCTTTGAGAATAAAAAATAAATTGAGGGCAGTATGGCTACCTTGGTTCCTTTTCGACACTCGATTGCCACCAGGTTGCTCACCATTACTTTTTCAATTTATTTTTTGGTCGCCGCCATCGTCACGGTTGCGCACATGGCGTTTGAGTATGATCAGGCAAAAAAGAATATTCTCGCTGACCTGAAAACTTTCCAGAACACTTTTCAGCCGATACTCTCGCAAATGGCGTGGAGCATCAATCGGGATGCCTTGCGCAAGACCGTTGAAGGCATCGCAGCAGCGCCGAATATCGCCGGCGTGCGTATCAAAGCCATCGGCGTCGAGGAAGTATCGGCGGGTACTTTTCTTGACGACCAAGGCAAAATCAATTCGACAAATTCCTCATCAAAATCTGTGTTCTGGGGCGCTGAGAGTGAGGCCGCTGCAGGCCTGTTTGGATTTGAGTTTCCTATCGTTTACCAGGCCATAGACGGCACCCAAGAAATTGTCGGTCATGGCATTTTCTACTCCAGCAGGGCGATCGTTTTTGAACGAGTCAAGTATGGTTTTGCTCTGATCATTCTTAACTCGCTGATCAAAACCCTGGCCTTGTGGATTATTTTTTCCTGGTTGAGTAACCGCATACTTAGACAGCCTTTGGCAAGCTTGACCGACGCTGTGCAACAGCTAGACCTGGATAAAATCGATGACTTGAAAATTGATCTTGGTAGTCCGCGCCGCGACGAATTGAAGATCCTGGAAGAAGCCTTCAATTCCATGATACAAAAATTGATACTGGCGCGTAGCGAGTTGCAAAATCTGAATCACTCGCTGGAACAGAAAGTCCAGCAACGCACCGGGCAACTTCAACGGGCCTTGCAGACACAGCAAACTGTCAGTGCCGAATTGATAGAGAAAAGTCGTGCGCTGAATGAATCGTATCAACAACTCGAGCAGCACAGTGCGGCTTTACTAGATAGCCATCACGCCATGGAACTGACTCTGCATGATTTGCGCGCGACCCAAACCCAACTCATCGAATCTGAAAAACTCGCCTCACTGGGGCAACTTGTAGCAGGCGTGGCGCATGAATTAAATACCCCGATAGGTAATGCCCTCGTTACCGCGACGGCGCTGGAACATGCGGCCGGCGAGTTTCAAGTCGCAATCGATAAGCATGAATTGCGTAAATCAACCATGACCTCTTTTGTCACGAATGCCATGGGAATGACTGAGCTAATTGCGCGCTCTTGCAAACGGGCCGCTGCACTCATCGCCAGTTTCAAACAGGTCGCGATTGATCAAACGTCAGAGAATCGCCGCAATTTCAATTTATTTTCTTTGTCAGACGATATCATTTCGACCTTGCGCCCTAGCTTCCGTAACCTGCCCTGGATGATACAAACTGATATCCCCGCTAGCATTAACTGCGACAGCTATCCGGGACCGCTCGGCCAGGTGCTCACCAACCTGATCCAAAACGCCATGACTCACGCGTTTACCGGCCGTGACACGGGTATCTTGAAGATCAGCGCCAGACTAGAGGCGGACCAGGTAGAAATGCAATTTTGTGATGACGGCATGGGCATGGCACCGGCCGTATTGACGCATATCTTTGAACCCTTCTACACCACCCGTATGGGGCAAGGTGGTTCTGGCCTAGGCCTGTCGATTTCACTCAACATCGTGACGGGTATCCTGGGCGGTAGCCTGCAGGTGCGTTCTGAAATCGGCCAGGGCAGCTGCTTTACACTCAGGTTTCCGGCAGTGGCACCGCGGCGCGAACTACAGGCGCGGCAGCTTGATTTATAGGTGAGGTATAGCCATGCTGCGCACGAGAATGGCAACTATCGTTGCAAGGTTTGGCTTTTAGCTCCTTCCCCAAGGCAGGGGGAAGGTTGGGATGGGGGTCGAATGCTTAAAATTATCGCTACATTTATTTCGACCGCCACACCCCCATCCTAGCCTTCCCCCTCAAAAGGGGAAGGAAATGACACGGCAATACAAACTTTTTGCGTATAGAAAATGACTTAAAAAATTTCTCGATAAGCGAACAGACCCTGGCTGCCACCGGTATGTAAAAACAATTGATGACTGCCTTCAGCAATCGCTCCTTGCGCGCAGAGATCCATCAAACCTGCCATGGCTTTTCCGGTATACACAGGGTCGAGTAATAGACCTTCAAGTTGCGCGGTTTGCTTGACTGCTGCGATCATAGGATCTGTCGGAATTCCGTAAGCTTCACCATAATAATCGCCATTGGCAATCACCCGCCCCTTGGCCAGCGCGGGATCGAGTTCGAGTTGCGTGAGTATTTCCCTGAGCAAGCTATCGACCAAGCTCTGTTGCGCTTCGGCTGGGCGGCTCACGGTAATACCGAGCACAGGAATATCCGATTTTGCCGCGATCAGACCGGCCAGCAGGCCAGCCTGGGTACCGGCGCTGCCAGTGGCCAATACGATCTGATCTATCTGTATTTTCTGTTCATCCAGTTGCTGCAAAATCTCCATTGCGCAGCGTACATAACCGAGGCTGCCGATAGCATTCGAGCCGCCGATAGGAATCAGGTAAGGCCGCTTGCCTTCGGCCTGCAGACGTGCCATCAGGGTGGCGGCGTAGGCACTGCAATCCTCACTCAATTTAAGTGAATGAAGTCTGGCGCCAAACAGCTGATCGAGCAGCAGATTGCCATTGTTGTGATAATCAGATTTTGGTGTGCCGGCAACCTCTTGCAGCACCAGCTCACAGGCATAACCAAATTTGGCTGCCGCAGCCGCAGTTTGCCGCGCATGGTTCGATTGCACGCCACCTATCGTGACCAAAGTGTCGGCCTGTTTTTGCCTGGCATCAGCCAGCAGATATTCGAGCTTTCTGGTTTTATTTCCACCGCCTGCCAAGCCAGTACAGTCATCGCGTTTGAAGAATAGCTGGCAGGCCAATTTCTCAGATAGGTTCGGCGCAAATTCCAGCGGGGTCGGCGCATGCGTGATGTTGATGCGCGCTATCTGATCAAAATTTTTCATCTGCGTTTTGTTCCTTGAGGTAAGATAATTTCCGTAAGAATTCCCTTGTTGTCACACAGTTCCATTCTCAATGGTGAACCTATGCAAGCAAAGCCCACGCAATCAGGCAATTTCCTAAAAAACTACACTAGTATATTCTTACTTCTGGCCGGCATTACCGCCGGCAGTATTTTAGGCCTGGTTTTTGGCAAGGGCGTAGAGGTGATCAAACCGCTCGGTGATATTTTTTTGAACTTCCTGTTTACCGCCATCATTCCTTTGGTTTTTTTTACCATTGCATCTTCGATTGCGAACTTACAAAAAACAGAAAAACTGGAAAAGTTATTTGCTGTTGTCATTCTGGTTTTTTTAGGCACGGTGATTACCTCGGCCGTGCTGATGATTATCGGGGTGTTGCTGTTCCCGATTCATCAAGATTTTATCGCCGCAAAAATTGCTCTGGAGACGATACAAACAGCTAGCGCTGGTAGCCAGTTCACGCAATTATTAACCGTGAATGATTTCTACGAAATTCTCTCCAGAAAAAATATGCTGGCACTGATTATTTTTTCATTTTTAGTCGGCTTCGCCACTTTGCGTGCGGCTGAAAAAGGCAAAGAATTTCGTCACTTTATCAACTCAGGCAATGAAGTCATGAAGCAATTGCTGCATCTCATCATGCTGACAGCACCAATAGGTTTGGGTGCTTATTTCGCGTATCAGGTTGGAGTGTTCGGGCCGCAGTTATTTGGCGCGTATGCGAAACCGCTGGGCTTGTATTACGCGGTCTGCGCTTTCTATTTCATCGTTTTTTTCAGCCTATACGCGTATTTTGCCGGCGGTATAAATGGACTGAAAGTATTTTGGAAAAACAATATTCCGCCGTCCTTAACCGCATTAGGAACTTGCAGCAGTATTGCGACGATACCTGCCAATCTGGAAGCTGCAGAGCAGATGCAGATTCCGGAACACATCAAAAATCTCGTGATACCGCTCGGTGCGCCTTTGCATAAAGATGGCTCGAGCATGTCGTCGATAGTCAAGATAGCCGTGCTGTTTGCCATGTTTGGCAAAGACTTTACCGACCCTTATACTTTGCTGACCGCCATAGGCATCACCATCATCGTCTCGGTGGTTGAAGGCGGGATTCCTAACGGTGGCTATATCGGCGAGCTGCTAGCTATCACCGTGTATGGTTTCCCGATGGAGCAAGCGCTGCCGGTTGCGATGATTATCGGCACCCTGGTTGACCCTATGGCGACTTTATTAAATGCCAATGGCGATCTGGTGTCCGCAATGATGGTGGCGCGTATCACTGAGGGTAAGCAGTGGCTTGCCAAGAGATTAAGTTGATTCGTTCTTTGCTCATGAAAAAACCACGTCACTCATTTTAGTCAACCCGTCTAGTCAACCCGTCTAGTCAGCCTTTACAAGCGGGATACACGACATATACTGACGAGTCATGTTCTAGCATTTGCGGGCAACCGTACCCGAGAAGTTTCATTGCTGACAAGGAGAACGCTATGTATCCGTTGCTGCAAGACTTACTGAACGATCCGGCGTTTATGCCGCACGGCCATTGTTTCTTGTGGACACCTGCACTGCTCACTCTTTTCGTTATCGCCGATACAATGATCGCGGCGGCGTATTTTGCCATCCCGCTGGGATTGATTTTTTTTGTCCGCCGCCGCGTCGATTTCCCGTATAAACCCTTGCTATGGCTCTTTGGTGCGTTCATCACGCTGTGTGGCATAACCCATGTATTGGGTTTGTGGAATATATGGAATTCATCATATTGGCTGGAAGCCTGGCTTAAATTCCTGACCGGTGCTGTCTCGGTGGCGACTGCGATTGTTTTGTTTCCACTGATACCGAAGGCACTGAGCCTGCCCTCCCGTGCCGATCTGACAATGGCCAACACCGCCTTACGCGCCAAGTTACAGGAACTGGAAACCACACAGTCGGCATTGGCCGACTCTGAACAACGTTACCGGCAACTTGCCGAAACTGCGCGCGAAGGAATATGGCTGATCGATAAGGCTGGCAATACCGTGTTTGCCAATCAACGCCTGGGAGAAATGTTAGGCCGACAGCCGCAAGAAATGCTAGGCTTGCCACTGCTCGATTTCATCGAAGCTGATGATCGCGATGCCATGCGCGAACAACTCGCATTGCAGCTCGATGAACAAGTCAATGCGCAATTGTCGGCTTATCCGGCCTCACAAACCTTGCTCGACAATATGAAGACTTTCCGTTTGCGACATCAGGACGGTAGCGTGCTGCACACGATTTTTTCGACCAGTACGGTGCGTGAGCGGAATGGCGCGTGCAATGGTATTTTAGGTGTGGTCACCGATATCACCGAACGAGAAAAAATCGCCCGGGATCTATCGCAACTGACCGCCAAATTAGAACACCTGGTATCGGAACGCACCGACGAACTCGCGCAGGCCAACACTGTTTTGCTACGCGAAATTGCCCAGCATGGGCAAGTGCAGGGGCGCTTGCAAGCAGTGCTAGATGCCGCCGTAGACGGCATTATTGTGGCTGACGTGCGTGGCAGAATATTAACCACCAATCCGGCAGTAGAAAAAATATTTCAGTACACCGACCAAGAATCGCTGGGTCAGCCGCTGACCTTATTCATGCCAGAACCGTTTCATCGGGAACACGAGAGCTATATCAGTAACTATCTGCGCACCGGCGATGCCAAAGTCATCGGCATAGGGCGCGAAGTGGTGGGGTTGCGGCGCGATGGCACCGAGTTTCCACTCGATTTAGCGGTGGGCGTAATCCACCACGAAGACACGACACAATTTGTCGGCATCGTGCGCGATATTTCCGAACGCAAGGCAGCGCAGCAAGAAATTCTCACGCTCAACGAGAAATTGTCGCGCACCAATACCGAAATGCAAGTCCAGATCAAGGAACGCGAACAGGCCTTGCAGGATCTCGACTTAATCCATGGAAAATTGGAAACGACGCTGACTGAACTGAGGCAGAAATCGGACAATACCTCAGTGCTTAACGAAATGAGCGAGTTACTCCAGGCCGCCATCGACCTACATGAAGTCGGTGCCATCATGCAGCCGTATTGCAGCCGCCTGTTTGCCGCCGATGCCGGCAATCTGTTGTTCGTCGACGGCGACAATGGCAGCTTGGTCACGGTCTTCGCCTGGGGCGACCAGAGCGAATGCGAAGAGGAAATTGTGCATCAACGCTGTTGGGCCTTGCGCCAAGCCAAACCCTATCCGACAACAAAGCTGCAACGCGATTTGCGTTGCGCCCATCTGCATACAGGCGAAGGGCGTGAAACCATCTGCCTGCCACTATTCGGCCAAGGCGAAGCACTCGGTCTATTGGCGCTGCGCGGCGGGCGAGCCCTAGCTGACATCGTGATGGCACACGGTCAACATGAATATCGTTCAGAGCTGCTGGCGTTTACCGAACAGGTATCGCTGGCAATGGCGAATATCCGGCTGCGCGAACGCTTGCATGACGAATCGGTGCGCGATCCCTTGACCGGATTGTTTAACCGTCGCTACCTGAATCACGAATTACTACGGCTGTGGGCGAGCATGCGAAATAACGATCAGGTACTGGCGGTACTGATGATCGATGTCGATCATTTCAAGCAAGTTAACGACAACTATGGTCACGACACCGGCGATTCTGTGCTGTGCGACCTGGCTCGTCGCTTGCTACGTAGTTCGCGCCCCGGCGACGTGCTGGCACGCTTCGGCGGCGAAGAATTTGTCATGATCTTGCCGGGTGCCGAGCAAGATATCGCAGAGCGCCGGGCTGTTGATATCTGTGCCAAGCAGGCAGGCAATGCAGTACGCCTGCCGAATGGGACGGATCTCAAAGTCACGATTTCCATCGGTGTCGCCACGGCGCGCAGATCCGAGCAAGGTGTCGACACTGCACTACTGCTCAGCCGCGCGGATCAGGCCTTGTACAGTGCCAAAGAGGCGGGACGGAATCGGGTCGAGGTGTATCGAGAAAATCCGCCTTAGGAAGCACGGATTTATTCGATTTCGTCATCCTCGCGAATGCGGGGATCCAGTTTTCGAACTGTTCGCGAAGCGACATCATCGTAGTCGTGCACACGAAGTAGATTGAAAACTGGATCCCCGACTAAATCATTCGGGGATGACGATTAGATCCGCACTTCCCTCAAGCGCCCCCTCAAGCTGCGCTGATTTGTATAGCGATGCGCTGGCGCCCAAAGCCTTGCGTGAACTGGGTAAAGTGGCCGGCCAGCTTGTGGCCGCAATGCAGGCAGTTGCCCTGCGCATCGAGCCGGTAACTGAGGATATTATGCCAGTCGCGCTGGATCAGCAGATGGCCGCAGCCGGGGCAAAAGGTGGAGCCGCCCTCAAGGTCATGGACGTTGCCGGTGTAGACGTAATGCAGGCCGGCATCGAGCGCGATCTGGCGCGCCCGGCGCACGGTGGCGAGCGGCGTGGCTTCGATATCGGCAAGTTTCCAATCCGGATGAAAGGCCGTGAAATGCAGCGGCACATCGGGGCCGAGTTCTTGCATATGCCATTTGGCCTGATCGCGCAGTTCCTGATCGGTATCGTTTTTACCGGGTATCAAGAGCGTGGTGATTTCCAGCCAACACGGCGTTTCGTGATGGATCATGCAGAGTAGATCGAGCACTGGTTGCAGATGGGCGCTACAAAGTTTGGTATAGAAGGCGTCGCTAAAACCCTTCAGGTCAACATTCGCCGCATCCATCTTGGCATAGAATTCGCGTGCTGGCGCCAGGTGCATGTAACCCGCCGTGACCGCCACTGCATTCAGGCCGAGCGCATGGCAGGCATCGGCGGTATCCATCGCGTATTCGGCAAAGATCACCGGATCGTTGTAGGTGAAGGCCACGCTTTTTGCACCACATTCCAATGCGGCGCGCGCAATTGCGGCCGGGCTGGCCTGATCCATCAATCTGTCCATATCGGTGGATTTGGAGATATCCCAGTTCTGGCAAAACTTGCAGGTAAGATTGCAGCCAGCGGTGCCAAACGAGAACACGCTAGAGCCCGGATAGAAATGGTTCAGCGGTTTTTTTTCGATAGGGTCGATGCAAAATCCCGAACTGCGCCCGTAGGTAGTCAGCACCATCTGATGCTCTTGCATGGCACGCACAAAGCAGGCGCCACGCTGGCCTTCGTGCAAGCGGCAATTGCGCGGGCAGAGGTCGCACTGGATACGTCCGTCGTCTAGGGTATGCCACCAGCGCCCTGGGTAATTCGTCATTCGGTCCATTTTTGCACCTCATAGCGATATAGCTGAAGGTCGGGTGGCCAGGCTTCACGCGCTAAGCCAGCCTTGAGTTTCAAATGGTCCATAAATTCGGCAGGATCGGCTAATTGCTCCCAGACTTGCGGCAAAAAGGTGCTGCGATGACCACTACTCATTAAAATCACTCCATCGACGTGCGGGCGTAACTGGCGCAGGGCATCGGTCTGGTCGGTGAATTTTAGCGGCTGCGGCGTCGACAACAGCGAGACCTCGATTTTTATCCGGTTCAATTCTTCTGCGCCAAGTGGCAGAAAGCGCGGATCACGCAACGCCGCTGCAATTGCATTCTCCTTAACATCCTCCAGCAGCGAGCGATGCGGCTCTAGCGTACCAATACAACCGCGCAACAGACCGTCCAATTTGAGTGTCACAAAACAGGCGCCCGGCTTTGCCAAGGTAGGTAGATCCGGCGCCGCTGTATTTGCACTGGCATCAGAAAATTGACTTGCGATGGCGCCACGCGCCAGCTCTAGCAGGCTGGTGCCCAGGGCCGTGTTCTCGCCATGAACCGCTTGCAAATCTGATTTTGGCTGGAATAACGCAAACGAGGCATAGCCGACCACCCTACTCCTGTCACCCGCGGTATCACCAGAATTGCATTGCGCGAGTTTCGCGATACGCAAACCACGCTGCTGCGCCACTGCCAGCAAACCATTGATAGGCGTCGCACCGCAAGCCTGCTCGTGACTGGCCAGCGGCGAGCTAGCCAGAATCTGGGCGACGCTGGCATTGTCAATTTTCCGGGCTTCTGCATAAGTATGAAAATGCGAGAGATCAGAGCTGATTACGATCAAGGTTTCATCGCCGCCCCAGAGGCGCTCGAGGACTGTCACAACCTCGCTGACACTGGCCTGCCCGACCACCAACGGCAGCAACGAGAATTCGCCGAGCACGCTTTGCAAAAACGGTAACTGCACTTCCAAAGCATGCTCCTGGGAATGCGCAGCATCGCTGACGCCGACAAATGGTAGATCAGCCAGCGCATCGATTCCCTGCCAGTCTAGCGGCACGATACCCAGTGGGGTGGCGAAGCTGGCAGAGTGTGGAATGGCAATGCCATGCAGCGCCACCCGGTGACAAGGCCCGAGCAGCACCACGCGGCGTATCTGGCCGGCTAATGGAGCGAGTTGCGCAAAAGCAGCGCCAGCGACGCTGCCGGAATACACATAACCGGCATGTGGCACGATCAAGGCCTTGAGCCTCTCGTTAGTGGATAAATTTGGCACATTTCCAGCCAGGCAACGGCGAAGTTCGTGCCTCAGAGTAAGCGGGTCGGCCGGGTAAAAGCTACCGGCAACGGCGGCGGGGCGAATGTCAGTATGTGCTTGCATCGCAAGTGACTCATGCACTTAGGCAATTAATTTGCCAGAAAAATATAGCGGCGACAATGATTAATTCTACGCCTAATTTCTCTTAACGAAGTTTGACTAAGCTCAATCAAAATTCGCATTTTTCAAGCATTTTTCTGGTGCGAATGCGCCCACTGGAAATACGGATTTTCATTTCGCGAAAGAGCCTTTTCCATAGACATCCAAGTCAACCTCGTACCGCTAGATATTCCGGATTGAAACCACAGGCAATTATCCTAAATGCAGATATGCACCCGCTTGTGCGATACTTCAGATTGTGACAAATTTTGGAGGCTGAATGTTCGTCCTTTCCATCCAAGCTCCAGCTGTTACCTGGAGCAGGATTCTAAACCTGCGGATAAAAATATGTGCCGCTCTGGCCATAGCTGTTTGCACTATGCCTTTCGTAACTGCCGAGGATCTGCAGGCTTACACCGAAGATTGGCCGCCCTACAATTACATAGCGGGAAATGAATTGAAAGGAATCTCTACTGAGATTTTGCATGCGAGCTGTGAGCTGGAAAAAATCAACTGTGCGATACAAATGGTGCCGTGGTTGCGCGCCTACAAAACTGTGCAGGAGACACCCAATACTCTTATTTATTCCATCGCCAGAAACCCGCAACGCGAGAAAGATTTTGCTTGGGTCGGGCCTATCTTGCCTAGAACCACCTGGATTTATGGCAAGGCCGGAATGCAGGCGAACATCCATAACTTCAAGGATTTGGCCAGCGCCAGGATAGGCATGATACGTGGCGAAGTTTCCATCGATGATCTGCTGGCTGCCGGCGTGCCCCAATCTTCCATCCTGGTGCTCAATTCAAACACCGATGTCATGCGGATGATGAAGCTAGGTAAGGTCGACGTGCTGGTGAATACAGAAATCGGCATGGCGATCAATCTGCAAAATTTCTCCGTACCATCAGAATCGTTTACCAAATTAATCAAACTCAGTGATGGCGGCAGCCTGTATTTCGCATTGAATCCGCAATCTGACCCCGTGCTGATCGAGAGGCTACAAACCAGCATCGATAGGCTCAGGCGTGAAGGCAAGATTGATGCGATTGTGCGCAGCTATACCAAGGAAAAAAATTGACTCATTGCGTGCAGAAAAAAACATACTTGGTGCGTGGCTGGCGCAACTTTGCCGCGTGTTTGTTGATCATGCTCAGTTGCTCAAGCTTGATTTCTGCCCAGGCCGGTGAGACGCAAAACGTGGTGTTACTGATCCGCGAGTTGCGCGGCGAAAATGGTGATCTCGTCGTGATTCGTGACGATATCCGCCAACTGCTGAATTACCTCGAACGCGAAGCACAGCTGCATTTTGAAATCCGCTATTACCCGATGCAGCGCTTGTTATTGAAGGCCAAAGCGGGCGAAGGTGTGGTGTTTGGTCTGTCGAAAAATAGCGAGCGCTTACAAAGCTTTCGCTACTCAGATACGATCTATTCCAATTATGTCTGGTTAGTCACGCGCCAGGACGCGAATATCGTCTTCAATGAACTCAGTGATTTACGCGGGCATACCATAGGCGTGATACGCGGCATGAGTTATGGCGATGAATTTGAACGGCAAAAAGACACGGCATTTAAAGTGGAAGAAGATATCAGTTCGCATGTCGCGCGCCTGAAAAAACTTTCCCTTAAGCGCATGGACATCATGCTGTTTGGCGACCGCCGTTCCAACCCACGAGAGGTGGAAGAGTTACTGCATAATTTACAACGACAAGACCGCAGCGCCTCAGGCGACGACACTGCGGGCGAATTCAAAGTGCTGAACAAGCCTTTGCTGGTTGACGCCTTGCATTTCGCCGCAGCCTTTCATACCCATGATGCGGTGCTGGATAGACTCAATCTCGCTATAGCTACAGGAAAAAAATCCGGCGAAATGACTAAAATCCTGATTCCGCCGAAATAAGCCTAAAAACTAACCTCAAGCTGTACTGCCCGCTTTTTCAGGTATTAAATAATGCCCAAAAAAGCGTGCTATCGCATACAGTATCACCATCGCCCCGCCGACCAATGCGACATGCAATAACCAAAATTGCGTGCCGGATAAACGCTCGATTAATCCGCCTAGCCAACCGACCAGGTTATTACACATAAACAGGTGCAGGTAATACACGCCCATGATGGTGCCGGCCACCGTTTTTGGTGCCGCCCGCGCATATAGTGCGATACCCACCGGGAACAAATTAGCAAAGCCAAAGCTATTCAATACCTCGAATGCCAGCACCCAGCCTATATGCGCTTTGCTACCGTCGTGGACCGTCATCGCGGCAAATGCCAATGCCGCGATACCTGCGGCACTCAGGCCCAAGCCTAAGGTCATTTTGATAATCTCACTAGGCTCGGCAAAACGCTTAGCCCACCAACGCCAAAATATCAAACTTAAAAACAAGGCCGATACGCTCACGACGGAATCAACTGTAATCAACCAGGTGGTAGGCATCAGGCGGCCAAAGAAAACCAGGTCGACATTGGCGGGGACCCATAACAGATAGGCGTTAAAAATTTCTTGATTACCGACACTGCCTATCGCCAATACCGGCAGCATCAACACCAGTAAATAAATTGCCCGTCGCTCATTTTTAGTGAGATGTATTTTGTGTTCTTTTACCGACTCCTTGGATGCATGATAATTTTCTACCGGCAGCCATTTACGCCCAGACAGATAAATCACCAGCGAGATCAGCATGCCGATACCGGCAGCGCCAAAACCATAATGCCAGCCGTACACTTCACCCAATGTTCCTGCGATCAAGGGTGCCGCAATCACGGCAGCGTTAATAAACAAAAAGTAGATTTGAAAGGCGTCGGCACGGCGCATGTCTTCAGGAGCATACAGCTCACTGACTTGACTCGCCAGGTTGCCTTTGAAGCAGCCTACGCCGGTCAGCAAACACGACAGGGCAATCAAGAACGAGACATCAAAAGCCATCAAGAAATGACCTGCGGCCATGAGCAGCGCACCGATGGTAATCGTGGTGGTCTTACCTAGCCAGCGATCAGCGATGAAGCCGCCGGCGATAGGCGTGAGGTACACGAAACCGGTATATAGCCCGAAAATCGCTGAGGCAAGCGCCACGGTTGAGAGCGTCCCTCCATACATGCTCTCAATAAAAGAACGGAAGGCCGCAAACCCCGCGATGTTTTCGATATGGCCGGGAAGCAGGAGTTGCCGCACCATGTACAGCACCAGCAAGGTTTGCATGCCGTAGTAAGAAAACCTTTCCCATGCCTCGGTAAAAGAGATATACGCCAGACCACGCGGATGCCCTAGAAAAGAGCGGTCCGACTCGTCGCTCACTGTGTCTGTTATATTTATAGTTAGTGTTGTCATTTAAGTTTGGGGTTCACTCAAGATTAAATTGATATTT
Source organism: Pseudomonadota bacterium (assembly GCA_040390685.1). Lineage (GTDB taxonomy): Bacteria > Pseudomonadota > Gammaproteobacteria > Burkholderiales > Burkholderiaceae_D > Undibacterium. The sequence continues at coordinate 1,170 of JAZJYB010000054.1, read as the reverse complement.
GCGGGACTGGATAAATGCCGCATGCCACAATTGCTAGTTTTTGCACTGATCACATCAAACTCTATAGCGCAAACTGCACGCGCTTTATCATACTTGCTTGTGAGGAATAGCACCAGTTAGCGCTCAGTGTAATGAGAATAGTGTGTGTTTTTAGATTCCTGTGTGCAGCAACATGCAATAAAATTGCAGCATTTGGCACAACCGCAAAATTCTCGTCAACCACCATTGATTAATCATGAATATTCAGAGCTACCACATCGATCTACCCACTCCCACCGGCATCATGCGCAGCTATGTGCACCGGCCGGTTGGTGAGGGAAGGTATCCGGCGATTTTGCTGTACTCAGAAATCTTCCAGCAGACCGGCCCTATCGAGCGCTCGGCGCGCCTGATAGCAGGGCATGGCTATGCGGTGCTGGTGCCAGAGGTATTCCATGAGCTCAATCCTATTGGTACCGTGCTGGCCTATGACGATGCCGGGCGCGATAAGGGCAATGCTGACAAGAGCGCCAAATCCATCGAAGCCTACGACAGCGACAATGCCGCGATGATAGCTTGGCTACAGGATGCGCCGCAACAAGCCTGGTGCAATGGCCAGTTCGGCGCCATGGGATTTTGTCTCGGCGGCCACCTCGCCTTCCGCGCGGCGCTACAGCCACAAGTCAAGGCGACGGCCTGCTTCTATGCCACCGACTTGCATACACAAGTCATTCCGAATCAACCCGGCCAGCACAGCATGGAAAAACTAGCCGAGCTCACAGGCGAAGTCATGCTGGCATGGGGCAAGAACGACCCGCATATCCCGGCCACCGCGCGAGCGCACCTGTATCGCCAGTTGAACGAATCCTTAGTAAATTTCACCTGGCATGAATTCCACGGCAGCCACGCCTTCATGCGCGATGAGGGCGAACGCTACGATCCGCAATTGTCCCTATTGTGCTACCAGCTGGCACTGGATTTATTCCGGCGTAATTTGCGCGCTTAAGAAAAATTATCCGGATGAATTTTCAAGCTCCGACATCGCGTATTGTTGTCATTCTCGCGCAGGCGGGAATCCAGAAGCAAGGTCATGCGAAGCACGCCAATATTGACGCTGCGCGTGAAGGACGAACTGGATTCCCGCGCAGGCGCACTGCTGTCCGGAATAATTTTCTTGACTAAGCTATAGGG
>JAZJYB010000053.1:0-7214 GCA_040390685.1 Pseudomonadota bacterium | reverse complement strand
ATTATCGGTACATGATCCGATAATTCGGCCCATGGCAGGCCACTCAAGACCTCAGCTTTTTCCACTTTAAAGCCACGTAAATAAACGCGATCAAGGCACAGCCAAGGCATCCCTGCGGGAAAAGTACGTGCATGTGTGTTTTGCTTAGACATGTTGAACATGGAGCGCATTCCTTGCATGCTAAACATAGACAGTACCGGAACTTCGTCGACATCAAATGCTTCAACCACGCCCAACTCTTTATACAAGGTCTGGCTGAGCCTTTTGCTCCAGTCATTAAAATCGCCGGCTATGATTAAGGGGGCATCGGGCGCCAGGCCTTCTTTTATTTCTTTAATTAATGCTTGTATCTGCCGTCGCCTGCTCGCTGCAAACAACCCAAGATGAACGACGAAACAATGCACGTCTATGGAATTAATTCTGACCACTGCATGCAAGATTCCGCGCTGCTCGTAGGCATGGTCAGAAACATCGTAATTGACAAAAGAGGCGATCGGAAAACGACTCAATAAGGCGTTGCCGTGATGGCCGTGCTCATACACCGCATTCATACCATACGCGGATTCGTGTGACTCTCCCGCCAAGAATTCATGCTGCCCGACCTCCGGCCAGAGGGTATGATTTTCTGCGTGAAAGTCGTGCTGCCCCTGCACTTCCTGCAAAAACACCAGATCCGCATCGAGTAAATCTATCGCTTCCTTGATCCCGTGTATCCGTGCCCTGCGGCCAAATGCGCTGACGCCTTTGTGAATGTTGTACGTGGCAATACGCAATTTCATAAAGAACCCCTATTTTGACGCGCTGGCAATTGCAGAATCGCTTCCGCATTCGAGGCAGAAAAACACATATCCGCCGCTGCGCGATATGGCAGCCACTGGTAACGCAAATGCTCGCGCGGCGCCAGCACTATATTCACATCTCTAGTCACGCAGAGCCCGAACACATATTCAGTATTTTGCGTCACTCCCGGTGCGTAGCGATGGCGCCATACCGGATAAATTTCATAAATATTCGACAGATGCCAATCGTTCAAATCAAACTTTGTCGTATCGATTCCCGTCTCTTCTTGCACTTCGCGCCGGGCCGTCAATGTTAATGCCTCTTCCAAAGTATCCTTAGAGCCGGTCACCGATTGCCAAAAACCAGGCTTATCGGCACGCTCAATCAACAAGACTTCCAGTTCTGGAGTATAGATAACGACGAGGACGGATTCGGGAATTTTGAAATTCATGCTTTAACAAACCTATCTTCAAGCTTGGGAATTGATTAGAAAACCATATTACCATTTCAACGTTCCAATAGATCATGCGAGGAATGAAAACACGACAAAACGCAAGAGTATGTGCAGCAATAAGTTCCGACGAAAAAAAAGCGCGGAAAAACCGCGCTTTCTTGGCTAGAATATAAAGCTAATCAAGACTTGATCACTGGCTCCGCAGCACGCAGACGGATATGCAATTCGCGCAATTGCTTTTCATCCACTGGCGACGGCGCTTGTGTCAGCAAGCACTGGGCACGCTGGGTTTTCGGGAAGGCGATGACGTCACGGATAGATTCTGCACCGGTCATCATGGTGACAATGCGATCCAGGCCAAAGGCCAGACCACCATGCGGTGGCGCGCCGTATTGCAATGCATCGAGCAGGAAACCGAATTTCAATTGCGCTTCCTCCTCATCGATCTTCAGGGCGCGGAACACCTTGCTTTGTACATCGGCGCGGTGGATACGCACTGAACCGCCGCCAAGTTCCCATCCGTTCAAGACCATATCGTAAGCCTTGGAGATGCAATTGCCCGGATCGCTTTCCATCAGATCTTCATGACCGTCTTTTGGCGCGGTGAAAGGATGGTGTGTAGCTGACCAGCGATCATTCGCTTCATCGTATTCAAACATAGGAAAATCGATGACCCAGAGCGGTTTCCAGACGTCGTCAAACAGACCGTTGTTCTTGCCGAATTCGCTATGGCCGACTTTAACGCGCAAAGCGCCGATCGCGTCATTGACGATTTTAGCTTTATCAGCGCCGAAGAAAATCAGGTCGCCATCTTGTGCGCCTGTCAGTGCAAGTATCTGCGCCAAGGCAGCATCATGCAGATTTTTGACGATAGGTGATTGCAAGCCATCGCGGCCTTTAGCGACTTCGTTGACCTTGATGTAAGCCAGACCCTTGGCGCCGTAAATCGCGACGAACTGGGTGTATGCATCGATCTCGGAACGTGGCATATTTGCACCGCCTGGTACGCGCATCCCGACCACGCGGCCATTCACCATATTAGCGGCGCCAGAGAAGACTTTGAAGTCTACGTCTTTCATGACTTCAGTCAGATCAGTAAATTGCAGCTTGACGCGCATGTCTGGCTTATCCGAACCATACAGACCCATGGCTTCAAAATAATCCATCACAGGGAAAGGATTTGGCAATTCAATATTCAGGGTATTTTTAAATACCAGACGTATCATTTCTTCAAACATATCGCGGATTTCTTGCTCGGACATGAAAGAAGTTTCGCAATCGATCTGGGTAAATTCTGGCTGGCGGTCAGCACGCAGATCTTCATCGCGGAAACATTTTACGATCTGGTAATAACGGTCAAAGTTAGCCACCATCAGGAGTTGCTTGAACAACTGCGGCGATTGCGGCAGGGCGAAAAATTCACCGGCGTTGACGCGCGAAGGTACCAAATAATCACGTGCGCCTTCTGGCGTTGATTTGGTCAGCATCGGTGTCTCGATATCGATGAAACCATGTGCATCGAGGAACTTACGCACTTCCATTGTCACCTTGTAACGCAGGCGCATATTGTTTTGCATTTGCGGACGGCGCAAATCCAACACGCGATGGGTCAGGCGAGTGGTTTCGGACAAGTTGTCATCATCAAGCTGGAACGGTGGCGTCACCGATGCGTTCAAGACTTCCAGATTGTCGCAGACCACTTCGATCTTGCCTGACTTGAGATTGGCATTGACTGTGCCATCCGGGCGCGGGCGCACCACACCGGTAACGCGCAAACAGAATTCATTGCGGACCGCTTCGGCAGCTTTAAATACGGCGACATTTTCTGGATTGCAGACGATCTGCACCAGACCTTCACGGTCACGCAAGTCAATAAAAATCACGCCGCCATGGTCACGACGACGGTGTACCCAGCCGCATAGGCTGACGGTTTGACCAAGTAATTCCTCGTTAGTGAGGCCGCAATAGTTAGTACGCATGGACATAATTTCTTACCTGTCTTTAATTAAATATGTGAAGTTAAATTAATCTTGAATTTTGCGCTATTTCAGCGCTTATTTGTTCTCTGCTGGCGCTTGATCCGGAGCAACCACACCCATCGACACCACATACTTGAGCGCTGCATCGACACTCATATCGAGCTCGATAGTGTCGGCTCTTGGCACCATCAGAAAAAAGCCTGAAGTCGGGTTTGGCGTGGTCGGCACATAAATGCTGATGTAGTCACCATGCAGATGATTGGCCACATCACCACCTGGTATCCCGGTCAAAAACGCAATGGTCCAGGCACCTTCGCGCGGATACTGCACCAGCAAGGCCTTACTGAACGCATTGCCAGTTGACGAGAACAAGGTATCTGAAACCTGTTTCACGCTGGAATAAATTGAACTCACGATAGGGATGCGTTTTAATAAGGCTTCCCAGGCGCCGATCACCATATTCCCGACAAAATTTTGCGCCAGCAAGCCTGTCACAAAAACGATGCCCAGAGTGAGTATCGTGCCTATACCCAAAACCTTAAAGCCGACCAATTTCTCTGGCCGCCATTGTTCTGGCAATAACAGCAGGGATTGATCCATCGTGCTAATGACCGCGTGCAAAACCCACAGCGTGATCGCCAAAGGCACTAAAATCAACAAGCCTGTAATGAAATATTTACGCATGGCGTCTCATTTTTCCTCATAAAAATACTTGGCAGTATCAAGCTGCCTTGGTATCGGGACTTACCGATTTGCTTGCAGGTGCCGGGCTTGCTGGTGCAGCAGAGCTGGTTGGAGCTGCATCGCCTGAACCAGTACTCGATGCGCTCGCAGATTCACTTGCCGACTCATTTGCAGACCCGGTTGCAGGAGCAACGGTGTTGGTACCCGCACCAGCTTTGCCATCGCGAAAATCAGTGACGTACCAACCCGATCCCTTTAGCTGGAAACCAGCGGCAGTCACTTGTTTTTTGAAACTAGGCTTGCCACATTCAAGGCAGACTGTGAGCGGCTCATCAGACATTTTTTGCAACACGTCCTTGGCAAATCCACATTCTTCGCAACGGTAAGCATAAATAGGCATCTTAGTAATCCAAAAAATCTTGTAAAACCCTGAATTATAAAGGTTTTTCACAAGTTTTTGCAGGACAGCTTAAGTCGTCTTGGTATATTTTGTGTGTTGTAGCGCTATATCGATCAGGGTCTGAACTATTTTGACGATCATACTTATTAAATCTGCAATCAGGCCTGAGGCAAAATACCCCGAAGATCATTCATGATCTTAAGTTGCGTTCCATTGTTGTAACTTTGATTTAATTAGGATGCAATTTTACCAATTTCGGTTAGATCATATCGCATAATCCGCAAGTCATATCGCCTCAACCACCTGATCGCGCCCGGCATTTTTTGCCAGATACATAGCTGCATCAGCGCGTGCGCAAAGCTGTTCAAAGCTTTCGTCGTGGCGCAAACAAGCGACTCCCATGCTCGCGGTTGGATTGATGCTTTGGAAATCCACATGGAGCGCAATTGTCTTTAGCGCCGAACGAATTCGTTCTGCCAACACGATACCCTCCGCCAAATCTGTATCTACCGCAAGTACCACGAATTCTTCTCCGCCATAGCGTGCCGGGGTATCACTCTCCCTGGCGGTCTTGCTTAAACAAACGCCTATCTGCCGCAACACCTCATCACCCACGGGATGACCGAAGCGGTCGTTGATAGATTTAAAGTTATCGACATCAAGCATGATCAGCGTTAAGTCCCGATTCGATCGTTTGGTTTGCGCGGTGGCCAGATTGGCAATCTCAAAGAAAGCGCGGCGATTGCACAAGTTCGTGAGGGCGTCAATATTTGCCAGGCGCCCTAACTCTGCGTTGGCGGTGCGCAATTGCGCAATACTCTCTTCAACCCGGTTCTCGAGAGAAGAATTAATCTCGTTGATTTGTTTTATTTTTTGTTTGATGGTATCGACCATCATGATAAAACTTTGCGTTAAATCCCCGAGTTCATCCTCAGGCCCGACTTTGGCGAGCTCGTTGAGCTCTTCATTCATGGTATCGACATTTTTCCCACTAGCGACACCGCGAAAAACACGACCCAGAGTGGTCAGCGGTTGTGAAATCGAGTTCGCAAAATACCATGCAAACGGAAAAATCAGTACCTGGCAGGCGAGTGCAATCAAGCCCAAAATTTGTATCATCTGCCAGGTGTCTCTTTGCACAATATTCTTTGAATGCAAGCCCACGATAGTGCCGACGACTTGTTGCTCAGAGAACAGTGGGATCAAGCTTTGATAAAAGCCTTCGCCATCGACGACAATTTGGTTAAAGGCCATTTCAGTGTTTTTCAAGGTGATGGTCGTTTGCACACCGCGCCAGTCTGGCAAACGATAATTCGCCAAATTGCCGTAGCTATAACCCTTAGGCGTAAAAATATTGATTTTAATATCGGTCAAACGCGACAATTGATCGACCAGCAATTGATCTAAGGGCTGCACGCTGACAACTAGACCGAGTTGCTTAATCTCCTGCTTCCCTGTGGCCGCATCAAACGCCAGATCCAAAATTGGAACATGACTTTCGATGGCCAAAAATCCATCCACAACAGCGTAGTGAACACTTTCCTGATTTGGCATAGGCGAAGCAAAATTCAAATTTATTTTTGCTACAGAGGCAGTTGAAGTGAGTGTTTTTTTGCTGATTTCATCGCCATTTTTCAAAGAAAAAACTTGAAACATAGGGCTGGGGAAGCGATCCACAAATCCGACCAATTCATCACTATGATCAAGCAAGGCAAATGAAGCCAGATTGCCTAATGCATCATAGATAGCCGTTTTAGAAAACCTGGCAGTTCGCCCCAACTTATAAGTATCTCTGACCAATTGCTGATAGGTAGTAAACAAAGTCTCTCGATCGACGTCGGATTGCGCATATTGCGCCAGATACCAGATAGTCGAGCCGAGGTTATTTTGCGTCGCCAATCTACGCGTGGCGATCAGCTGATTTTCTTTGCGCTCATCGAGGCTGTCATTGATAATTCTCGATGCCTTATGCAATAGCGCACTCGACTGATCCAGATGTTGCTGGCGTATGACAAATGAAACTGCAAGCATCGAAGCCAGCGCCACCATCATGCTGATGGCCACAACACTGAGCAAAAGTTTATCTCTTAGAAAGCGAATTCTCATGTTTAGATTATCTCTTTTACTTTACTTCACGACATCCGGCGCATAAGAAAGTACAGGGACATACGCAGCCGGTGCGGTTGATGTATCAAATTCATATTTGGCATATGTGTTTTGATCAACCAAACCCAATTTGATCAAAATAGTATGTGGCACTTCTTTGGTCCTCTTTTCAAGAAAATTTACCGCGGCGTTGATCGTCACCCTGGCCTGGCTCACGCCCTTGGTATCGGCTGATGCCACGATATCACCTTTGCGAATAAAGTCAGCAACCTCCCTGGTTAAATCGTAGGAAACAATCTTTATTTTGGTTTGCAATCCCGACTCCTTCGTTGGCAAAATAGCGGCTGGCGCGCATCCGCTGCAGCCCAGAATGTAATCGAGATTTTTACCGTGTTCAGCCAATAATTGCGCTGCCAATTGGGACTGACCGATTCTGTCACTATCGCCGTATTTGACATCCAAAATATTGACTTTGATCGGCGCCTTTAGAGCAGCATCCCGGGTGCCTTCGACTTCGCCCTTGACCCAACCCGCGTCAGATGGTCCCGGCAATAGCGCAATATAAATTGTTTTTAATCCGCGTTTTTGCGCATCACGAATCACCCACTGAGTGGCATCAACTCCCATGCTTTTTAGCGAGGTCGTTACCTTAATAGTCAAATCATCGCTGTTACTATCATTGGCCAGTTCGAACACAGGAATTCCCTGAGCGCGAGCCTTGGCAATCGACGAATTATTCGCCGTCATACTGAGTGGTGAAATAACGATAGCGTCATATTTTGCCGCAATCGCCTCATCCATTTTACGCAGC
>JAZJYB010000052.1:0-3484 GCA_040390685.1 Pseudomonadota bacterium | reverse complement strand
CTTAATCCGATTGAAACTGACGAAGGTATGATGGTGCTATCGTCGATCGTTGATATCTCAGACCGCAAGCAAAAAGAGAGCAGGATTCAAGAGGCATTGAAAGAAAAAGACTTGCTGCTCGGAGAAATACATCACCGGGTAAAAAATAATCTGCAAGTAGTACATAGTCTGCTCAGCCTGCAATCGTCGTTGATTAGCGATGAGGCGGTAAAAGGCATGTTGATGGATAGCCAGAACCGTATCCAGTCGATGGCGCTGATCCATCAGACGCTATACCAATCGAATAATTTTGCGCGTGTCGATTTTGGTGAATTCCTCGATGCCCTGGTGCCGACGCTGATAGATTCCTACAGTGTCGAGGCCGAGCGTATCAAGTTAAAGATAGATGCCGGATCCGTGTATTTGCCGATCAATTCCGCGATTCCTTGCGGTTTGCTGATTAATGAGCTCATCACGAATGCCTTAAAACACGCTTTTGCAGAAGGCCAGTACGGTGAGATCAGCGTGAGCCTGTCAGCGCGTGAAGGGAAGCAAATCCTGCTGGTCATCAGTGACACTGGCGTAGGTATTTCCGACGACCTGAATATTGATCAGGTCGAATCTTTGGGGCTCCGCCTGGTCAGCCTGCTGGCAAGACAACTCGAAGGCACCTTGACGATACGACGCCGCAATCCAACCCAATTTTCTCTTGAATTTCCACTGATAGACCATTGAAAAGAGGTAGCAAATGTCCTCACGCGTATTGATAGTAGAAGATGAAGGAATCGTGGCGCTGGATTTGCAACGTCGCCTGGTGCGCTTGGGTTATGAGGTACCGCGGGTGGCGGCTTCGCATGATCAGGCAATCCAGGCGGTCAACGAAACCTATCCACATATCGTGCTGATGGACATCAATATTTCTGGCAACATCGACGGTATCGATACGGCCGCGAAATTGGATGTGCCGGTGATTTACCTGACCGCCTATTCAGAGGAAAAGACCTTGCAAAGAGCCAAGGCGACCCAGCCGTATGGCTACCTGGTCAAACCGTTTTCCGAGCGTGAACTGCACGCTACCATACAGATGGCATTGGAACGGCATAATGTTGAAACGCGCCTGAAAATCAGCGAGAATCTGCTGGCACTTGCCTACGCAAAAATGGAAACGGGCAAGCAAGAGCTGGAAGTCAGGGCGGTCGAGTTATTCGAAGAAAAGCAACGCCTGGAGGTGACCTTAAACTCCATCGGCGATGGTGTCATCACGACCGATAAAATGGGCCACGTCACCTACCTCAATCCGGTCGCGGAACAGAAGACTGGCTGGACTTTGGCGGAAGCCTGCGGCCAGCCGGCAGCCAAGATACTGGTCTTGATGAACGAAGAAACCGGGCAAACTGCACCATCGCCGATAGAGCTCACCTTGCGTACCGGAGAGATTAGCGGCCAGGCCCATCACAGCGCCCTGGTCAGCAAGCAAGGCACGGTGTTTTCGATAGAAGACACGACCGCCCCGATGCGTGACCGCAACAATGAAATTATCGGCGCCGTGTTAGTTTTTCATGATGTCAGCGACGCGCGTCGCCTGGCCGACGAGATGACTTATCAGGCCACCCATGATGCGCTGACCGACCTGGTGAATCGCCGTGAATTTGAGCGCCGGCTGGAAAACGCGATCCAAAGCGCCAGCGGCGAGCAAAATGCCATCGCCTATCTGGATCTGGACCAGTTTAAGATCGTCAATGACACTTGCGGCCATAGTGCAGGCGATGAATTGCTGCGCCAGATTACTGGCCTGCTGCGCATGAGCTTGCGGGCCAACGATACGCTGGCGCGCTTGGGTGGTGATGAATTCGGTGTGCTGCTAGAAATCTGCCCGGCGTATTATGCGATGCAAATTGCAGAAAATCTCAGAAATATCATCAGCGATTTTCATTTTGTCTGGGAGGATAAAACCTTCCCTGTCAGCGTCAGCATTGGCCTGGTGAATTTTGGCGGACATGGCGCAGAACGTAAGGGTATGACTGAGATCTTAAGGATCGCTGATTCCGCCTGCTATACCGCGAAAGACCTCGGGCGCAACCGCATCCACGTGTATCAGGCCGATGATCATGCGATGAATAAGCGCCATGGCGAGCTCGACTGGTACAGCAAAATCTACAGCGCGCTGGAACAAAATCGCCTGGTACTGCATGTACAAAAAATTATCGCGTTGAATGGCGCAGAGCCCTACCATGAACACGTAGAAATGCTGCTAAGGCTAGTCAACGAAGAAGGGGAGATTATCCCTCCCATGGCCTTTCTTCCGGCGGCGGAACGGTATGGCTTGATGGCAGAAATAGACCGTTGGGTGATCCGCACGGCCTTTGAGCATATCGCCAGCTTACCGCACGGCGCGAATTCGCTGTACTCGATCAATTTGTCCGGTAGCAGCTTGAACGATGAAAAAATCTTGCTGTTCATCTGCGAGCAACTGCGCAGCTCTGGAGTGCGCCCCGAGAGCATCTGTTTTGAAATTACCGAAACTGCCGCCATAGCCAATCTTTTGAATGCCCGGGCATTTATTCTTGCCCTGAAAGAAAAAGGCTGCAAATTCGCCCTCGATGATTTTGGCAGCGGCATGTCTTCATTCGCGTATCTGAAACACCTGCCAGTGAATTTTTTAAAAATTGACGGCTGCTTTGTGAAGGACATCGAGACCGATACCGTGGACTTGGCCATGGTCACTGCCATCAATAATATCGGCCACGTCATGGGCTTGCAGACCATCGCCGAGTTTGTCGAGAACGAGGGAATATTAAACATATTGCGCGAGATCGGAGTGGATTTTGCGCAAGGATACGGAGTCGGATATCCGATATCTTTGAGGCCGACCTAGCGGTATTTCAGCAGCGGCAGGTAGTTGCGCCATAGCGTAGTCATCGTAAGTAGGTCGGAAAAGCGCAGCGCCTTCCGACGGGCTTGAGTCCCTTCCCCTTTTGAGGGGGAAGGCTAGGATGGGGGGGCGGCGCTGCAAATAATCGTACTCATATTATCGTCATTCCAGCATGCTTTTGGCGGGAATCCAGTATCGTTAAATGTTCGGTTTTGAATGGCGTTCTGTCGTTATTTTTAGATTACCGGCCGGTGGTAGACCGGCAGCTACTCACTTTTCTTGCTTCGCCAAGAAAATGTAAGCAAAAGAAGGCGACCGCGCTTCGCTGCCCTTGGGTGCCCGCTTGTGCAGGTCAAAAAATGGAAAATGAACGAAACTCGCCTGCGGCTCAGACAGCGTTCATTTTTTATCCATTTTCTGCCATGCACAAACGGCAGCTCAGAAGCGGAATTCTCAAGGCCAAAAACAACGGCGAGATTTTTACGATTTGGAATTGGTGCGTGTGACGCACCCTACCTTTGCTACCGGATGTGCCCCAGTATCTTGCCACCCACAGTAACCGTAAGATTAGGCGCAACATCAGTAGTGTCCCAACGTTTTCACATCAGGTGTTCGTAAGTTAATGATTCGCTT
>JAZJYB010000051.1:0-11323 GCA_040390685.1 Pseudomonadota bacterium | reverse complement strand
CATGCTTGAAGAATGCCATGGTATTGCGTGCCGCTGCGACCGCAGTATCTTGTTGCGACAGCACGATAATAGCGGCCGAGCCAATGAAACATCCATACGGCTGCAAGGTATCAAAATCAAGCGGCAGATGACTCAGCGAGGCGGGCAGGATGCCGCCAGAAGCGCCACCCGGCAAGTAGGCATATAAGGTGTGGCCTGCCTGCATACCGCCGCAATACTCCTCGATTAACTCGGCGACAGAAATCCCTGCCGGTGCCAGATATACGCCTGGTTTGTTGACGCGGCCAGAGACCGAAAACGAACGTAAACCCTTACGCCCGTTACGCCCATGTCCGGCAAACCAAGCCGCGCCTTTTTGCAATAAGTCGGGCACCCAATACAGGGTTTCAAAATTGTGTTCTAAAGTCGGGCGATTAAATAGACCGATTTGTGCGACGTAAGGCGGGCGCAAGCGCGGCAGGCCACGCTTGCCCTCGATCGACTCGATCATGGCCGATTCTTCACCGCAGATATACGCACCGGCACCACGCCGCAAATGGATTTTTGGCAGATTTGCTACCGGTGGCGCCAACTCTAATTTATCCAACTCGGCTTGCAGCATGACGCGACAAGCATGGTATTCGTCGCGCAGATAGATATAAATTTCTGCTATACCTACAGCCCAGGCTGCGATCAACATGCCTTCAATAAAACGGTGTGGATCACGCTCAAGGTAAGTGCGGTCTTTAAATGTCCCTGGCTCGCCCTCATCAATATTCACCGCCATGAGACGCGGCGCCGCTTCTGCCGCGACGATGCGCCATTTGCGCCCGGCCGGGAAGCCAGCGCCACCTAAACCGCGCAGGCCTGAGTCTTCCATGGTCTTGAAGAGTGATTCGCGAGTGCTTTGGCCTTCATGGCATTTTTTTAATTCTTGATAACCACCTTGAGCTTGGTAACTCGGGTAATCAATGTGCCCTAAAACCTCAGCATGAATATCCTTGTCAGCAATTGCCTTATTAATAGTGGCTAGATTGGCATTTGGCAAAGCATGTTGGCCAAATATGGCGGCGGGCGCTTGTCCACAACGGCCTACGCAAGGCACACGCTGAATTTGCACATTTGGCGCTAATGTATTTTTGAGAGTGTCAAAGAGTTGCAGCGAGCCAGCCATTTCACAGGAGAGGCTATCGCAAACTCTTAATGTGGTGCTTGGCGGCGCCGTTTCATTTTCTTTGGTAATGGTGAAGTGATGATAAAAACTGGCCACCTCAAAAACTTCAGTTTGCGCCAGCCGCATCTCCTGAGCCAGCGCAGTCAGATGCGCAACCGGAAGATGGCCAAGATGATCGTTAATGGTATGCAGATGCTCGATCAATAAATCTTTCTGCCGCGACGAATCACCAAGCAGAGTGCGAACTTCTGCCAGCACAGCAGCATCGGTCTGCCGACCTTTGGTTTGCTTGCGTTTGAACTCTTTGCTTGGTGCGGCTGGGAAAATTGGAATCATTGAGAGTGGGCTGGTAGATATATATTGATAAATTTTGCTGTGATAAATAGTAAGTAAATAAGTAAAGTGCTATCTCAGTATTATGATTTTACGTTGGGAACAGACAAAGTTAAATCAGAATAAGAACGAAAAGTAAATAAAATAACAAGTACTTATGCATGCACCAAAATAATGCGCAAATAAAGTATTTTAAATACAAGCGATCTATTTTGGTGCAACTTAAATTTTTGCACTATTTGCGTGCATCCTATTTATTATATGATTTTATTCTTTTGTTAATTTTTCAATCAAAATAGTTCAAAAATCATGGACTTAGCCTGTATCAAGACCAGATTTGTTCGTACTTGAAGATGGCATGAATTCTGCTATCATCATTAATTGAGTTCTGCTGTCAGTTTCATTCACCATAGTCCAGAAAAGCATGTGTGTAGCATTATTGGCAGGCCGGCTAGCAGACGGCTCAGCAATTTTCGAATTTATTTTTAGATCTATTTGAGGAGTTTTACATGGCAATGACAGCCGCAGAAGTTTTGAAAATGGCAAAAGACAACGAAGTTAAATTCGTTGATTTCCGTTTTACTGATACCCGAGGCAAAGAACAGCACGTCACTGTGCCAGTTTCCCATTTTGATATTGATAAGTTCGAATCTGGTCACGCTTTTGACGGTTCATCTATCGCCGGCTGGAAAGGCATCGAATCATCCGATATGTTGTTGATTCCAGATCCAAATACTGCAAATATCGATCCTTTCATGGAAGAAACTACATTGTTTATGCAATGTGACGTGATTGAGCCAACCGACGGCAAAGGTTATGACCGCGATCCTCGTTCTATCGCACGACGCGCTGAAGCCTATTTGAAGTCTTCCGGTCTCGGCGATACCGCTTACTTCGGCCCGGAACCAGAATTTTTCATTTTCGACAGTGTTAAATGGAAAATCGACATGTCTGGCTGTTTCGTTAAGATCGGTTCTGACGAGGCTTCATGGAGCACTGGTAAAGATATCGAAGGCGGTAATTCAGGCCATCGCCCAACAGTTAAAGGCGGCTACTTCCCAGTGCCACCAGTCGATAGTTTCCAAGATATGCGCTCAGAAATGTGCTTGATTCTGGAATCCCTAGGCATCCCAGTTGAAGTGCATCACCATGAAGTTGCCGGCGCCGGTCAAAATGAAATCGGCACTAAATTCTCGACCTTGGTCGAGCGTGCTGACTGGACGCAAAACTTGAAATACGTAGTCTGGAACGTGGCTCATACCTACGGCAAGACAGCGACTTTTATGCCTAAGCCTATCGTTGGCGACAACGGTTCTGGTATGCACGTCCATCAATCAATCTGGAAAGATGGCAAGAACCTGTTCGCAGGTGACGGCTATGCAGGTTTGTCGGATTTCGCCCTGTATTACATCGGCGGTATCATCAAGCATGCCAAGGCATTGAACGCGATCACAAATCCAGGTACTAACTCGTACAAGCGTTTGGTTCCAGGCTACGAAGCTCCGGTTAAATTGGCGTACTCTGCTAAAAACCGTTCGGCTTCTATCCGTATTCCTTACGTTGCGAACCCTAAAGGTCGTCGCGTTGAAGCGCGTTTCCCAGATCCACTGGCGAATCCTTACCTGTGCTTCTCCGCATTGATGATGGCGGGTCTGGACGGCGTTCAGAACAAGATTCATCCGGGTGAAGCAGCCTCTAAAGATCTGTACCATTTGCCACCAGAAGAAGACGCCTTGATCCCAACAGTGTGCGCGTCTTTGGAAGAAGCTTTGGATGCCTTGAACAAAGACCGTGAGTTCCTGACTCGTGGCGGCGTGTTTAGCGACAGCATGATCGATGCCTATCTGGAATTGAAAATGCAAGACGTACAGCGCATGCGTATGACTACGCACCCAGCTGAGTTCGACATGTACTACTCTTTGTAATCTATCAACCAGATTACGAAGTAAGCAAAAAAAGCGGGGGAAGCCCCGCTTTTTTGTTTCTAGACGAATTGATTTCTTCGTTGTAATTGTGCTAAAGCGCTTCATGGCATACACTAAGCCTGTTAGTGACAATATGACCTGATCATGAATCGATTATTTAGCGGACTATTTCTCTTTTCCCTTTTGTCTGGATATGCGTATGCGCAATCAGACGTATTTTTGTGCGTGGATGAGAACGGCAAGAAAGAATATAAAAATACCGGCGCGACTAAGGGGTGTAAAAAAGTTGACCTGCCTGGCATTAATATCATCCCTGCTCCTACGCCAGTGGCAAAAAAGCCGGTGGCAAGTCCATCCGGCTTTCCCAAAGTCGACGACTCCACGCAGAAAGCGCGCGATGCTGATCGTAAGCAGATTTTGTTGGATGAACTAAAGACAGAAGAGCAGAAGTTAGCTAACTTAAAAAAAGAATATAACAATGGTGAACCTGAACGGCAGGGCGGTGAAAAGAATTTTGCAAAATATCAGGAACGCACCACATTGATGAAAGAAGACATTAGTCGCACCGAAAAGAACATCGAAGCACTAAATAGGGA
Organism: Pseudomonadota bacterium; assembly: GCA_040390685.1. Taxonomy (GTDB): domain Bacteria; phylum Pseudomonadota; class Gammaproteobacteria; order Burkholderiales; family Burkholderiaceae_D; genus Undibacterium. The sequence continues at coordinate 7,316 of JAZJYB010000051.1, read as the reverse complement.
AGTTGGAAATTTGAAATGAGTGCGGATGTGTTAAGTTTAAACCGGGCATGATGCTTGCATGCTAAGGTCGCTGTATGCGGCCTTTTTTTTATCCATTATTTTGAAAACATCAATCACCTCCTACTCTGGCCTAGACTTGCTGACATCGGCGGTAATCATTCTGGATGCCGATGGCTGCATCATGTATGCCAACGCGGCAGCTGAAAATTTATTGGATAGTTCGCTCAAATCACTGGCGCAGCAAAAGCTGACAGACCTATTTTTGAATGGCGATGAACTATTGGATGTGTTTCATCAAGCAGTAGCGCATCAATTTGCCGATAAGCGCCAGGATTTGACATTGGAAAGAAGTGGGCGAGATTCGCTCCATGTTCATAGCATTGTGACCGCGCTCGATAATCCAGAGACCCCGGTTTTGATTGAGTTGCGCGAGAACGTACAGCAGTTAAAGCTCGATCGGGAAGAGCGCATGCTCGACCAGAGTAAGGCAAACAAGGAGTTGATACGCAATCTTGCCCATGAAATCAAAAATCCTCTAGGTGGAATACGTGGCGCGGCTCAATTGCTTGAGATGGAATTGCCCGAACGCCATTTGAAAGAATTGCGCGAATATACCCAGGTCATTATCAAAGAGGCGGATCGATTGCAGACTTTGGTTGATCGTTTGCTGGCGCCGCATAGATTGCCGCATATCGTTGGCGACGTGAATATTCATGAAGTATGCGAACGGGTACGAAGCCTGATCGTAGCCGAGTTTCCGCATGGCTTGATGATCAAGCGAGATTATGATTTGTCGATTCCAGAGTTTCGTGGCGATAAGGAGCAACTGATACAAACCGTACTTAACATCGCGCACAACGCTGCGCAGGCGCTCAGCGAACGCATAAAAAAAGGTGATGCCGAACTCGTATTCAAGACCAGAGTGCTGCGTCAGATCACGCTCGCCAAGATCCGTTACAGGCTGGCATTAGAATTGCATATAGTCGATAACGGACCTGGTATTCCGGCTGAAATCCGGCACCGTATTTTTTACCCACTAGTTTCGGGAAGAGATGGCGGAAGCGGATTAGGCTTGACGCTGGCGCAAACTTTCATCGAACAACATTTGGGTGTGATCGAGTGTGAGAGTCGGCCGGAATGTACAGATTTCAGAATTTTAATTCCGCTTCCTTAACAATAATGTGAAGAGAAAATCGCTATGATCAGTATCTCCACTCTCTTCATACCTAAATAAAAACCGCTACGGAATGTAAAGAAAAATATGAAACCAATTTGGATAGTGGATGATGACGATTCGATTCGTTGGGTATTAGAAAAGGCACTGGCGCGCGAAAATCTTGCCACACGAAGTTTCACTAATGCGCGCGATGCGATGGCGGCATTGCAAACTGATACGCCACAAGTATTGGTGTCGGATATCCGTATGCATGGCGCTTCTGGCCTGGAGTTGCTGCAAACAGTGAAGGCGAAATATCCCGGTTTGCCAGTCATCATCATGACGGCGTTTTCTGATCTTGATTCTGCCGTTGCTGCATTTCAGGGCGGTGCATTTGAATATCTAGCCAAGCCGTTTGATCTCGGCAAAGCGGTTGAGTTGATCCGGCGTGCGATGGACGAAAGTCTGCGTGAAGCAAACGTAGAGCAAAGCAGCTCTGAGACGCCAGAAATTCTTGGGCAGGCACCTGCGATGCAGGATGTCTTCAGGGCGATTGGTCGTTTGTCTCAGTCGAATGTCACGGTACTCATCACCGGCGAATCCGGCAGCGGTAAAGAGTTGGTGGCGCGCGCATTGCATAAACACAGCCCGCGTTCGGCGCAACCGTTCATTGCCTTAAACACCGCCGCAATTCCAAAGGATTTGTTGGAGTCTGAATTATTTGGCCATGAGCGTGGTGCCTTCACTGGCGCACAGGCGACTCGCCGGGGCCGCTTCGAACAAGCAGAAGGCGGCACGCTTTTCCTCGATGAAATCGGCGACATGCCTTTTGATTTGCAAACAAGGTTATTGCGTGTGCTTTCTGATGGTCATTTTTACCGGGTTGGTGGCCATCAACCGATGAAAGCCAATGTGCGGGTAATCGCTGCCACACACCAGAATTTAGAGGCGAGAGTGAAGGATGGCTTGTTTCGCGAAGACCTATATCATCGACTGAACGTCATTCGTTTGCGCCTGCCGAGCCTGCGCGAACGAAGAGAAGATATTCCTATTCTTACCAAGTTTTTCTTAAATCAAAGTGCGAAGCAACTGGGAGTAGAAGTAAAGCGCATTTCCGAGCCAGCCCTGAATTTTTTATCTGGCTTGGAATTTCCTGGAAATGTCAGGCAACTAGAGAATTTGTGTAATTGGATTACGGTTATGGCACCGGGGCAAACGGTTGAAGTTTTCGATTTGCCACAGGATTTAACACAGTCCACTGAAATCACCGATGCAGATCTAGCTTCCCATAGTTCGTCGGTGCAGGCACTGACTTCGCAAAATCGCGAAAGCTCCGCAATTAATACTGTGGTCGATGGTGCTTCCGTAGCGCCCAATAATGCGCATTTACAATCGAATGGAAACTGGATGACTTTATTGGAGGCAGAAGCCTCTGCCATGTTGGCTCAAGGGGAAACTGAGGTCATCGATAAATTAGGCCGGAGTTTTGAGTCGATAGTAATTAAGGCGGCGCTCAAGCATACGCATGGCCGCAAAAACGAAGCCGCGATTCGCTTGGGAATAGGGCGTAACACCATCACTAGAAAAATCCAGGAATTGGGAATCGATGGAGTCAAGGACGACTAATTCACATGTCAAAAATTCGCCCCGTTAATTCTGAAGACGCAGAAGCAATTTGCGCAATCTATAATCATTATGTTCAAAATACTAGTATTTCTTTCGAGGAGGAAGACGTAGCCCCTTCTGAAATGAGCCGACGTATAGTCGATGTCACCGAGACTCTTCCTTGGCTGGTCATAGAGAATGAAGGGATCGTTGATGGTTACGCTTACGCGACCAAATGGCGCGCCCGTTCAGCGTATCGTTTTTCTGTTGAAATATCCGTCTACCTTTCTTCAAACTCTATCGGTAAAGGTTACGGCGCGAGCTTGTACTCACATTTATTGGATCAGCTAGCGACATTGGGCGTGCATGCCGTCATTGCTGGGATCGCCTTGCCAAATGAAAAAAGTATCAAGCTACATGAGAGAATGGGCTTAAAGAAAGTGGCACATTTTGAGCAGGTCGGATTCAAGAATCAACAATGGGTAGACGTTGGTTACTGGCAAAAAACGCTTTAATTTTTTGAAGAGTTCCGGACTATTTTTCTACTGTTTAAAAAATTATTCCTTTCCATTACTTATCGGAGTATTATTTTCGATAAGGAAATGAATTCAAGACTTCCCTATCCGTTTCGAAATGCCTTTGTAAATTGTTTAATTTAGTCGTGTCAGCGCTAATCGGCTGACATGCTCGTGTTGTATTGACAGAAGGAGATGAACTATGAATTTCGACTCACTATTTCAGCAACAAAATGCGCTACCTACAATTCCGAAGGTAGTGCAAGAGGTAATAGACAGTTTTAATAACGATAGTGTTTCGATAGATGAAATCGCCAGAAAATTGGCCGCCGATCAAGTCTTGAGTGCAAAGTTGTTGCGTTTGGCGAATTCATCGTATTATCACGCTGCGAGAAGTATCGGTACGGTCGATGACGCAGTGTTAATGCTGGGATTTATGACAGTGCGAACCTTGGTGATCAGCAGTGGTTTGACGGGCGGGTTTAAAGCAATGCCCGGTGTCGATCTGAAACAGTTCTGGCGCTATAGCATGTACACGGCAGTCATTGCGAAATGGCTGGCAAAGCAGATTAAGGCAAATTCGGATTTTGCATTTACGGTTGGCCTGATGCACGCCATAGGGCAACTTGTGATGCATGCAGCAATGCCGGAACAAACCCTGCAAATAGATAAAATAGCCGGCCCTCTAGATTCTCGCCGTCTAAGCGTTGAGCATTCCTCATTTGGCTATAACTTTTCTGATGTCGGAGCAGAGCTTGCGAAGCGCTGGCGCTTTCCAGATAACTTTTCGACAGTGATCAAAGGATTTCCTGAACCATTGGAGGCAGCAGTTTTTGATCCTATGGCGGCGGTGATCCATCTTGCAGCGTGGCGCGCCAGAGCCGAAGAAAATGAATATTCTAAAGAAGAGCTAGATGCGACTTTTCCTTCTGACATCGCGCAGAAATTAAAGGTCAGCAAAGCAATGATGTTGAATGAAATGCCGGCTATCGCTGAACTAAGCGCAGGCCTGGAAGATTTGATGAATTAAGATTTTAAGATTTGATATGTCGAATATCGAAACGGTTTAATGATAGGCGACATATCAAATAGTTTTGAATCTTTAACTGTTTTCTTTCTGAATACTTAATGCTACCGCTTCAGCTATTTTTATCCCATCTATAGCTGCCGATAAGATTCCGCCTGCATAGCCCGCACCCTCACCAGCCGGATATAAGCCACCAGTATTTATGCTTTGCAAATTATCGTCGTTACGCTTGATGCGTATCGGTGAAGATGTTCTGGTCTCAACTCCTGTGATGATCGCGTCCTTCATCGCGAAGCCTTTGATTTGCTTGTCGAATGCAGGCAAAGCTTCTCGGATTGCCTCTATTGCATAGTCAGGCAATGCCGCCGCCAGATCGCATAAGGTAATGCCTGGCTGATAGGATGGAATCACACTGCCAATTTCGGTCGAGCTACGTTTGGCCAGAAAATCACCAACTAATTGGCCGGGGGCGTTGTAATTTCTGCCGCCAAGTTCATATGCAAGCGATTCCAATTTACGTTGCAAATCTATCCCTGCCAAAACATGCTCAGGATAATCTGCTGGTGTAATGCCGACTACGATAGCGCTATTGGCGTTGCGTTCATTGCGCGAATATTGACTCATGCCGTTAGTGACGACTCTGCCAGGTTCAGACGCCGCCGCAACGACCGTGCCGCCTGGGCACATGCAAAAACTGTAAACCGAGCGGCCATTTTTCGCGTGATGAACCAACTTGTAATCGGCCGAGCCTAAAATCTTGTTGCCCGCATTGGTTCCAAAGCGTGCCTGATCGATTAAAGATTGCGGATGTTCAATGCGAAACCCGATGGAAAATGGTTTTGCCTCTACATAAATGCCGCGTTGATGAACTAGTTCGAAAGTGTCTCTGGCGCTGTGGCCGATAGCGAGCACGACATGGCTGGCTGGAAGATATTCGGACTCATTGATGGTCAAGCCATGCATCTTTCCGTTTTGAATATCAAAGTCAGTCACTTTTTGTTGAAAGCGAATTTCGCCGCCCAATGCCTCTATATTCGTGCGCATTTCCTCTATCATTTTGACTAGCCGGAACGTCCCGATATGCGGTTTGCTGACGTACATAATTTCTGCTGGCGCGCCGGCTTTAACAAATTCGGCCAACACTTTGCGGCCATAGTGTTTTGGATCTTTGATTTGGCTCCAGAGTTTTCCGTCGGAGAAAGTCCCGGCACCTCCTTCACCAAATTGAACATTGGATTCAGCTTGTAATTCACGCTTACGCCAAAGTCCCCAAGTGTCCTTAGTGCGTTCCCGGACTTCCTTGCCGCGCTCCAGAACGATCGGGCGAAATCCCATTTGCGCTAAAATTAATGCGACAAATAAACCACATGGACCGAAGCCGATAACGACTGGTCGCTTAAAGTCTGTGCCAGAAGCATGGGTCACGAACTTATAGCTAGTATCTGGGGTAGCGCCAATGTTTGGCGCGCCACTAAATTGTTTCAGCAGTTGATCATTTTTGCTAGTTTCGACGTCAAGAGTATAGATCAGCACAATGGCGGATTTCTTTCTTGCATCATAGCTGCGTCGAAAAATTGTAAAATTTACCAATTCCGATTCTGCAATGGCAAGTTTCTGCAGAATGGCAGCCTTGATGGCGCTTTCTGGATGGTCGAGAGGGAGTTGTATGTCAGTGAGACGGAGCATGGTGGTCAATACTTAAAGAAACATGAAATCATTTGCCTAGTCTACATAAGGCAAAATAAGACGCTATTTTAACTGTTGTCAGGCATAGTGCCAAAAACCAAGGGATAAACAAATTTTACAAAGGATGGATCAATGAAACTTTATTTTTCACCAGGCAATGCAAATTTAGCACCGCACATGATACTTGAGGAAATTGGCTTGCCATTTGAGCTAGTTCTTGTTGATCGGGCTAAAAATGAACAACTCTCACCAGAATATCTCAAGTTAAATCCGAGTGGACGCATACCTGTTCTTGTTGATGGCGATTTGGTGTTGTTTGAAACGGCCGCAATTTGCCTGCACCTAGCCGACACGCATCCCGATGCAAATTTGGCGCCAGCGTTGGGTACGCCGCAGCGTGCGCATCTGTATAAATGGCTGATGTATATGACGAATACCTTGCAGGCGGAGTTGTTGACTTATTTCTACCCTGACCGTCTTTGTGATGATGAAATTACTGCCACACAAATAAAAACAAAAGCAGAAATTCGCGTTGGCGGCATGCTTGATATTTTGGAGGGTGTGCTGAAAGAAAATAGTGAAAAAGCCATGGGCAGATTTTTTATTGGAGAACAATTCACGATATTAGATCCGTTTTTGTTCATGTTGTGCAGGTGGACTAGGGGGATGGGCAAACCAGCAAAACTTCGCCCTCATCTGGCCATATATCTCGAGCATCTGTCTAAGCGGCCCGCAGTAATCAGGGCTTTTGAAAAAGAAGGAATTGAGGCGCCTTACTATTAATTAATGGGGGGATTGGATTATTTATCCAAATCCCTTGCCAACGAAGTCCACTCTTTGCTATGATTCGCCTCCCGTTGAAACAGACGGGGAGGCGGAGTGAAGGAAGTGGCAGGAAAGCAGGCAACCCCCGGGTTTGAATTGAAGTAAAGATTCAAGCGCAGTAAAACGAAGGGGTTGACGGATTTCAGGAAGTGCTGCATAATCTCATCTCTCTGCTGCAAACAAAACGCTTTGCAGCAAAACGGAAGGAATGGTCGGGGAAGTCCGATAGTTCTGGAAGGTAAAACAGAATACAGATCTTTAACAATTAACAGTCAATAAATGTGGGCACTTGATAAAGAGCGCGGCTAAATGATTTCGGTCATTTGGTTAAACTTAAAAAATATCAAATGTTCGCAAAAGTAATAAATAGGACTTTCTAGTAATAGAAAGAACTGTCAGTTATTTGAGTGAGCGACACCGGTCGAAAGAACGGAGTTCAGAAATGAACACAAAACAGAGATTAAACTGAAGAGTTTGATCCTGGCTCAGATTGAACGCTGGC
>JAZJYB010000050.1:3807-10534 GCA_040390685.1 Pseudomonadota bacterium | reverse complement strand
GAAGAGATGCCCTTAATTGCCAGCGCTTTTCCAAGTGGGAACTGCGCCATCCATGGACGCAGATCGTCCAGTGTTACCGGTGTAAATACAGCCATTTTTAATGAAAGAATAAATTATTTTTTGTTTGGCATGCTGGCGGATGCGGACGCGGATGCTGAAGCAGCTGGTGTTGCGGAACTACCTGGCGCAGGCTGCAGTGTCGGTATGGTCTCAACTTCTTTACTCTCTTTTTTACCGCCAAACTCAAGAATCGACCATTGTGCGCCACGGTTGCCATCACCCTGCACGCTACCTTTAGGCGCGTTGCCAGTTTCTGGATTGGCTTTCACCACGTAATTACTCTTGCCTGCCCTCACCTGCACTTCGGTCACTTTGCCGTTAACACGCTTTTCGACCGTTTTGTTTTTATTTGACTCGGGTTTGCTAATCGTAATGCCAGAATCTGGCACTTCTTCTATCTTCTCAAGTTTTGGTGGAGTGGAGGCTGGTGTGCTTTGCGCTTGCGCCACAAAAGACGCACAACCAAGCAATAAGCCCAGGCCAAGGATAGTCGACGATTTTACGAGGGATTTCATATGATTTACTTTACCAAAAGGATGACAGCACTCACAACAGCAGATTCACGAGCCCTCATTGTAACAAAGCAGACAAGGCTCTCACAGACAAATTGATACTTGTTGGGCGGCCAAGCACAAGTTTGCTAATGTTCTATCTTTTTCAGGTCTTTAATACCGAACCACAGTTCTTTGCGCGCTAAAGGTGTCTCCGGCGTAAGGAAAGGATTGCTTAGTTCGATCACCTTTCTGTTTTCAAGGCCGGCGTTGATAATCTCTTTCTTATGGAAGGCATAAAATAATTTATCGAACGAACCATCTTTAATCGCTGCCTCCAATCCTCGCTGAATAATGCTGGCCAATTCCTTATTGCCTTTCTTCACATAAAAATAGAATGCGGCGGGATAATGAATCACGATGTGCGTATCGATCGCCAGATCCATTTCTTGATGCGTATCAAATTCATTCCAGATTTCCATCAAGGAGCGTGGGAAATAATCGAAACGGCCTGCCTCCAGCATCCTAAAAAGAAATTCAAATTCGTAAGAACGCTCGACTTTGATTCCGGAGGCAAGCAAGACCTGCGTATCGGTCCAGTGATAGCCTTGGCCTGCGGTGAATTGTCGCAAATCATTCAGGTTCTCCACTTTGGCGAACATATGACTATTTTTCTTGGTCACCAAAGGTATGCGCCAGCCCATTAAGCCTTTCATCAGGCAAATTCTGATCGGCAGCATGGCCGCTTCACGCTCTTTATAGGCGCCGCCCCAGACCACATCGAGTGCAGTTCCGTCCTTCAGCTCAGCCAAAGTGCGGATCTTATTTAAGTCAGTCCGCACTGGCTGCAAGCTTAAGTTAACACCGGATTTTTGAATCGCCAGACGCAGCATCTCTACCGTGTAATCGTCATGGCTATCTATATCGGCAAACCTGCTCACCGGATAACGCACCTTTTCGAGTGCCAAGGCTGGAAAAACAAAGCAAGCGCAAAATACCAGGCTCAACAAGATTCGGTGTAATTCCCGATTTTTAGCAAGCGACATGCGCATCTCTATTCATCTTTTTCGAAGGGATAATTATTTTACAAATACAACATACGTTGCCGCTCTTCTTCCGAAGGTTCGATATCGTGCGCTTCGTAATACGCAAAAATCGCATCGACAATACTGGCAGGTTCATCGATTAACTGTAGCAGATTCAAGTCATCGGCGGCAATCATGCCATTGTCGACCATTTGCAATTTCATCCAATCCAGCAGGCCGCGCCAAAAACTACTTCCCACTAGAATGACGGGTATATGCCGGGTTTTACCAGTTTGTATTAACGACAAAACCTCACTGAGTTCGTCCATGGTGCCAAAGCCACCAGGGAAAATTATATAAGCATCGGCGTATTTGACGAACGCCACCTTGCGCGCAAAAAAATGTCTGAAGGTCAGTGAAATGTTTTGCCAGGCATTGCTTTTTTGCTCGTGTGGCAATTCGATATTGAGCCCTACGGAAGCTGACAAGCCTTCAAACGCGCCTTTGTTCGCGGCTTCCATAATGCCGGAACCACCACCAGAAATCACGGCAAACCCGGCATCAGACAGGCGCCGCGCCACATCCATGCACATCAGGTAATACGGATTTTCCGGTTTCATCCTGGCCGAACCAAAAATTGTTACCGCCGGATGGACTGACGCGAGGCGTTCGGTAGACTCGATAAACTCTGCCATAATTGTGAACATATGCCAAGATTCACGTGCCCTCAAGGCAGTAACGCCGCCACTGTCGGCGATTTGGCGCAACTTTAATACTCTTTTTCGGCTCTCATCCATATGCAAAAAACCCTGTTATTAGTCGATGGTTCCAGTTATCTGTACCGCGCATTCCATGCTATGCCCGATTTGCGCAATGCGCAAGGTGAGCCAACCGGTGCCATCTACGGCATGATTAATATGTTACGCCGCTTGCGCCAAGATTATCCGGCAGCCTACATGGCTTGCGTGTTTGATGCCAAGGGCAAAACCTTTCGCGACGATCTGTATCCAGAATATAAAGCCCAGCGCGCACCAATGCCGGACGATCTGCGCCAGCAAATCCTGCCTATCCATGAAGCGGTACTCGCGATGGGTTGGCCTATCTTGATGGTGGAGGGAGTGGAAGCTGATGACGTGATCGGCACGCTGGCAGTAACGGCATCGGAACAAGGTTTGAAAACCATCGTCTCGACCGGCGACAAAGACATGGCGCAACTGGTGAATGCCAACGTCGGCCTGATCAATACCATGAGCAACGAAAAGCTCGATGAAGCTGGCGTATTGGCGAAGTTTGGCGTTCCGCCAAATCGCATCATCGATTACCTGACCTTGATCGGCGACACAGTGGACAACGTCCCCGGCGTAATGAAATGCGGCCCGAAGACTGCGCTGAAATGGCTAACACTGTACGACAGTCTGGATGGCGTGATCGCTAATGCCGATAAAATTACCGGCGCGGTCGGTGAGAATCTCCGTCAGGCGCTAGCGTGGTTGCCACAAGGTCGCATTTTAATTACCATCAAAACCGATTGCGATCTCAGTACGCATTTCAACTCCATCAGCGAGTCACTAGTCGCCAAAGAAGAAAACAAAGAAGCCATGCTGGCGTTCTTTCAACGTTACGGTTTCAAGACCTGGCTACGCGAACTCACAGGCGATGCGACTGCGGGCGCAACTCCGCTTAAAACTCCAGCAGCTGCGCCGGCACAAGGTGGCTTATTTTCTAACGAGGTTGAGGCCGTAACAAATGCAACTCTCGCCACGCCAGCCACTCCGATTAAACCCGCCATTACACAATACGAATGCATCCTGACTGAAGCTGCGCTCGATCTATGGCTAGATAAAATATCCAATGCCACGCTGACTGCAGTCGATACCGAAACCACTTCACTAGAACCGATGACGGCACAACTGGTCGGCATCTCCTTGTGCTGCGAAGCTGGCATTGCGGCCTACATCCCGGTGGCGCATGCCTATGCCGACGTACAGCCCCAACTAACACGTGAATTCGTACTGGGCAAACTTAAACCATGGCTCGAAGATGCAAGCAAAGCCAAGGTCGGACAAAATCTCAAATACGACAGCCACATCTTCGCCAATCAAGGCGTACAGTTGCGCGGTATAGTGCACGACACCCTGCTGCAATCCTACGTTTTCGAATCGCATAAATCACACGACATGGATAGCCTGGCGCTACGTCATCTGGCGCACAAGACTATCAGCTTTGAAGATGTCTGCGGCAAAGGTGCCTCGCAAATTTGTTTCGACCAGGTCGATCTGGAACGCGCCACCGCGTATGCCGCGGAAGACGCCGACATCACCTTGCAGCTACATCTAGCCATGTGGCCGCAGATAGAATACGATGCAAAATTGCTTTACATCTATCGCGATATAGAATTACCGACCGCGGTCACGCTGCAAAAAATAGAACGCAATGGTGTGCTGATCAACAAGGATCTGCTAGCGACACAATCGCATGAAATCGGCATCCGTCTGCTGCAACTGGAACAAAAAGCCTACGAGCTGGCCGAGCAACCTTTCAACCTGAATTCACCAAAACAACTCGGTGAAATTTTCTTCGTCAAGCTAGGTTTACCGGTAGTCAAGAAGACCCCGTCAGGCGCGCCATCGACCGATGAAGAAGTGCTGCAAAAGCTAGCCGAAGATTATCCGCTACCGAAAGTGTTGCTGGAATACCGTGGCCTGGCCAAACTCAAATCCACTTACACAGACAAATTACCGAAGATGGTCAACGCCAGTACGGGCCGGGTACACACCAACTACGCACAGGCGGTAGCGGTCACCGGCAGGCTGGCATCGAATGACCCTAACCTGCAAAACATACCGGTACGCACCGCCGAAGGCCGCCGCATCCGTGAAGCCTTTATCGCGCCCGCTGGCAGCAAAATCGTCTCCGCCGATTACTCGCAGATCGAGCTACGCATCATGGCGCACATCTCCGGCGACACCAGTCTATTAAACGCTTTTGCTGCTGGCGAAGACGTACACAGGGCCACCGCCTCAGAGATTTTTGGCGTAGGCTTAAGCGAAGTCACCAGCGAGCAAAGGCGTTACGCCAAGGTCATCAACTTCGGTCTGATCTACGGCATGAGCGCCTTCGGTCTGGCCGGCAACCTCGGTATAGAACGCTCAGCCGCGCAAAGCTATATCGACAAATATTTTCAGCGCTACCCGGGCGTAGCGCAATACATGGCTGACACCCGCGCGCAAGCCAAGGCGCAAGGCTATGTAGAAACGGTATTCGGCCGCCGTTTATGGCTGGCAGAAATCAATAGCCCAAACGGCCCAAGACGCCAGGGAGCAGAACGCGCGGCCATCAACGCGCCGATGCAAGGCACCGCCGCCGACCTGATCAAGTTAGCCATGGTAGCAGTGCAAAACTGGCTGGAGCGCGATGGCCTGCAAGCAAAAATGATCATGCAGGTGCACGATGAATTGGTGCTGGAAGTGCCTGAAGCTGAGCTGGAATTGGTCAAGCAAAAATTGCCGGAACTGATGGCGCATGTGGCGGAATTGAAGGTGCCTTTGCTGGCAGAAGTGGGCGTGGGGAATAATTGGGAAGAGGCGCATTAGGATTGGGACGTGGGCGCAACGTTGGTGCGGTTTTAGTCCCTTCCCCTTGCGAGGGGGAAGGCTAGGATGGGGGTGCGGCGGCTCAAGCAATCTAGATGCCTGCAACGTCCCGGATTTTGAATAGTGTTCAGTAGTCGATGTGCGATTGCCGGCCGGTGGTAGACCGGCAACTACTCACTTTTCTTGCTTCGCCAAGAAAATGTAAGCAAAAGAAGGCGACCGCGCTTCGCTGCCCTGCGGGTACCCGGTTGTGCAAGTCAAAAAATGGGAAGTGTCCGAAACTCGCTACGCTCAAACAGCGGACACTTCTTTTTCCATTTTCTGCCTCGCACAACCGGCAGCTCAGAAGCGGAATTCTCAACGTCAAAAACAACGGCGAGATTGCATGCGTTTGGGGATCGGTGCGCATGGCGCACCCTGCGCTTGCCGCGCGTTGATTGAAAACGAAAAAATAAATGGTAAGCAAATTTTAAGAGCTTCTTCTTACAACCTTATAAGACTACAATCCTTTTCTCCCGTCACACTTACTAACATAACAAATTAGCCATATGGAAAAAATTCTTCGCATTTTCAAGCTGTTGCTCTGTTTTATTATCGTTATCGCGGGTTTCATTTATGCAGATTCGTACAGCTCACAACATTCGGTGGGTGCTACCGGAAAAACTCTACTTCTTACTATCGGCGCGCTCCCTGGAATACTGGCCTACTGCATATTAAATGGGAACTTTCGAAAACAATATGCTTCATTGCTACGCCCAGTGCCGTTTTCAGTATGGGTATGGCGATTTGTAGGATTTGCAATTTCAAGCTTTGGTTTTTTCCTATTTATCGGAAATCGTAGTGGACAATTTCTGTCCTTCCCGTTCGCCGGCACGTTGGTTTGTGTCATTGGATTAGTAATACTTGCTGCCAAAGCTAAGGGCTAACACGACAATCAATATGGTGCAGTCGACGGTGCGATTAGCGCAGCCTAATCGCACACAAGTCCTAGCAGCGTTCTCCAATCGCTTGCAATCTCGCCGTTGCTGTTGCTGTTGCGGTTGACTTAGAATTCCGCTTCTGACGCTGCCGGTTGTGCATGGCAGAAAATGGATAAAGAAGTGTCCTTGTCTGAGCGAAGCGAGTTGTGGACACTTCCCATTTTTTGACTTGCACAAGCGGGCACCCGAAGGGCAGCGGCTGTGCGGTCGTCTTTTTTGGCTTACGCTTTTTTGACGAATCAAAAAAGGTAAGTAGCTGCCGGTCTACCACCGGCCTGCGATCTTAAAATAACGACAGTGGATAATTTATTTCCAGAGCGACGCAGATATATTTCATGCGATCTCAGTCAAGATATTCACCGAGATAAATGAACCGCCGCACCCCCATCCTAGCCTTCCCCCTCAAAATGGGAAAGGAACTTGGTACGGCAATTTAGTACGTTTAATCAGCGACACTAAACCGATTACTACCCTCACGCTTAGCCTGATACATGGCGTTATCTGCCACCCGTGCCAGGCTGATTCCATCTGTGCCATGTTGCGGATACAAGGCTATCCCTATGCTCGCTGAAATCGAA
>JAZJYB010000050.1:0-3797 GCA_040390685.1 Pseudomonadota bacterium | reverse complement strand
CAGCCAAAATATTCACCTCTATACATTGATCGCCGCCCCCCCCATCCTAACCTTCCCCCTCAAAAGGGGAAGGAACTGGATACGGGAATCTCAAACTTTTTACGTTTAATCAGCAACACAAAACCGATTACTACCGTCGCGCTTAGCCTGATACATGGCGTTATCTGCCACGCGTGCCAGGCTGATTCCATCTGTGCCATGTTGTGGAAACAAGGCTATCCCTATGCTCGCTGAAATCGAAATATTCTGATCCAATAACTCGAATGGCTCGGCCAGGGCATGGCGAATTTTCTCAGCCACTACAGTTGCGTCTTGCACGCCCGTGATTGGGTGAATCAATATGACGAACTCGTCACCACCTATGCGCCCTACCGTGTCGGACTCACGCAATAGATGTTTAATCCGCGTCGCTACCGCTACCAGCAATGCATCACCCACCGCGTGGCCGTAGGTGTCGTTGACTGGTTTAAACTTATCTAGATCGAGAAACATCAGCGCCAATTTTTCATCCCTGCGGTGTGATTGAGTTAAGGCCACCTGCAATCTATCGTCAAACAAAGCGCGATTTGGTAAATCTGTTAGCACATCAAACTGTGCCAGGTGACGCAATTTTTCATCCCTGTTCGTGCGCTCGATCAGGGTTGCCAATTGGGTCGAGACAAACTGGAGCAATTCTTTGTCGGCCTCTTCATAGCGTCGCGAGCCGGCTGCGTTTTGCACCACCAAGGCACCGATGATTTTTTTACCGTTATGCAATGGCACACCTAGCCAATCACTATAAGCGCGGCGGCTTGCCAAAGGCGATTTTTCATCATGTCCCAGCAGCAGCAAAGGGCTGGCCTGGCGCATGACTTGTGCGGTATAGCCGCCCATCGCCAGAGAGATAGGTTCCGGCGCCTGACTATGCCCATCCTTCCAATATGGGAAACGCAGCAGCATCGCCTGCTCATCGAGCAAGGCGATATACAAGCGGTCGGCCGGAATAATCTGATGAATGATGTCGTGCATTTGCGGATATAAGGCCGAAGGGCTTTCAGAGTCATGCGCGCACTCGGCAATGTTGTGTAAGCTTGTACGCATCTGTAAGGCACGCTTGCGCTCGGTGATATCGTGGAAGACTACAGTCGCACCGTATTGCTTGCCGCTGGCATCAAACAAAGGCGCAGTGCGATATTCCACCGGAAAATAGCTGCCATCCTGACGCCAGAACACATCGTCACTCACTTCACGTGCTACACCATCGTGCAAGGTAGCGTAAATCGGGCAAGCTTCGGCGGGGAACTCAGTGCCATCGGCATGGTGATGGTGGATCGCCGCGTGGCCGAATTTGCCTACCAGGCAATCGCCGCACCAGCCTAGCATGCGGGCCGAGGCTTCATTCTCGATTAACACGATACCATCCAAATCGATCACATGGATGCCATCATTCACGGAACGGAGAATGTGTTCATGCAAGGCAATTTGACTAAACTTACTTTCGATCGCTGGTTCAGCCACAGAGGAAAAATTATCCATACTACGCACCTTCACACCGATGAAAACTTCAACAATGTCACTCTGCTTCAGTATTGTCGCAAGCTAGCAGAATAACAAGGTCATATTTTTCATTTCAGTTTGAATTTGATTGAAATAATGACAATGTGACGAGTCCGGCTTTTTTTGACGAATTCTAGTTTCTGTTGTTCAATAAAAAAATCAGTAACAAAACTATTGCCTGACATCAGGAGTAGGATTTAACATCGGGATAAGTTACTTCTTGAAATGCAAAGGGCAACGAGTATATTGAAATGAAATCAGGCCTCAATAAATTCGTCACGTAGAAAACGTCGATCATTAAGAGCAATAATGAATCTGTCACAACCATGATTATTACGCTCCGCCAATTTGCTATTTCGCTGCTCGTTTTGCTCCATTTCGCCACCGCATTTGCGGCGCCGGAAACACCCGTCGTTCCCTTGTTATTAAGTGAAGAGGTCGATGAAAAAAATGGCTTGATTCCATTGCCGAAAGAAACAACGGCAATTATTCAATATCTGGAAGCCACAATCGATCTACATTTTGAATTGCGGCGTTACCCTTGGAAGCGCGCGCTGGAACAAGCAAAAAATGGCGAAGGATTAATTTTTGGCATATCCAAGACAACTGATCGATTGCGAAAATATGCCTTTTCCGAACCGGTATACATCGATCAAACCTGGTTGGTAACGCGTTGTGATACGACATTTACATTTAATGACTTGCAGGATCTCAAAGGCAAAACCATAGGTGTCGTGCGAGGTGCAAGTTCAGGTGAGGCCTTCGACCAACTGGCCAACGTCTTATTCAAAATTGAGGACGACACCGGTGCCAACCAGGCGCGTTTTACCAAACTCTATAACCGGAGAATGAATGCCTTGATATTTTACAAACCCGACATGGTCGCCGGCAAACTCGAAGTAGAATTAAACAGGCAATATGCTCATCATTTCACCGATGTCAAAAAAAACGACGCTCATGTGTTTTGTGTTTTACCAAAACCTGTCTCGGCCGTGAGCATACATTTCGCCGCCGGTATTGACCAGGATTTGACTTACCTAGAGTTAATCGATAAGGCCTTGATACGGGCAAAAAAAAATGGCGACCTGCAGCGCATTTTTTCCAAAGATATTCAAATTGAAAAATAGCGAAAGACAGACTCTTATTCCTTTTCCAAATCATTGGTGTCTAGGCGACGAGCCGAAGACAGTGGTGTAGCAGGGGCTTAAAGGAGCATGCTCCTTTCCTGCGCAACGATCTGTGCCTGTAAGCACAGATTCCTTCGGCATGAGCCTAGCACGGCGAGGCGAAGGCAACAACGACAGCAATGATTTAGAAATGGAATTACTCCCTTAGCCAGTCGCGCAATTCATAATACCAATACGTCATTTGCGCGGCCAGCAAACCTGCCGGGCCGCCGGTGCTTGGCAATCCCCATATTGCAAACTTCTGCAGCGCTAGAGCATCACCGAGCAAGCCGCGCGCCAGGACTTCTCCTGCCAGCGTAGTCGGGCCTACGCCATGGCCGCCAAAGCCCATGCCATACCAAAGGCCGTTTGGCAATTTTCCCATTTGCGGCATTTTATGCCGGCCATAACTCATCAGCCCGCTCCAGGCATAGTCAACTCTTGCGCCCGCCAATTGCGGATAGACTTTGAGCATATCGCCATACAACAACCGGGCCACTTCTGACGCACCACGTTCGCGGATAGAAATACGGCCGCCCCACAATAAACGCGTATCCGGTAGCGGACGATAATAATCAAAGGCAAAGCGGGTATCGTAGACCGCTGCGTCGGTGTGCATGGCACTTTGCAGGCGCTCACCTAAAGGCTCGGTCACCATGACATACGTAGCGATGGGCAAGATGGCACGCGTTAGCGCAGGATAAAGTTTTTCAATATAACCACCGCAACAAATTACCACCTCGCGCGCTTTCACTTCGCCATTCGCTGTCACTACGCGCCAGCCAGCACCATCGGCAACTATCTGCGTCACGCGGCTTTGCTCATGCACGCGCCCGCCACCTGTAACTATCGCTTTGGCGATGCCTCGTGCATATTTCAGCGGATGAAAATGAAAGGCATTTTCTTCAAACAAGGCGCCGAAATAGCGCTGGCTATGCAAACGTTCGGCGAGCTGCTGGCGACTAAGGCGCTGCCACTCCACCCCCAAAGTATCAATCATAAAACGCTGCTGCGCATCCAGCAGGCGATCATCATCAAACCAATTCGCCAGATACACACCAGCGTAACGTGCATCACAATCGATCTGATATTTAG
>JAZJYB010000049.1:0-8861 GCA_040390685.1 Pseudomonadota bacterium | reverse complement strand
GTTGAGGGAAATCGTTTTTATCCTTGTTGGGCTTTGATTACATCATAGTTGCCTATGTTGTAGCTGTCATTCAGATGACACTTGGCGCTAGTCTGCGCGTTGTAAAAACGGTGATGATGCAGGGCAAGCGTGTTAGAATCATAGGTTAAGCGCTAAAAAATTATTGTCACTGAATACATTTTTAAAATGTTGTTCATCAATGTATTTTTCGCACGCAATTCCAACATGGTAATTAACCAATTGTTGGTTCGTTATTATTAACCCTCGCCGGCCTGCCAATGGATCAATTCGCTAAAGAAACACTCCCGATTTCCCTTGAAGAAGAAATGCGCAAGAGCTACCTCGACTACGCCATGAGCGTTATCGTAGGTCGCGCTTTGCCAGATGTGCGCGATGGTTTAAAACCTGTGCACAGACGCGTCTTGTTCGCGATGCACGAAATGAACAACGTCTACAACCGTCCGTTCGTCAAGTGCGCTCGCGTGGTCGGTGAGACCATGGGTAAATATCACCCGCACGGTGATGCATCGATTTACGATACTTTGGTGCGGATGGCGCAAGATTTCTCACTGCGCTATACCTTGGTCGATGGCCAAGGTAACTTCGGCTCGGTCGATGGTGATAATGCGGCGGCGATGCGTTACACCGAGTGCCGACTTGACAAAATCGCGAATGAAATTCTGGCGGATATCGAAAAAGAAACTGTCGATTTCGTACCGAACTACGATGGTAAAGAAAAAGAGCCATCAGTATTGCCGACACGTATCCCGAATCTGCTGATTAACGGCGCATCAGGTATTGCGGTGGGTATGGCGACGAATATCCCGCCACACAATATTACTGAAGTCATCAACGGTGCCTTGCATGTGTTGCGCAATCAGGATTGCACGATTGATGAATTGATCGAAATCATCCCGGCACCAGACTTTCCTACTGCCGGTATTATTTATGGCGTCTCTGGCGTGCGTGATGGTTATCGCACAGGCCGTGGTCGCGTCGTGATGCGCGCCAAGACGCATTTTGAAGAGTATGGCAAAGAAGGCCGTACCGCGATCATCGTCGATGAGCTGCCATATCAGGTAAATAAGAAGTCTCTGCTGGAGCGTATCGCTGAAAACGTACGCGATAAAAAGCTAGAAGGTATTTCTGATATCCGCGATGAATCCGATAAGTCGGGTATGCGTGTGGTCATCGAACTTAAGCGTGGCGAAGTGCCTGAAGTCGTCTTGAATAATTTGTACAAGCAGACGCAGTTGCAAGATACCTTCGGTATGAATATGGTGGCGCTGGTGAACGGCCAGCCTAAGTTGCTGAACCTGAAGCAAATGCTGGAATGCTTCCTGTCGCATCGCCGCGAAGTCGTGACACGCCGTACCGTATTTGAATTGCGCAAGGCACGCGAGCGTGGTCACGTTCTGGAAGGTCTGGCAGTTGCCCTGGCAAATATCGATGATTTCATCGCCATTATCAAGGCGGCACCGTCGCCACCGTTGGCGAAAATAGAATTGATGAATCGCCCTTGGGATAGCTCGATGGTGCGCGAGATGTTGATGCGTACCGCTGCGGATAACCCGGCAGGTATTGACGCTTTCCGTCCAGAAAATCTGCCTAAGCATTACGGTATCCAAAAAGACGGTCTGTACAAACTGTCAGACGATCAGGCGCAAGAAATCTTGCAAATGCGTTTGCAACGTTTGACTGGTCTCGAACAAGACAAGATCGTCAACGAATACAAAGAAGTCATGTCTGAAATCGCCGACTTGCTGGACATCTTGTCCAAGCCAGAGCGCGTTACCGTCATCATCACTGATGAATTGACTGTCTGCATGAATGAATACGGTGCCGGCAACAAAGACGTCCGTCGTTCCGAGATCGTACACAATGCGACCGATCTCGAAACAGAAGACTTGATTACACCGCTCGATATGGTGGTCACCTTATCGCACACCGGTTATATGAAATCGCAACCGGTTTCTGAATACCGCGCGCAAAAACGCGGCGGCCGTGGCAAGCAGGCGATGGCAACCAAGGATGACGATTGGATCGAGCAATTGTTCGTCGCGAATACCCATGATTACATCTTGTGCTTTAGCAATCGCGGTCGTTTGTATTGGTTGAAAGTATGGGAGGTGCCACAGGGTTCACGCAACTCACGCGGCAAGCCTATCGTGAATATGTTCCCGTTGCTGGATGGTGAAAAAATCACCGTGATCCTGCCTTTGTCAGGTGATAACCGTAGCTTCCCTGAAGATCACTATATCTTCATGGCGACGAGCTTAGGCACCGTCAAAAAATCACCGCTGAATGATTTCAGTAATCCACGCAAGGCCGGCATCATAGCCGTCGCTTTGGATGAAGGTGATTTCCTGATTGGCGCAGCATTGACTGATGGTAAGCACGATGTCATGTTGTTCTCCGATTCAGGCAAGGCAGTACGCTTTGATGAAAATGACGTGCGTCCTATGGGGCGTACCGCACGTGGTGTACGTGGCATGAATCTGGAAGAAGGTCAACAAGTGATCGCCTTGCTGGTCGCAGAAAACGAACAGCAATCAGTCTTGAC
Source organism: Pseudomonadota bacterium (assembly GCA_040390685.1). Classification (GTDB taxonomy): domain Bacteria; phylum Pseudomonadota; class Gammaproteobacteria; order Burkholderiales; family Burkholderiaceae_D; genus Undibacterium. The sequence continues at coordinate 6,298 of JAZJYB010000049.1, read as the reverse complement.
CGCTACAGAAAACGGATTTGGCAAACGTACACCTATCGCTGAATACACACGCCATGGCCGTGGTACCAAGGGCATGATAGCAATCCAGACATCCGAGCGTAACGGCAAAGTTGTTGCCGCGACCCTGGTCGATACGGTTGATGAAATTATGCTGATTACTACAGGTGGCGTGTTGATACGCACCCGTGTTGCTGAGATCCGTGAAATGGGTAGGGCAACGCAAGGCGTGACATTGATCGCGGTCGAAGATGGTACAAAATTATCTGGCTTACAGCGCATTGTCGAAACTGATGTGGATGTAGATGTCGTCGAAAGTGAAAGTGGTGAAGTGGGCGTTGAGGGTGATGCTGAGTAAGAAAATGTAGGGCGGGTTGCAACCCGCCGTTTTATCCGAATCAATGGCGGGTTACAAGCCGCCCTACAATATAGATATGATGAGCACGATTTATAACTTCTCCGCTGGCCCTGCTGTGTTGCCTAAAGAGGTTTTGCAGCAGGCCGCTGCGGAAATGTTGGATTGGCACGGCAGCGGTATGTCGGTGATGGAAATGAGTCATCGCGGGCCGGAATTCATGTCCATAATCGCAGCGGCGCAAAGTGATTTGCGTGAGCTGCTGGCAGTGCCCGAGAACTATAAGATCCTGTTCTTGCAAGGTGGCGGCTTAGGCGAAAATGCCATCGTCCCGATGAATTTGATGGGGCGCAAGCCACAGCCGGCAACCGCAGATTTTATCTACACCGGATCGTGGTCAGGCAAGTCGATCAAGGAAGCGCAGAAGTTTGGCAAAGTGAATATTGCCGCTTCCGCGGAATCTAGCGGATTTACCAAGATCCCGGCGCGTGATAGCTGGACGTTGTCGAAAGACGCCGCGTATGTTCATCTCTGTACCAATGAAACCATCGATGGCGTCGAATACCAATTCACCCCGCAAGTGGCTCTTGATACCGGCGATGCACCGATTGTGGCGGATATGTCCTCGCACATTTTGTCGCGCGTTATTGACGTGTCCAAATATGGCGTGATCTTCGGTGGCGCGCAAAAAAATATCGGACCGGCTGGTTTAACGATCGTCATCGTGCGTGAAGATTTATTGGGCCATTCTCTGCCATGTTGTCCATCGGCGTTTGACTGGAAGATCGTTTCCGATAATGACTCCATGTACAACACGCCGCCGACTTATGCGATTTATATCGCTGGCCTGGTGTTTCAGTGGATCAAGCAGCAAGGTGGTGTGGCGGCGATGGAGCAAAAAAATATCGCCAAAGCTAAATTGCTTTATGATTATCTGGATGCCAGTGACTTTTATGAAAATCGCATCGCTAAAGACTGCCGCTCACGCATGAATGTGCCATTTTTTCTCAAGAATGAAGCACTCAATGCCGAGTTCCTGGTTGCCGCGAAGGCAAAAGGATTATTGCAGCTGAAGGGGCACAAATCGGTGGGTGGCATGCGTGCTTCTATCTACAATGCAATGCCGATTGAAGGCGTGCAAGTTCTGGTTGAGTTTATGCGCGATTTTGCGCAACATAATAGTTAATAAAATTTTTCCTGTTAAGCTTTTCTTTGTATGGTATCCACCATCATCTAAAAACCGAAACGCTGGCAGCATGGGCCAAAAGCTCAGAGTGATATCTCATTGAAGTTAATAGAGTGATTGGCGAGATTTGCCAGTTTTGTTTTTGCCGATGTTGATTTTTAAAAAATATTGGTAAATGGGTGCGTTTAAAATTCCTTAGACGGGATGCAGCGCAAGGCGTCGACCACAGCAATACGTCGGTATTGCGAGGATCGACAACGCCGCGATGCGCCCGGGTAAGGAGTTTAAAACGCCGCCCAAAAACGGTTTTCAGGTATTTATGAGCGACAATAAATTACTCCCCTTGCGTCATCAGATTGACGCTATCGATACACAAATTCTTGATTTGCTGAACCAGCGTGCGCGCGTGGCAGAGGCGGTCGGACATGTTAAAGCCGAGTCCAATGCGCCAGTGTTTCGCCCAGAGCGAGAGGCGCAGGTGTTGCGCAGCGTGGCCGAGCAAAATCCAGGCCCATTGAACAGCGATGATGTACAACTTATTTTTCGCGAAATCATGTCAGCGTGCCGTGCCCTGGAACGCCGGGTGGTCGTCGCATTTCTCGGACCGGTCGGCACGTTTAGTGAGCAGGCTGTGTACCAGCAATTCGGTCATGCCATTCAAGCGTTACCTTGTGTTTCCATTGACGAAGTGTTCCGCGCGACCGAGGCTGGGACAGCCGATTTTGGCGTTGTGCCGATCGAAAATTCTTCTGAAGGTGCAATCAACCGCACGCTCGATTTACTCTTGCAAACCAGCCTGGCCATTAGTGGCGAACTGGCGATCCCTGTTCAGCATAGTTTAATGAGCAAGTCGGGCAATATGGATGGTGTGTCGCGCATCTGCGCCCATTCGCAGGCCTTGGCGCAATGCCAGGCGTGGCTGAATCAACATTATCCACATGTCGAACGACAGGCCGTCGCCTCCAATGCCGAAGCGGCGCGTATGGCGAGCAGCGATTTTAGTGTCGCGGCGATCGCCAGTGAAATCGCCGGACACCAATATAATCTCGGCATCGTCAGCGCGCATATTCAGGATGATCCGCATAACCGTACTCGTTTTGCCGTGATCGGCCGTTTGCGCACTACGCCTAGCGGCAAGGATCAAACTTCGCTGGTGTTGGCTGTGCCGAATAAGGCTGGCGCGGTGTATAACTTGCTCGCGCCTTTATCCAAGCATAGTGTTTCCATGACGCGTTTTGAATCGCGTCCTGCGCGTACCGGCAATTGGGAATATTATTTTTATGTCGATGTTGAGGGCCATGTGATGGATGCGAAAGTGGCAGCCGCGATGGAAGAGCTCAACGACAATGCTGCATTCTTTAAAATTCTCGGTTCGTATCCCTGTACGGTGTAAGTTCAAAAATATGCCGCTTTCACAATTCTTGTGAGTTAAAAAAGACTGTCAATTTTTGTGGTGATTACGTGGTTTTCTGCTTAGTAAAATATTGAATGGTGCATGGATGGGAAATGAAAGGGATTTGAAGCAGCAAGTGTTCAAGCGCGTCGCAATTTTTGGCGTTGGCCTGATCGGCGGCTCGTTTGCACTAGCGTTGAAAAAAGCAGGCGCAGTACAGCACGTGATTGGTGTTGGCCGTAGTGTGGACTCTTTGCAACGCGCTTTAGAGTTGGGCATTATTGATGAGATCGCAACATCAGTAGAATTGGCGGTATGCGATGCAGACCTCATTTTGATCGCCGCACCAGTCGCGCAGACAGCACAAATACTTTCTTCTATCGTGCCACATCTACAAGCGGAAACTATTGTGACCGACGCTGGCAGTACCAAGAGTGATGTCGTTGCTTCTGCGCGTTTGGTCATGGGTGAAAAGCTGGCACAATTTGTACCTGCACATCCGATTGCAGGACGTGAGTTGAATGGCCCGGATGCCGCCTTGGTGGATTTATACGTAGGAAAAAAAACGGTAATCACGCGCCTGCCAGAAAATTCTGACGCCGATGTCGATACTGTTGCGCATGCATGGCAGAGCTGCGGTGCAGTTATTCACTATTTGAGTCCGGCGGAACACGATACCGTGTTTGCCTCGGTCAGCCATCTTCCACATTTACTGGCATATGCACTGGTCGACGATATTGCCAGAAAGCCGCACGCCGATCGACTATTCCAATATGCTGCCAGCGGTTTTCGTGACTTCACACGGATCGCTGGCTCATCGCCAGAAATGTGGCGTGATATCACGTTGGCGAATCGCACTGCAATTTTGCAGGAACTCGATTCGTATACGGCGCAATTGGCGCAATTGCGCGTGCATTTGATGAATGATGATGCGGGCGCGATTGAAGCAATTTATACCAACGCGCAAAGTGCGCGACATAATTGGATTAATGCGATTGAGTCGGCAGAAAAACAGAATAAGGATGGTGGCGATTAGGTTAATTTATTCCTAATCTAGCGCGTTCCTTTTTATCGAAAAAATTACTAAGATTAAACATGAGTCAGCACAACAAATATTATCCGCACTATCTTGATTTGCAACCTGTCATGCAAGTGCAGGGAAGTGTCCGTTTGCCTGGATCCAAGAGTATTTCAAATCGTACTTTACTTTTGGCGGCCTTGGCCAAAGGTAGTACTCAAATTATCGATTTGCTGGCATCGGACGATACGTTGGTGATGTTGAATGCCTTGCATAAATTGGGTGTGCCTTGGACGCAAGAAGGCTCCGCGCAAAATTACACCGTGCAGGGCGTGAATGGCACATTGCCAAATCATCAGGCTGATCTGTTCATGGGAAATGCCGGTACGGCGATCCGGCCTTTGGTGGCCGCATTGGCGGTACTTGGTGGAGATTACACCTTGCATGGTGTGGCGCGTATGCACGAGCGGCCGATAGGCGATTTGGTCGATGCCTTAAATGGTGTCGGTGCGCAAATTAGCTACACCGGCAATCCAGGATTTCCCCCTCTGCATATCCAGCGCGGGCATATTCATGCGCAGCGTATGCAAGTTAAAGGTAATGTATCGAGTCAATTTTTAACCGCCTTGTTGATGGCGGCACCATTGATGGCGCAACATCACGACGTGGTGATTGAAGTCATCGGTGAATTGATTTCAAAGCCCTACATAGAAATTACCCTGAACCTGATGCAGCGTTTCGGTGTGACTGTGGAGCGCGATGGCTGGCAGACCTTTACGATAAAGGCGGGACAGCATTATGTCTCGCCAGGCGTGATTCATGTGGAAGGCGACGCTTCTTCTGCATCGTATTTTTTAGCTGCCGGAGCGATTGCCGGAGGGCCGATACGCGTCGAAGGCGTAGGTCTCAATAGCATACAGGGTGACGTGCGTTTTGCCGAAGCATTAGAAAAAATGGGTGCGACAATCACCCGTGGTGATAATTGGATAGAAGCGAAATCCAACGGCACGTTGCAAGCGATTGACATGGACTTTAACCATATCCCCGATGCGGCCATGACTATTGCGGTAGCAGCTTTATATGCCAATGGCACTACGGTATTGCGAAATATCGCCAGCTGGCGCGTTAAAGAGACCGATCGGATTATCGCTATGGCGAACGAATTAAGAAAATTAGGCGCAATAGTTGAAGAAGGCGCAGACTACATGATGGTCACGCCGCCAGCAGCAATACTTCCGGCTACCATTGATACCTATGACGATCACCGGATGGCAATGTGCTTCTCATTGGCAACTTTGGATGGGCATGCAAGACGCGGCGCGGCTATGCGTATCAATGATCCAAAATGTGTCGCAAAGACTTTTCCCGATTATTTTGAGACTTTTGCCAAAATTAATCATAAGGAGTTATTTTGATTGTTCCGGTTATTACGATTGACGGTCCCACTGCCTCAGGTAAGGGAACGGTCGCACATAGAGTGGCCAAACATCTGGGCTTTCATTACCTCGACTCCGGCGCCCTATATCGATTGACCGCCTTATCAGCAACGCGCCTGGGTATCGCCCTGAATAATGAAGAGGCATTAGCCGAAATTGCCCGTGTTTTGCCTTGTTTGTTTGTAAAAGGACATGTGTTTCTGGATGGCGAGGACGTTACTGATGCGGTGCGGGCCGAAGAGATTGGTGTCGCCGCTTCAAGAATCGCCGTATTGCCCGAGGTGCGTAAGGCATTGGTTGATCTGCAAGTTGGCTTTCGCACTTCGCCTGGGTTGGTGGCAGACGGGCGCGATATGGGGACGGTTATTTTTCCGGATGCAACACAAAAAGTGTACTTGACGGCAAGTGTAGAGGCGCGTGCAAATCGTCGATATAAGCAATTGATTGAAAAGGGTTTTTCTGCTAATATGGAAGACTTGGTAAAAGATTTGACTGAGCGCGATGCAAGGGATACATCCCGATCAAGCGCACCTCTCAAGCCCGCGCCAGGGGCATGTATTCTAGATACCTCGCAGTTAACTGCAAATGAGTCTGTCTACGTCGTGCTGGATTTATATGCCAAAGCATTAAAACTTTCATCTGATTAATTAAGTTTTAAGTAACTAATTTAATCTGATGCAAGAAGGTTCTCGTGCAGGGGTAAAACCTGCATGTGATTTTTAACTCAACCCGGTAAATAGCGCCTTTGCACTATTCCGGCTAACTCGTGAATATTATGTCTACTGTTTTCATGTCCCAAGATTTCGCTACCGGTGCAGATAGCTTCGCAGCTTTGTTCGAAGAATCCCTGTCACGTCAAGATATGCGTTCCGGTGAAGTGATTTCTGCTGAAGTCGTTCGTATCGACCACAAC
>JAZJYB010000048.1:0-12579 GCA_040390685.1 Pseudomonadota bacterium | reverse complement strand
ACATTGGCAGGGCTAGGGTCAAATGCCTCACCCTGCGCAACCACTGCGCGTCCGGTATAGCCGTTGACCATTGCCATGACATCTGGCTTGCTAGGCACCTCGGTACGGTCTACCGTATCGGTAGGGATGAAGCGACCAAGTGTACGGTTGGTGGTTTTCAAGTACTTGATTGCCGCCGCCTGTACCGCTGCCGCATCGACTTTTTCCATCTGATCGCGCTGCATGAAAAACAAACGCCAGTCGCCGGCCGCCATCGATTCAGTCAGCGCAATCGTCAGTCGTGCAGTATCAGCCATTGCCAAATCTATGCCCTTATTGATTTGCTGTTTGGCACGTGCCACTTCAGCGTCAGTTACCGGTTGCGATTTCAAATCTTCCAGAACCTTTAACATAGCATCTTGGGTCAGATCCAGGTTCGCGTCTTTTGCCACGACGGCGCCGAAGATGCGATAGCCCGGTTCCAGATTGCTGACGGTTTCAGAGACTACGCTGGTGGCTAATTTGGACTCGACCAAGGCCTTATGTAAGCGCCCGCTAGGTGCATCGACCAAGATTCGGTTTAACAGAGACAGTGCCACAGCATCCGCATGGCCGGAAGGTGCGACGTGATAACCGGCACCAATAAACTGGGTGCCACCGCTACGGCGTACCGTTACTGCGCGCTCACCATCTTGGGTAGGTTCTGCGGTATAAGTCGGTTGAATTACGCGGTTAGGTTTTGGAATTCTTCCGAATAATTCGTTAACTTGTTTGAGAATTTTGGCTTCATCAAAACGACCCGCCACCATCAGGATGGCATTGTCTGGCTGGTAGTAGTTTTTATAAAAAGCCTTGAGACGAGGGATATTGACTTGTTCGATATCCGAGCGAGCACCTATGGTCGATTTGCCATAGTTGTGCCAGTCATACCCGACCGCCTGGATGCGCTCCATGGTCACGCCGACCGGGTCGCTTTCGCCCATTTCAAACTCGTTGCGCACGACCGTCATTTCGCCTTTGTTGGTCTTGGGATTCCACAGATCGTTTTGATCAATGTTTGCATTCACCATACGATCGGCTTCGACTGCCAGCATTTGTTTCAAATTATCGTCGTTGGCCGGGAAGGTCGCATAATAATTAGTGCGGTCGTACCAGGTAGTGCCGTTGAATTGCCCGCCGATGGAGTTGAGTACTTCGACTGGTGTTTTGGTGCCTTTCTTTCCGCCAAAATTAGCACTAGGCTTGAACAATAAATGCTCCAGCAAATGTGCCATACCAGTTTCGCCATAGTTTTCATGACGTGAACCAACCATGTAAATAATATTCGTGGTCAGCGTAGGTTTGCTGGCATCAGGGAACAGCATGACGCGCATGCCATTGCCTAAGCGGTACTCGGTAATGCCCTCAACCGAAGTCACTTTGACGGCAGCTGCCAACGCGCTGCTTTTTTGTTGTGTGACTGGTTCAGTTGGAGTCGCCGGTAAAGCGGAGAAAGCCAAGCCAGGTGACAGAATGCCAGCGCTGAGCATGAGTAAGGTAATCAATTTCACGGGTGTTTTCCTATAAGTGGAACGAAGATGAAAAATAGACCATAAGTTCGGCAATTGCAATGAAGATAGTAAAATAATATTTAGTTCGATGGAAAATTTCGTCAATGCGATTCATCGGCGAATAATCTTGGACTAATGTATGGAGGAGTTAGTTCATCGCAACACCTTGAAAATTAATCGAAGTCGAGCAGATTCAGTTGTTGCGATGCTGGTTTTGCCGATGGATTCCTTACTGCTTCCGCGCGCATCGATTCGGCGGGGTAGAGTTGCAAAAATGCTTGTGCCTGAGCTGGCGAACCGCAACTTAGCCATGCATCGTAATCATTTTTATGCAAGATCACCAAGGAGCGTTTTTCCTCACCTGGCTTGTGAAACCTGCGCATTAAGGGATGCTGGTCTGCGTTGATCGTCAATTGCGTAAAAGAATATGAGACGCCATTTTCTTCCGGCCAGATTTGGTATAGCCCGGCGACCGCAAAATCGGATTCATCGCGTAAGCCTATACGCCAGCGCTCAGCTTTGCCACTCTCGTAATTCGGTTCAAAAAAATCCTGCATAGGAACCAGACAACGCAGGCCTTCTCGCCATGGTTTCGCATAACTACGCAATTGATGTATAGTCTCGGCCCTGGCATTCATGGTGCTAAAACGCTTTACTCCTGGCGGCATTTTGGCTTTTGGAACCATGCTGTAAATACCAACTAGCGCCTGGCGCTGCCGGTTTTTGTCATGCAAGATGATGGGAGCCGCATAGTCTTGCCAGGTTTCGCTTTTCCATTCCAGATCAGGATTTAGGCGTGCATCGAATTTTTCGCCTATCAATTCTTTTCTGCTGGGAGTGTAGTTAACGCACATGAAAATTCCCGTTGCTAAGTTGAGCTTCGACGCTCTATTTGTGCGCCAGGAAATGGTGAACCATTGCTGTAAAAAATCAACTTATTGTAAGCTGGTTTAAAAAAGATAAAAACCGTGACTATTAATCGTGACTATTAATCGTGACTATTAATTATGACGAAAAATAAACTGCATTACCGACAAGCGAACATACAAGATATTCCATCGATGTCTGCGATCCGCCTTGCCGTGAAAGAAAACGTGCTGTCCAATCCGGCCAGAGTGACCCATCAAATGTACCTCGACTATCTCGAACTCATAGGTCGGGGCTGGGTGTGTGAAAACAATGGCGAGATCATCGGTTTCTCGTATGCGGCCAAAGAAGATTCTTCGATCTGGGCCTTGTTTGTGCGTCCTGAATCGGAAGGTTTAGGGGCTGGCAAGGCTTTACTTGCGCTGGCGGCAGAGTGGTTGTTTAGCATCGGGAATACGACGGTTACTTTGGGCACCTCTGCCCATACACGCGCTGATCGCTTCTATCAGCGGCAAGGCTGGACCCGGGGCGAGATGAAGGATGCGGTTGAGGTTTATTACACTTTGCATAGAAAACTTTAACTTGGCACTAATTTGCCACCACTGGCCTGTCATATTGTTTCAAAGAAGCTGATTTTAAAGTCCCATTTAGGGCCGCATTAATCAGCTCAGCCGCTTGCACGACTTGTTCGCCGCGCTCCATGCTAACCGCTAGGCCGGGGCTCACTTTGGCGGTAAACCCGCGCTGGATAAGACTCGCCATCGTCCATTCTTCCAGGGCTGCCAGAACATAATTGAGTTTTCCTTGTGGCGACAAAAAGTTCACGTCATCAGGGCGTATCTTGTTCCATAAATCATCTGTTTCCCTTACCATGCCGGGTAGTTCGCTCAAGGCTAATTTTTCTGGATTCATCCAGCCATCAGCGTAGGTTCGCTGAATTTGCGGCTGTAGAATTTGTACGCCAAAATTGTCCCAGCTGCTACTGCATAACTTTTGTTGACTGAACTTGGCGTACCACAAATTTTCTGCGGCAATTTCTCCGCCCAGCAAGTGCAGGCAATCTGCCAGTGGTGGATAAGCCGGCTTTGCCCCCGGCGTCATTCTGCTGACGCGTTCTGCCAATGGCGGCTGGCTGTCAAATTCAGCAATACTGCGATTTGCCGCGTATTGGATAGCAGCTTGAACCTCGGCTCGCTTTGCGCTCGGTTTACAAAAACGCTTGAAGCCATCAAAGATTGGCAGTCGTGCGCCACGCTTGATGGCTGGATTTAATTCATGATCGAGATAGACTGACCACATCGGGCTGATCAGGTGAATTTTCTCAATCGCGGCACGCGCAGCGATTACGCCAAAAATCTGCGCGGCTAGTGCGTCAGCGGCAAACTCTTGCTCTCGTGAGACACCCTGCGAGAGTTTTAAAAAGAGGCGTGCGAAGCTTCGAAAGATAATTTCCGGTAAAAACAGAGAACTATCCAAAGCTGTGGTTGCATTGATCAGTAGTAAGCGCGTGCGGTAAATCCATGGTCCCAGCGGGGTTCTGCCGGCAAAAAATTGTGCATATTCATGCACAATCACCGAGCCCAGTTCAGCTTCTGAGAGCGTGCGGAATAAAGGCAGGCCAATTCCCACTTGCAGGCTTTTAATCTTGCCATTCCAGTGGCGCGTGACGTCGATACAGACCTTGTTGCAGTCTGTAAGCTTGACGGTAGTTGGCGCAACTATCCCGAGATTTTTTGCTAGCTGCTGCAGAATTTTATGTAAAGCAGGGGAAAATTCACCTGTGATGGCTGGCGCATCTTTTGAGATGGTTTTGGTTTTTGCCCATCCGCGCGGACGCACTGCGTACGCCAATACGAGCGCGGCAAGCGTGGCGGCAAGGCCGGAGAAAGCCATTACTGATCTGTTGTGAAGTTGCGTAAACGGTAGCCAAAGTAAGCCTAGCATCAATATCGTTAGCAACAGCCAGAAGCCGCACCACATTAGCAATAGCAGGCGGCTGCGGCTGGCGAGGTTGATGTTCTGCCGCGTATTCGTTGTTGTGCTCTTCATAGTTGTGGCCATTGATGGAGTGCGGTTGTTACGGAGCCGCGTAAGAAGTCAGTTTTCTCGGCCTGGTTGCGCAGGGTGCTACGTTCTTTTGCGCTGAGTTGCGGATTGCGCGAACGGATAAAACGCGCCGCAGACTGGATCTCCAGATCGATATCGAGTTCGTCCAGGTTGACGTCATTTCCCAGGAAAAACTCTTCCAGTAATTTGGTTTTCGTTTTCGACAAGGGCAACATGCCATCCATCATTGCGACCAGCTCAAGGTCTTTGCTTCGAATGGCTTCGCCGTATAACAGGCTAAGCTGATCAGTTGCAAGTGCCGACAGCTGATGTCGATTCATTCTTCTGGAAATTTTCAGGGCTTGTGCCGGATCATTGCGTAAGGCTAAGGCGAGTTTGACGAAAGCTGACTGTGTGTCTTGCGTTTGCAATGGCGGTAAGCCCGCCCGTACCCGATAAAAATCGAGCATATCGGCATTTTTTTCTGCTGCAGGTAATTCCTTTAGCCAAAAATCCGGCCTGGCATCGATTTGTTTGGCGACCAGGGCAAACTCGGCGGCATGATCGGGTCGCTTTGCCGCAGTTTTGTCACGTACGGCATTATTCAGAACTTGCAGCGCTTCCATGCCACGACGTTCTGCCAGTAAAATTTTAACCTCGGTATCGAGCAGGCTATCGGCATGTTTCGGCGAAAGTTTGCGCAAGCTTATAAGATCTCGGTAAGCGCCGGCAGTATCATCGTGCAGTGTTTTACGCACGACCAGGCTGTGTAAAATATCAGGGTCCTGTGGAAACCGTAGACTGAGCTCTTGCATCGCTGCGACGCCAGCAGAACCAGATAATAATGAGGCATACAGAAATTGCACCGAAGCTGAATTAGGTTCTTGTTTGGCGCGCTCAAAGTATTCACGTAATAGTGCATCGTGTTCGCCGGCTTCTTCACGTAAATCCTGATACAGGCGTTCGTATGGCGTTTCACCTGGTTTAGCTTGCATTGCGCGCGTGGCAACACGGATAGCCTCGGTCTGCGCGACCAGTTTGGCGGCCGCGATGGCATTCTTGGTATAGCTCAAATCCCAGTCATAGATTGCAGCCAAGGCCTCCAAAGCAGGCGCGATGGTTTTTTCTTGCGCATTTTCGGCCGCATATTTAATGCACATAGCGATGCCAACCGGGCCAGTTTCAGATGCGGTTTTTGCGAGGGTAATTTTACTCGCGTTGAGTTTCATCTCAAGTTCGATGAAACGCTGGCCGCAGTACACGCTAGGTGTGTTCTTCGACTCATTTTCACTAGCTGTTTTGCCAGAAATAAGAGTTGGTTGTAGTAAGGGTGTGGCACCGGCAATGTTCCAAACGGTTGTGCCGTTATTGCTTACGATCTCATGATCAAATTCGTCGATGATGCCAATTTTATCTACCGATGCAATACCCCGTGCAGGCCCGGTTTTTACCGTGGTAGAAATGATGCCTTGCGGCGGCAGTTTGATATTTTCACCGTCGAGTGTCACCAGTACCGGCAAGTCAAAACCATTCAGGAGAATGATGTCTTGAGTGTGTGTTTGATAGTAGCCAAGTATGGCACTAGCGAGCACTAAGGTCGCCAGGCCGAATGCCAATCCGCGTGTAATCAACCAGCCCTTGATGTCAAGCGGTGCACGTGCCACAGGCTGCCAGTTCTGTTCGTCCTTATTTTTTAGAATAAAAGAACCAAGAGGTATCAAAGGAAGCTTGGAGAAAATAAGCAAGGTGCGCATGGCGATGTAGCTGCCATCGGTATCGTGTTCGCTTTCGCCAATGAATCCTAAACCTATGGATTTAATTCCGCTTGAATGTCGCGCTTTCAATAGGGGCTTGGCGAACAGCCGCCGTTCATTAATTAACATCGTGATGAGATCATGATGCAGGGGCAGGCGGCGAAATAGTTTCGCCATCACGAGGACGCGATACAGCTTGAAACTGTCGCCAGTTTCAATTGCCCGCCGAATCTTGTGATCATCGGCAAGTGATAGCAGTTCGGGAATACGCAGTAATAAATTGGCTGGATCAGAAATGGACATCGGCAATGCTTAAGTATAAGAAGTAATAAGAAGTGTCAAAAAACCACGGGCATTGCTTTTTGTATAAAGTAGCTGTCTTACTTTGCCGCCTATTCTATGCGTTTATTGAAGTATATAGGCCGTGGCCGTGGCATCCGCGCGACGGATTTATTCGCGTTTATTCGTCGGTAATGATCAAGTCCATCGCCTGGTCGTGTGCTTGCGCTGCAAAATCAGCCTGCCCTTGACGGTAGGCGATACCTATTGCCAAAGGCCGTGGCGTGATCGATAAAGTGCGGTCGTAGTAGCCGCCGCCGTACCCCAGTCGATAGTTGTAGGTATTAAAGCCAACGCAGGGGATCAGTAAAGCCGCGGGCTGAATGATGCGCTGGCGTTGTGCTGGTACCGGTATGCCGTATTCGTCGGTAGCCATGTTGTCTCCTGGCGCCCAGGCCAAAAACGTCAATGCCTGTGCCTTGTTTTGTACCAGAGGTAACGCAAGTTGTATGCCCAATTCCTGTAGTGTTGGGTAGCAACACCGCAAATCTGGTTCTGCTTGAATTGGCCAATACACACCCAGACTGACCGGCCGTTGTTGGCGGCACCAATCGATTACCTTCGCCGTAATTTGTTCATCCCAAAGTTGTCGTTGCGCTGCCACAGCATTACGCCGTTGATCGAGCAAGATCTTGCGCAAATGTGTTCTGGTAGTTGGTGCTGGTTTTGCACCAGGAGATGGCTGTGTCATACTGTCAATAACGTGTAGAAAGAAAGCTGCTGATGATGTTGTTAAAGATGAAAATGGTTCGAATCGTCCTCAATCTGAGTCTGTGCATGGTAGCAGCTTTGTTGCCTTTTTCGCAGGCGGTGGCGGCAAAAAAAAGCCAAAGCAAAAGCCAAAGCACAGTTAGTAAAAGTTTTGTAAATGACGATGACAGATTCATGGCATTGCGCGATGCCGCAATGCACGATGATGCCAAGTCAGTGCAGATGCACGCGGCTGCATTACAGCACTACGAACTTCTTTCATATGTTGATTATTATTCGCTGAGAACCAGATTGGTCGCGGCCTCCACCAATGACGTTAAGTCTTTTTTGAAGCGATATGAGGGAACAGCGATTGCCGACAGAATGCGCAATGATTGGTTGTTGATACTGGGAAAGCGCGCGGATTGGGCAAATTTTGATATCCAGTATCCGCAATTTGTGCTTGCCGACGATACCCAATTAAAGTGCTACGCCCTGCTGTCTAGAGCAATTAAACAACAGAATGTGGCCACCGAGGCGCGCGCTATCTTGATCGCGCCGCGTGATTATGCCGATGGTTGCTATTCTTTGGTGACCTTTCTTTACGAGAAAACGCAATTTGGTGAAACCGATTTATGGGACCAGATGCGTATGGCCGCAGAAAATTCTGCCTTGCCGCTGGCGCAACGTTTAGGCAAGTTGTTGCACATTCCTGAAAAAAGCATCACGCAAGCGATAGAAAAACCCAGCAGTTTACTGAAGAAGCCACCTGCCGACGGTAAAGTGGCGCATGCCCTGTATCTGATTGCGCTCGGGCGCGCGGCTAAAGTTGATCCGGAAGAGGCAGCAGATAATTTAACGCGTAACAGTGGCAAATTTTCCGAGGTGGAACGGGCGCAGGGATGGGCGCAGATCGCCTTGCAAACCGCGCAAAAACTCCGGCCCGTGGCCATGGAATACTGGCAAAAATCGGAAGGGGTGACTCTGTCGCAAGAAGGTTATCAATGGCGGGTACGCACCGCCCTGCGTGAGGGTAATTGGCCTATGGTCAAGAGCGCAATTGCTGCAATGCCTGCCGGTATCAAGAATGATCCAGCCTGGGTGTACTGGTATGCCCGTAGCTTGATGTATGAAGGTAAAAATGAAGAGGCGCAGGCTATGTTCGCCAGTATTGCCGAGCAAATGCACTTCTACGGACAATTGGCGCTGGAAGAGCGCGGTCAGAAAATCGGTGTTCCGCTGGCGATCAATCCAGTGACTAATGAAGAGCTGGCGCTGAGCGCTAAAAACTTGAACCTGCAACGGGCGCTGAAGTTTTATTCCATGAACTTGCGCTTTGAAGGCACGCGTGAATGGAATTGGGAGTTGCGTAGCATGAGCGAACGTCAACATCTGGCGGCGGCAGAATTGGCAAGACAAAATAATTTACTTGACCGTATGGTGAGTACTTCTGACCGTACTCGAGGCGAGATGGATTTTAGCCAGCGCTACCCGACTCCTTTTAATGACAGCATGTATAAAACCACGCAGGCTTTAGGTATGGATATGGCCTGGGTATATGGCCTGATCAGGCAAGAGTCGCGTTTTGTTATGCAGGCAAAATCGCATGTAGGCGCTTCTGGTTTGATGCAATTGATGCCCGCAACAGCGCGTTTTGTAGCGAAAAAAATGGGCCTGGGTAAATTGTTGCCGGAGCAGATCAATGAGACTAATACCAATATCGCCCTTGGCACGAATTACCTGAATATGGTGTTAACCGATCTTGGCGGCTCACAGGCACTGGCGTCCGCTGCATATAACGCCGGACCGGGCCGGCCACGCGCGTGGCGCGCCAGCCTGACCCGACCGGTAGAGGGTGCTATTTTCGCCGAGACGATACCGTTTACGGAAACCCGCGGCTATGTTAAAAATGTCTTGTCGAATGCGACCTACTATGCCGCACTTTTTGAGAAAAAACCGCAATCATTGAAAGCCCGTTTGGGTGTCGTGGTACCGAAAGGTATGTCGGCCGATGATGTTGAACTTCCATAGGCACCACTAAGGACCATCATGCAAGATACAGAACTCGACACAACGCTGGAAGCGCTATTGAGCGTCGACAAAAAATCCAGTATGCAATTGGTGATAGGAAATAAGAATTATTCTTCCTGGTCGATGCGTCCCTGGGTCGTGATGAAGGCATTCGCGATCCCCTTTGAAGAAATTCTTGTATTGCTGGATCAACCGGATACGACGCAAAAAATTTCTGAATATTCACTTGCCGGAAGAGTGCCAGTGTTGCTGGCGGACGGCATCGTGGTCTGGGATTCATTGGCGATCTGTGAATTTCTGGCAGAGCAGTTTCCTCTGCAAAATCTGTGGCCGGAAGACGTTGCGGCGCGTGCCATGGCGCGGAGTATTTGCGCCGAAATGCATGCGGGATTTTCTGAATTGCGCTCGTCCATGCCGATGAATATCAAGGCAAATTTTGCCGGTAAAGGGCGCAATGCTGGATCGCAGGCCGACATAGGCCGTATCAGCGAAATTTGGGAAGATTGTCTGTCGCGCTATGGTGCGCACCGATATTTATTCGGTGACTTCTCGATCGCCGACGCCTACTACGCACCTATCGTGATGCGCTTCAAGACCTATGACGTGTCAATGGCGCCGGCACTGCAAGCTTATGTCGAAAGAGTGCAGGCGCATCCTGCGGTGGCGCAATGGATGAAAGAGGCCTTGAATGAGCCGGAAGAAATGCCTAAGTATGATTTTCCGCCTGCGCCGTAACGACTGGAAATTCAGAACATGAAAACCTATGTGGTCGGTGGTGCCGTGCGCGATGCCTTGCTCGGCTTGCCGGTGCAGGACAGGGATCACGTCGTCATCGGCGCCACGCCAAAGCAAATGCTGGCGGCGGGATACACCCCTGTCGGTAAAGATTTTCCGGTGTTCCTGCATCCAAAGACGCATGAGGAATACGCGCTGGCCCGCACCGAGCGCAAGACTGCGGCAGGCTATAAGGGCTTTGTGTTTCATACGGATGAAGGCGTCACGCTGGAGCAAGACTTGATACGCCGGGATCTCACCATCAATGCTATCGCGCAGGATGAAGACGGTGTCTTGACAGACCCTTTCCACGGGCAGCAAGACCTGCAAAATAAAATCTTTCGTCATGTCTCTGATGCGTTTGCCGAAGACCCGGTACGTATCTTAAGATTGGCGCGTTTTGCCGCACGCTTTTCCATCCCGCCACATGATTTTGTGGTAGCGCCGGAAACCATGAGCCTGATGCGCGAGATGGTGGCGCAGGGCGAAGTTGATGCCCTGGTGCCCGAGCGTGTCTGGCAAGAATTGTCCCGTGGCTTGATGGAAGTGAAGCCTTCGCGCATGTTTGAGGTTTTGCGTGAGTGCGGTGCGCTACAGCGTTTGTTGCCCGAGCTAGATGCCTTGTGGGGCGTGCCGCAACCGCCCAAATATCATCCCGAAATCGATACCGGCGTGCACGTCATGTTGGTGGTCGATTACGCAGCACAGCAAGATTTTTCGTTGCCGACACGCTTTGCCGCATTGATACATGATCTGGGCAAGGGCACCTCGCCGCCCGAGCACTGGCCTAGCCATCACGGCCACGAACAGCGTGGTGTCGCTTTGGTCGAGGCGGTCTGTCAACGCTTGAAAGTACCAAGTGATTGTCGCGATCTGGCCGTGATGACCGCACGTGATCATGGCAATGTAGGCAGGGCACTAGAGATGCGCCCGGCCACGCTGCTGGAGCTGTTTGAACGCTGCGATGCCTTCCGTAAGCCGCAACGTTTTCTTGATATGCTCAAAGCGGCAAAATGCGATTGTTTCGGTCGCTCCGGCCTGACTGATATCCATTTCCCGCAACCCGCCTTTCTTGCTCAAGCCTTAGCTGCCGCGCAGGCCGTAAATGCGGGTGAAATCGCTCAGGGCTATCTGGGCCAGCCGCAAAAAATCGCCGAGGCTATCCGTATCGCCCGTATCGAGGCTATCCGGGAGTATCGGGATAAATCAGAGTTTCTGGAATAATTTTCAAATATCTTCTACAATAGATTATTGTGCGCTGCACAAATCGCTGCATAGGCAAGAAGGATCGTCCATGAAAAACGCTGACATTTATCCCGAAGGCAAAGAGCCAAGTCCCAAGCCCGCATCGGGCAAGAGTGTTTATGTTAAGGAACTCTCTGAGCGCGACCGGCACCGCATCTTGAAGCATTTTCTTGCACTAAAGAAAAATGATCGCTTGCTACGCTTTGGCACCCATTTATCGGATGAATTGATCACAAAATATGTCGATGGAATCGATTTTTCGCGTGACACGGTATTTGGCGTGCTCAGCAGCCACTTCCGCTTAGTCGGAGTCGGGCACCTGGCATTCGCACCTAGGCAAGCTGATGATGACATTTCAGATAAAGACAAAATTGCCGAATTTGGCGTCTCGGTCTCCGACGATGCGCGCGGCAAAGGCATAGGCGCCAAGCTCTTCGAACGCGGCGCAATTCACTGCCGCAATGCCGATGTCGATACGCTCTTCATGCACTGCCTGGCCAGCAACCAGACCATGATCCATATCGCGAAAAAGGCCGGTATGGAAATATTCCGCGAGTACGGCGAGGCCGATGCATATCTGAAAATTCTTCCTGCGGATGCTGTAAGCGTCTTGAAAGAGGCGGTGCAGGAACAGGTCGCTTCTATCGACTACAACATCAAGGCGAATACCCGTGCGGCTGTGAAATGGCTCGGGAGTTTACCTGGGATGAAGGACGAGACCTAGCGTTGTAATAATACAGTGCCCTGTGCGGCCTAGGTATTCTGGCTACTCATCACCGGCAAAGCCGTCGTATCTTTAATCTGCTGCAAGGCGAAGCTTGATTTCACATCGAGCACCGCGGTATGACGTAACAGGGTTTCCATCATGAAGCGCGAGAAGTGGTTCATGTCTTCGACATGCACGCGTAACAAATAATCCATTTCCCCGGTCATGGCATAGCAGGCCACCACCTCCGGCCACAGCTCTACCGATGTCGCGAAATCATTGCGCGGTGAATGCGGTGTACCTTTGCCCGGCGTGTCATTGTGCTTCTCTAGCCTGACATTGACGTAGGCTAATAGACCCAGGCCAATTTTTGTCGGCTCTAGCAAGGCGACGTATTTGCGGATTACCCCGGAATCTTCCAGGCGTTTGATGCGGCGCAAGCAGGGCGAGGGCGAGAGATTGACGCGCTCAGCAACTTCCTGATTGCTGAGCCTGCCGTCCGCCTGCAAAATCGCTAGAATCTTGCGGTCAATTTTATCCAATGGAATTTCGGTCATTTTATGCTAATAAAGTTTAATAATTGGGCATATTATTGCTT
>JAZJYB010000047.1:0-8229 GCA_040390685.1 Pseudomonadota bacterium | reverse complement strand
CCCTTGAAATTTTTCCCTGACAGCCAGACGGTATTGACGCAAATGTTGCGCAAAAAAATGCCCGGTTTCATGACTCCACCTGAGGCGATGGAAGATGCCTTCGTTGACTTACGCGCGCATCAGTTAGCTGTCGTAGCCGGAATGAAGGCCGCAATGGAGGCCATACTCAAGAAATTGCAGCCTGTCGAGATCGCAAATAAGTTGCATGCACCGACCCTGCTCGATTACCTGAATCCCGCGCGGCGCAAGGCGGCGATGTGGGATCACTTTTCAGAAATATTTGACAGTATTTCTCTGGAATCAAAAGAAGAGTTCCAATCTTTATTCGGCAAAGAATTTTTAGCTGCCTATGAGAATGAAATAGAACATATCAAACACAATGCGCTTGGCGCACAGTGATCGTGAGTGACACAAGTACACTCGCTAAATTGCGGCTAGACATAGCGCATATCACGGCGATCGGGGACAGATTATCGAATCAGGACGCGCTTGCCAGCGCTAGCGAAGACGGCCTCAGTTGCTTTGTCTTGGCGGACGGCACAGGTGGTCACGAAGGCGGTGAAATCGCCGCGAATCTGGTGACCGCGGGCATCATAGAAAAATTCAAACAGGAAGCTTCATTTAGCGCGCGTGCGCTGGAATCTTATATCGACTGGGCGATGACCAAGGTCGCAAAAAACCAGCAACAGAACACAGATCTCAGCAATATGAGCACGACCGTAGCGACTGTTTTAATCGACCAGCAAAATCGCTGTGCCTTGTGGGCACATTTGGGCGACACACGGATTTATTTGTTTCGCGACGGAAAAATACAGACTATCTCGAAAGATCACAGTCTGGCGCAAAGATTGGTGGACGCTGGTTATACCGATTATGCGCAAATCCGGCTGCACCCGCAGCGTAGCGTACTGTTTGCTGCCATCGGTGCTGAAGGAGATACCGAACCGGAGGTCACGTCAGTAGCCACGGCGCTGCAAGGCGGAGATGCATTCTTGCTTTGCACTGACGGTTTTTGGGAATGGATACAAGACCATGAAATCGAACAAAGTTTGATAAACACCCAAAGCAGTAGCGAATGCTTAGGTAGAATGAATGCCATTGCCGAACAAAATATTGGCACTGCAAGCGTGAATAGGGATAATTTTTCGGCCTTTGTCATTCGTATCCATGATCTCGTTGAGCTTAGCTGAAAGAACAGCTTAATTGAGGCTTTAGCTTGCAGAAAATCTCTCATATTTTTCGAGTAAAACTTGAACACAGAAAAAATCATCACTAACCCAAGCTCGACTCAGGCGCATCTAGGCAGCGAGGATTGCCTCGCTATCGGTACGCGCCTGAACGATTTTGAGATTACCGGTGTTCTCGGTGAAGGTGGATTTGGTATTGTGTATCTGGCGTTTGATCACTCCTTGCAGCGCACGGTTGCCATCAAAGAGTACATGCCAGGCACGCTCGCTGGCCGCGCTGCCGACGGCAGTGTGACAGTGCGTGCAGAACGGCATAAAGCCACGTTCGATGCAGGCTTAAAAAGTTTCATCAATGAGGCGCGCCTGTTGGCGCAGTTCGACCACCCTTCGCTAGTCAAGGTGTATCGATTCTGGGAAAAGAATAAAACTGCGTATATGGCGATGCGCCATTACCATGGTGATACGCTCAAAGACATCGTCAAACTTCGCCCTGAGCTCATCACCGAAGCCTGGCTCAAATTCATTTTCAAACAGATTCTGGAAGCGCTGGACACACTCTACAAAGCCAAGATTCTGCATCGCGATGTTTCGCCCGACAATATCATCGTGCAAAAAAATGGTGATGCGGTATTGCTAGATTTTGGTTCAGCGCGCCAGATCATCGGCGACATGACGCAGGGTCTCACCGTGATTCTCAAACCCGGCTATGCGCCAGTCGAACAATATTCTGACGACGAAGACATGCAGCAAGGCCCCTGGACCGATATTTATGCACTGGCGGCGGTGATGTATTACGCCATCCTGAAAACCCCTCCACCGATGGCCGTGGCGCGCATCGTCAAAGACTCGTTATTGCCTTTGCATCTGGGTGATTACCCTGGGTTCAGTCCGAAATTTCTGATGGCAGTCGACAAAGGATTGGCGATCCAGCCTAAAGACCGGCCGCAGAGCATGGAAGAATTTCGCCGGCTGCTGGGTATCAGCGCATTTGTTTCGGCACGCAATTCACGTAGCGCCGGCGCCGTGCATAGCGCCGAAATATTAAGTGAGGCCGAGGAAGTCGCCAAACTTGCCCATATAAAAAATGCGCCGTATACCGCCTCGGCATTGAGTACGCAACAAGCAAGTGACGAGCAGACACAAGCGGAAAAATTTAAACTGAGTACACTCAGCAGGCCTATCGTTGCGGCGGGCAGCTTAGTGTTACTGACCTTAATCAGCGCCGGCATTTATTTTTCGATGCGCGAAGGCGTTATCAAACCCATCCCATCGCCAAGTACAAGCGCGACACCCAATCAAGTGCAGCCAGTTGTGCCATCCAATATTGATCAGGAAAAGTTGGCGTGGGATAAGTTAAGTGACGATAAAAATAATAGCGCCACATTAGAAACATTGATTGCATTCTTGCAGCAATTTCCGAATGGCCAATTCGCCGATGCAGCCCAAGCGCGCATTGCACAATTAGGTAAGGCCAAACCGCAGGTTGCAGCAAGCAAAAAACCAGAAAATCCAGGCGCCAAGTTCGCCATAAAATTGATGATCAAACCGTGGGGAACGGTTTTTGTTGATGGCGTACAAATTGGCGCCAGCCCACCGTTAAAAAATTTGAACTTAGCCGAAGGCAGGCATAAAATCAGGGTGACGAATCCGGGCTTCCCTGATTTTGTCAATGAAGTCAATATCGACAAAAACAATGCCCCGGCAATTGCACATGAATTCAAATCAAAATAAGTGCATAGTGAAGATCATCATGAACAACATAGTCCAACATAACAAACGCGCTTTATTGCAACTAATAATGCTAGTGACTTGCGTATTGATGCAAGCCTGCGAAAGCCCGCCCATAGCAACGCCAACGCCAGCGCCGGTGCCAGTGCAAAAAGCGCCAATAAAACATAAAGAAGTCAAACCCGCAGCCACCTTAGCAACACCAGCGCCCGCCGAGCCCGCGCGCGCGGCGCCAGTTGGCAATGCTGACGTGAACGCCCTAAAAGAAGGCATTGCCATGTATAACGATGGTGACTATAGCGGCACGATTAAGAAGTTAGGCAGCGCGACTGAAATCTGGAATAGCCAAAACAAATCAATACAAGTAAGCGCCTTAAAATACCTGGCCTTTAGCTATTGCGTCACGTCCAGGACACAACTTTGCCGCCAACAATTCGAGCGTGCACTTAAAATCGACCCCAGCTTTGATTTACTACCGAGTGAAATCGGCCACCCGATCTGGGGGCCGGTATTCTTGAAAGCGAAAAAGCCAAAGTAGTGCGACGCTATCGAACCGCGTCATTGCATGCTACTGGGTATCAATTCTTTCAAGACAGGCGCTTGCCATTGCGCCAGCCAGGCTTCTAATTGTGTCGCTGGCATAGGCTTGCTCATGAAGTAGCCTTGCCCTTGGTCGCAACCTAAAGCGCTCAGCAAATGCCACACCGCTTCGTTTTCTATTCCTTCCGCCACTACCCGCAAACCCATGTTATGGCCCAAGTCTATAGTCGAGCGCACGATCTTGGTGTCGTCTATATCTTTTTCCATATTCAGGACAAAGGATTTGTCGATCTTTAATTCGTCGACTGGTAGCCGTTTCAAATACGCCAGCGATGAATAGCCAGTACCAAAATCATCGATAGACAAATCAAAACCCATCACATGCAAGCCATGCAAAGTTTGCTGCGCACGCAGTGGGTCATCCATGATCGAGCTTTCAGTAATCTCCAGGCAAAATGAGCTGGACTTGACTTGATAATGCTCGAGTATTTGCGCAATTTTTGTCGTCAGGTCCTGATCTAATAAGTCTCTCGTCGATAAATTGACCGAAATTTTAAGGAAGATTCCTTTGTTGCTTAACTCGCGACACAGATGTGCCGATTGCTCCATCATCCAGCGTGTCAAGACGCGGATAAATCCGGTCTGTTCAGCGAATGGAATGAAGTTATCAGGAAACACCATACCTTTTTCCGGATGCACCCAACGTACCAGTGATTCGATACCGACCACTTTTCCTGTCGCCAGCAATAATTTTGGTTGTACATACAGGCGGAATTCATTCCTGTCGATGGCTCCTCTTAATTCGCTGAGCAAAGACAAATTTTGTTTGCTGGATTGATCTATCGAAGGGTGATAAACCACCGCGCCATCGTTGCGTAACTTGGCTGTATACATGGCGACTTCAACCAAACGCAAAAGACTATCAGCATCGCTAGCATGCTCTGGGAAGCCAGCTATCCCTAAACCTGCACCCAAGTCTACTGTTTGATCTTCTATCGAAAGTGGTGTCTCAAGAATATGCAAAATTTTATCGGCGAGCTCTTTAGCCCTCTTAAGGCTCGCACTTGGAAGCAGCACCGCAAATTCATCACCGCCAAGTCTTGCTACTGTCGCTTTGGTTTTTTTTGCGTCACTATTATTTTCAACGACCAGTTGAATGCGCCGCCCTACTTCGCACAATAAGGCATCACCAAAAGCATGACCCATCACATCGTTAACGTACTTAAAACGATTCAGGTCCAGCATCAGAACGTAGCATCCCTCATCATTTAGCTTGGCTTGTACTAACGCATTTTCCAGCAAAGAAAAAAATTGCGCCCGGTTTGGCAAATTCGTCAAAGCATCCCAATACGCCAGTAAGCGAATCTCAAGTTCACGTTTGGAGATATCTTCGCGCATGGTATCGAAGGTCTTGGCGAGTTCACCAATTTCGTCATCACGCTCGATATCGACATTGACCTGATAGTTACCGGCACCGAGCGACTTCGCAGTCTCTGCCAGTTGCTCCAGCGGTTGTGCGATACGTTTAGCGGTAAAAATACTGCCGGCCAGTGCCAAGCCAAAACCAAGGAAGGTCAACACCACCAAGGTCCATTGGAGTTTATCGTAAGGGGCAATCGCTTCGCTAAACGAACGCATCAGAATAACGTTTGCGGTTTGTCCGGAGTCTTGGCCAATTTGCAGTAAGCGGGCACGATAGAGGCTACCAGCGACATCTAGATCCAAACCTATCGAAGATGCTATTGCCAAACCTGGAAGTTGCTTGAGGACGCTGCCTGCGTGATCCATATCGATGGTTGAAGCCACTGTCTGCCAGGTATTTTCCTGTCCGCGGGTCAAGATCGAGACCTGCAATGAGGACAACTCAAACATCTCTGTCGCCAATTTTTTATCAATCGGAAAAACCATCACAACCCAACCCATGATGATAGGTGCCTTGACCGGAACCACCACCACCTGGGAAGGCAAGTTGGCGACGATGGTGGTGCCGACCGGGCTTCCGCCCTGCTCTGCCTGATCGATCAGTTGGAGCACAAGATGTGTCAGCTCATTGTTGATTTTTTTGATGGTTGCAGCCTTAACCTTTCGGTCAGTATCTATCAACATTGCCAGCGACGCCTGGACGCGAAGACGTTGATTGTCCAACGCTGATTCTATGGTCTCATTGTCATTGTCGGCAATCGCACTTTTGAAACCCGTGTCAGCAGCCAAAAGGCGTGCACTTTGCGTTAGCTTTTGGGCATTTTGTTCCAGCAATCGATTAAATACCCGCTCCGCCAATACCAGCTCATTATTGATCGCATCGCGCGCGTTGGCATAGATTGCCGAACGAATCGCAAAGAAACCCAATAACTGCACAGTCAATATGAGCAGCAAAAAAATACTGACTATTCGACTCTTTAGGCTACGAAAATGCATCGCATTCTTGCTTCTATTGGTTATGGTTGGTTGTAAATCGGAGACTTCGAGTCACGCTCGGAAACACGCGTCTTCGGCTTTACATTTAATTTTATATTCACCGATAAATTATCATTTTGCATGAGTATCGTCTGCTCAGGCAAATCACCGGCTGGCAAATCCATATGCCTGAGCTTTAATTGATATTTTCCGCTTGGAAGCTCCAGATTGAGTTTGCCGCTGACATCGGTTTTGGCAAAATATGCCGTATCAACAACGTAGATATACGCGAGCATGAAATCATGGATATTACAACCCAGCACCACCGTACCCGGTTTATCAAAAACCACAGGTTTTTCTGGCACACCAGAATACAATTTTTGCTCGAATATTTTTGCAGGTGAGAATGAATAAATGTGGTGGCGTACCGTATCGTTATTTGGAAACAATATCGCAGTGCCGGTCTGAACCACGCTAACCATAGGCAAGAATTTCTTTCCTTTTTGCTCGATTTCCACCTTGGGAAATTGCTTAGGCGCTGGCATTGCCAGCTCGGGCTCTGCATACGCGACTGCATCAAGCACCGGTTTTCCCGTGGCATCAGTCACGATCACCGTCAAGCTTGCTGCGAACGATGTCAACGCAAAAGTAGAAAAAATTACCGCAGATATTAGGCGGAATGCCGGGCTTTGAAAAGTCATCTGTTTTCCCAAAATAAACTCTGAGGCTAGCGACTAACGCTTTAAGTAAAAACACCAGAGAACTCTTTTCAGTTCTGCTTCATGTTTTTTAATCCTTGATTTATCTTCAACAAATACTACTCCATGAATTTCCTCTTGACCAACGAAAAAAATTTTGTAAAGGACGCTTGACATCTTGTTTTTTTGGTTTAATATGTCAAGCATGCTTTACACATTCATTAAAGAATTGCGAACGCTAAAGCAATATAAGCAAGAGTAGCAGGCATGGCTGTATTTTCAACCTGCCTTTTTTTTCGAACTCAGATGTAAAACAAACTTGACTATTTAGGGGAATACCATGCATGAAAAACAAATGAATCAAACTTACTTCCGTGAATTATTTGGTTCACTGTTCATTTATATGATCGTATTTTTTACCAGCGTCTGGTTTGCCAAGAGCATGCCAGACGGCCCACTTCGCACCACGGTGGCGATTATCCCGATGTTGCCGGCACTGGGCATGTTGTGGGCCATCATTCGCCATTTTGGCCGCATGGATGAATATTTACGTATCTGGAATTTAGAAAACATCGCGATTGCCGGCGCACTGACTGCAAGCTTCAGCCTTACTTACGGCATTCTGGAGGGAGTTGGCTTCCCTAAACTGAGCATGTGGGTCATCTGGGGGATGTTTATGGGTGGCTGGGGTATCGTCACCTGCGCTCGTAAAGCGATGGGTAAATAACATGAGAAACCTAGTCAAAGAGCTGCGTACAGCACGCGAATGGAGCCAGGCTACCTTGGCGGATCATCTTGAAGTGTCAAGACAAACCGTGAATGCCATCGAAACTGGTCGATATGATCCAAGTTTGCCGCTGGCATTCACCATTGCCAAATTATTCCAGCAACCGATAGAGAAAATATTTCTGGTTGACTAAATCAAATACGCCTGAAAACGAATTCGCCAATCGATCAATTTTTACTTCAATCGCTCATAGAGAAAACATGATGAACATCAAACATATTTTAGGTAATGCAGGCCTTTCTTTCCTGTTACACACGAGTGCGCTGGCCTTTACGAATTCTTTGTCAGCCACAACCATAGCGGCGACGATACCGGCAGAAATCACTGCCAGCGCCAAGGCAGCAGAACAATTTCAAGTCGGCAGCATGTTTGTCGAACGCCACGGCGAGCATGGTCCGTCTATCATTTTGATACCTGGCTTAAGTAGCGGCTCCTGGGTGTGGGAAGACACTGTGAAGCAACTGGAGAAAAATCACGTTTTATACGTGGTGACGTTGGCTGGCTTTAATGGTCAAGCTACCATGAATGGCCCGAAAATGGACCAAGCCTATGCTTCACTACTTGCACTAATCAATGAGCGCAAATTGAGCAAGCCGATCCTGGTCGGCCACAGCTTGGGCGCCACACTCTCTATCTGGTTCGCCCAGCAACACTCAGACAAAATCGCCGGAGTTTTTGCGGTAGAAGGCTTACCGGTATTTCCCGGCACAGAAAATATGACTTTGGAACAGAGGCCAGCCTTGGCGCAAGGGATTAAAGCGCAGATGGCAGCGTTGACAGCCGAAACTTTTGCGGCGCAACAATTGCAATACATGCGCCACATCGGCGTTATCGACGACAAACTGGCGCAGAAAATTGCGGCACTTAGCAGCAAGAGCGACCCTGCTGCCAC
>JAZJYB010000046.1:0-16757 GCA_040390685.1 Pseudomonadota bacterium | reverse complement strand
AGTTCCACTTGACGTACGGTGTCAAGCTATAACCGCCATCGAGGTCAAATTTCTGTGAGAAATTCAGCATGAAAGTGCGCTTAGGTGCATTCGGCAAACTATTATTCGTGACATCGTAGAGACGCTTGCCGTTATCTGGGCCTATGCCAGTAAATACCGGTGCGCAAGGAGTCTGCTTCAATTCAACCCGTGCATCGCAGTTGTAGTCATCACTATACGGGCCGAAATCTTTAATCTTAGTGTCAAGCAAAGCTAAAGCGCCGCCGACTTTTGCACCCTTCCAAGGTTTGTAATCCCATTCAACTTCGAGACCTTTGATCTGGGTATTACCAACGTTGATAGTGCGCCAGGTTTCATACACGTCACACTTAGGCTGATCCGAAGTACATGGAACAGGCACTACGTATTTGCTGACGAAATATGTATTCGTCAATTGTTGATCCGTGTACTTCATTGCGAAAGCAACCGCAGATACACTCAGGCGATTGTCCAGGAATTTACCTTTATAGCCGAATTCAACATTGGTCACCAGCTCTGGCCGGTATGGCAAGAAAGTGTAGCCATTCGGCGTACCGTCCGCGCACTTACGCACGCCCGGACCTGTTTCATCACCGCCGCATGCCAATACCCTGTCGCCGAAACCACCAGCCTTGTACCCAGTTGCCACTGCCGCATACGCCATTTGGTTTTCAGTGACCTGGGTTTGCAGACCTAAGCGCCAGGTCATCTTTTTCCATGAATCGGTATGGTCATTCGGCGATGGTTTGCCATATAAGGCATAGTTGGCTACGCTGCCACCAGGGCCGTAATCAAGGTCGTGACCTTGTGGCAGGTGATAGCCAGGCGTACCTGGTGTACCAGGATCGAAACCGCCGTTATAGAAAGCCGTTTGACCCCACCAGCCGCCCAGATTCTGGCCGTCTTTATCGGTCTTGCTATCGCGGCTGAAACGCACGCCCGCAGTCGCTGTCCAAGTTGGCATGAATTTCCAGTCAGCTTGGGCAAACGCCGCTTTAGCATCCACCTGACGATTTGGCTGGTGATAAAAAGCACCTGAAGCCAAGCCAACCGGGGCGCGGTACAGATCAACGACTTCATAATCGATAAAGTTCTTTTCGTGCATCCAGAACAAGCCAGCCACGTATTGCAGGGAACCGATTCTTTGCTTCAACTGAAGCTCTTGTACCGAGGAGACATACTTGGAATCGACTGTCTGCTGGTATTGATCCGCCAGCGGCCAGGTGCCCCAGTTATTTCCACCAGCGATACTAGGATGGTCTTGGGTGATCTGGAAAGGCAAGGCGGTTTGATTGCCCTTGTCGTTGTCGAAGAGTTGGCTGCGGCGCTGGTCGGCCAAGGCAAAGTTGTAGTCGAGACTCGCATCTTTATCGATATTCCAGTTCACACCGGCACGTACCGTGCGTATCTTCATATCCGTCACGCCAGGCACATTGATATCAAGATCAAAACGGCCACGGCCAGCCGGGCAAGCATATCTGGTTCCGGCGGTCGATTCACAATCTTTAAACGCCGTGCCACCAGCACTTGAATCCTGGAACTCTTCATACGCGGCATGCAAATTGATGTCATTAGTGAGTTTGTAACTCGCAGCTAAACGCGCAGCCCATGAATCCTGGTTGGTGTAAAACTTACTAGGGTCAACTTTCTTGTTCCAGCGTTGCATCACATCCGGAATACCGTCAGGGATCCAACCATGTGCTGGTGAATTGGCTTCGCTGAAATCCTGTTTTTGATTTGCGTAACCATCGCGCGTGGTCTTCATCAATGCGGCACGAACCGCCAGTTGATCGCTCAACTTAAAGTTTTGTACTGCACTAAAGCCGCGCTTGTTGTAGTTACCAAGTTCAAATTCTGCCTTACCATAGTTACCGGAAAAATCTGGCTTAGCCGAAATCACATTGACGCTACCACCGGTAGAATTGCGGCCAAACAAAGTACCTTGCGGGCCACGTAAAATCTCGACTGACTCGACGTCAAACATCAAGGCTTGCGCACCTTGTGGACGTGGCGAATATAAGCCATCGGCGTGGAAACCGACTGCAGGATCGCCGATTTCAGTTGTGTTGCTCGAAGTGATACCGCGGATCGTGATCTGCACTGCCGAGTCGTTTGATTCCCTGATACTGACGTTAGGAACTTCGTTGGCCAAGTCTTTAGCGCTGGTAACGCCTCTGCGCGTCAAATTCTCTTGATTGAAGGCAGTCACTGCCAGTGGCGTCTTGAGTAGAGAAGTTGAATAACGTGTTGCCGTCACTTGCACTTCCTGAATCTGCTCCGATTCAACTGCTTTTTTCTTTTGTGCTGTCTTATCTGCAGCCTTAGGCTCATCGGCTTCTGCCGCATAGCCGTGCATCGTCATCAATCCACATGCACTGGCGACTGCCAGACTCATGAGTTTCCGTTTTGTCTTCGGTTGGAACATTTGATCTCCTTTTTAGGTATTTTGACACGAACCAGTTTTCACTGGATTTTCATGCCGCTTGGCACTGCAAATAGTAATGAATCAAAATTTACTTTAGAAAGCCAGGACGACTCTTTCATGATGACGACAACATTACTATTACCGATGAACGGGCCTACTTCCCCTGCTTGAATCTAGTGTCTTTACTGTTGTACCAAGTTCAGTATTTGGCACATCAATTCAAGCTTCATCAAAAACATGGAATCGTTTCCATGCAGTTTGAGCGAATATAGCATTTGGTAAAATTTGATGTCAATCATTATTTTGGAAACGTTCCCATATGTGTGGAATTACAACACACATAATTCGCCTAAGCCTTGTAATTACCTCGAAATATGAAACCTATCGGCACAAAAAATTTTCTGAATTTCCCTATGAAAACTAGCTGGCAAAAACAGCATTGCGTAATGGCACCTAATAAAACTCGCCTATTCAATTGACATGGATATTTTTTTGCGGCAATCTATCACCCTATTGGAAAGCTTTCCAATAAGGCGCCCGTTAGAATACTTCCTGCTTCTGGGATTGCCTTACGTATAGGCTCTAATAGGCTCTAATACTGGCCCTTCAAACCACTCACACCACTAAGGTAGAAACCATGTTGACCCGGAAAATACTAGTCCTTGCTATTGCGTGCACCTTGTCTGCCGCGACAGCTTGTAGCAATTCTGCAGAACACGACCCCGCCGACAGCGCAAATACAGCAGCTGCAACAAGGCCTTGGATGAATCCATCTGTAGTCGCAGATCAACGCGCTGATCTGCTGCTAAAAGAGATGACACTCGATGAAAAACTCAAACTGGTATTTGGTCACTTTGGCACAGACATGGCATGGAAAAATTTCAAAAAACATCCTGCCGCCCTGCCTCATTCAGCAGGCTATGTAGAAGGCGTACCGCGCCTGGGGATACCGGCCCAGTTTGAAACCGATGCCGGGTTGGGCGTCGCGGCACAAGGCACCGGCCCGAGCGCACGTGAAGGCACCTCGCTACCTTCTGGCATCGCAACGGCGGCAAGCTGGAACCTGGACTTAGCCTACAAGGGCGGCGCCATGATCGGTGCCGAAGCGCGCGCTACCGGCTTTAATGTGATGTTGGCGGGAGGCGTAAACCTTCTGCGCGAACCACGCAATGGGCGCAATTTTGAATATGCAGGTGAAGATCCGTTGCTGGCCGGCTTGATGGTGGCAGCGCAGATCAACGGCATCCAGTCGAACCATATTATTTCCACATTGAAGCACTATGCCATCAACGATCAAGAGACCGGCCGCTTCACGCTCGACGCAAAAATCGATGATGCCAGCGCCCGCATGTCAGATCTTTTGGCGATGCAGTTTGCGCTGGAAAAATCCGACCCCGGCTCTATCATGTGCGCCTATAACCGCGTCAATGGTTACTATGCCTGTGAAAACGACTATCTGCTGAATCAAGTCTTAAAAACCGATTGGGCCTATCGCGGCTATGTGATGTCAGATTGGGGCGCCACGCATAGCACAGTGGCCGCAGCAAATAATGGTCTTGACCAGGAATCCGGATGGGAATTTGATGCCACACCTTACTTCTCTGGCGCACTGAAAGAAGCGGTAAATAATGGCTTTGTGCCACAGGCGCGGCTGAACAATATGGTCAAGCGCATTTTACGCAGCATGTTTGACAAAGGCCTGTTCGACCACCCGGTCGCAGTCACAGGAAAAATCGACTATTCAGCGCACGCGCTGGTCGCGCAACGCGATGCGGAAGAAGGCATCGTCCTGTTAAAAAATGAGCGCAATTTACTGCCATTCAATTCCAGCTTGAAAAAGATCGCGATTATCGGGGCACATGCCGATGTCGGCGTGATTGCAGGCGGCGGATCGTCGCTGGTCTATCCTATCGGCGGCAGCGCCGTGAAAGGCATAGAGCCATTGATCTGGCCTGGGCCGGTAGTATTCCATCCTTCCTCTCCACTGAAGGCGATCCAGCGCTATGCGCCACAAGCGCAAGTCAGCTTTAATGCCGGCACCGATCTTCAAGCCGCAGCCAAGCTTGCAGCACAGGCGGATGTGGTGATCGTGTTTGCTACGCAATGGGTGGGCGAAGCGAATGATGCGCGCAGCCTCGCGCTGCCATCCAATCAAGATGGTTTGATCAGCGCAATGCTTGCAGCCAATCCCAAGACGGTAGTGGTGTTGGAAACCGGTGGACCGGTGACGATGCCGTGGGTCAATCAGGCTGGCGCCGTCATCGAGGCCTGGTATCCTGGCACTGGCGGCGGCGAAGCCATCGCAGGCATACTCTTTGGCGCAGTCAATCCTTCAGGCCATTTGCCGGCAAGTTTCCCAATCTCTGAAAACCAGCTACCCCGGCCAGTTTTAGACGGCGACCCAGCCACACCGGATGCGCGTTTCGAAGTCAATTACCATGAAGGTGCGGCGGTCGGATATAAATGGTTTGACGTCAAAGGCTACAAGCCCTTATTTCCTTTCGGACACGGTTTGTCCTATACCGAGTTTGCCTATTCCGGCTTGACCAGCAAGCTGATCAATGGCGATCTGCAGCTGAGTTTTACGGTGACTAACACTGGTAAGGTCAAAGGTAAGGACGTACCACAAGTGTATCTCTCATCATCACTGAACAATTGGGAAGCGCCAAAGCGCCTGGGTGGATGGGATAAAGTGGAGTTAATGCCAGGTGAAAGTAAATCGGTCAGCTTGCTGGTCGACCCGCGCCTGCTGGGCATGTACCAAAGCGCCACCAAGACCTGGCGTATTTCTGCCGCGGATTACTCGGTAAATGTGGCGCGAAATGCTGGCGATATCGCACCGATTAGCATCAAAGTGAAACTAGCTTCCCGAACTTTAAATGTGCTTGGAAAAGACATAAAATAAAGAAAAGAGTTTCCCATTAGTTATTTGGCTTTAAAAGTCCGATGACGTCATTCCCGCGCAGGCGGGAATCTTTAGCATGAGTCAAGGCGCGCAATTTTTTGGTTTTAGCCCCCTCTCCCGCTCGCGGGAGAGGGTTGGGGTGAGGGTGGCTCAGATACGAAAACGCGAATTTATCTAGTGCTTTAAATGCTCTTTTCTATTTGAAGTAGGCGTTGCTCAATCACCCTCATCCCCAGCCCTTCTCCCGCTAGCGGGAGAAGGGAGCTTATTCGGAGCATCGCTATTATTAGTAGATAACGACTAGCGTGCAGGCGGGAATGACGAAAATTGGGACAGTCAAAACGTTATTGGCAGACTTCTGTCGATTAGATTTATTAGCAATTCAGTTTGGGTCAGATCGGGATAAAATGAAGATCGTTAATACCCTTCTCACTTTGCTGCTTTCTCTCGTTCTAGGGGCTTGCGCCAGCCCGCTGCAGTTGTCAAAGGCCGGTGCACAAGCGCTGTTCAATGATGCCTTATTTTCAGCGTCATCCGATACTATTAACGCAGTTGAAGTTCTCGCACTTAGCGCAGAAATGCGCGAATTTATTACGCTAGATATTGCCGCGCAGTTGCAAAGCAAAGGGGCGCAGCAAGCCCTGTTTGATGCCCTCTATGGTAACGGAAAACTCAAATTAGAATACGACGCAAGCGAGACTAAAAACGCCGCCCAGGCATTTGCCGCCCGTACCGGCAATTGCATGTCGCTGGTGCTGATGACTGCGGCCTTTGCCAAAGAAATAGGACTGGAAGTGCAATTTCAAAACGTGCGCCTCAAACCAAACTGGAGCCGCAACGGAGCCTTGCTGTTTAATGCCGGCCACGTCAACATCATTCTGCTAGAAAAACACACGCCAAAATCTTTCTTCAGTGGTGTCCGGCGTCAAATGACCGTCGATTTTTTACCACCAGAAGACGTTCGTCACCTGGACACTGAGATCATCAGCGAGAAAACTACCATCGCCATGTACATGAATAACCGCGCGGCAGAATCATTGGCGCAAAACCAGTTAGACAATGCGTATTGGTGGGCGCGTGCGGCTATCATGCAGGACATATTTTTCTTAAGTTCCTACAATACCTTGGGAGCCATATACCGCGCCCATGGTGATCTGCCACTGGCGCAGAGTGCCTTCGCATTCGCCCTTGCGCAAGATCCCAAAGAGAGCAGCGTCATGCTCAACTTATCCTACACATTAAGGGCGCTCGGCCGCGTTGAAGAAGCCGATATCCTGGTGAAAAAAGCCGAGAAAGAACGCCCGTACCAGGCTTACCATTTCTTTGCTCTGGGACAGCAAGCCATGAAAGAAGAAAATTTTCTTGCGGCGAAAGAATTTTTCAGCAAAGAAGTGCGCAACGCGCCAGAAAATCCAGAGTTCCATTTCTGGCTCGCTCAAGCCTTATTACAATTGGGTGAATTAAGCTCAGCAGAACAAGCCATGTCGCAAGCGATCAAATACAGTATCAACCCGAAAGATACGAAAATGTATTTGATAAAACTGGATGAGATTAAAGCGGCCAAACAAAAATAGAAAATCCAGTGTGATCACAGTTAAGCCAAGGTGATCGCCACTCGCTCAAGATACAGCTGACGCGCCAGGCGAAGTTTAAAAAATCACAAAACTTCCGCCCTCACGATAAAGTAATTTAACTACACACAAAAACAACAGAACTTCACAATCTGCCGATAGAAAATTTCACGCTCCAAATCAACAAATATCTGTCATCGACTCCAAGTTTCCACTCTACCACTCCCCATTCTCCCTAATGAATTCTTTGTAAATTATTCAAGTTGCATGCAATCGCTACATAGGGATGCAAACAAATTCAATTCTGAACTTGCAATAAAATATTAATTGTGTAGTTAAACTACTGTAATATTATTCCACGCACAGTTCAAAAGGGTACGGATAAATTCCCGAATCGCCCTTGAATTACTGCGTAACCGGGCGTACATCGCGGCATATGATCGCGAGGCGCTCAAGCCAGAAAATCCTTTAGTGTTTTGCCCATGCAGAAATGTATCAATTTTCCATGCAAGCAAGAATTGGCAGATCTGACTTTAAGTTTTTCGTAAATATTCCTAAAACTATTGGAGACAAAAATGCGTTTGAACAAACTCTTAGCAGGAATGCTGCTGGCTACCGCCTCGGTAATGGCATTGCCATCAAGCTGTGCGTATGCCGCCATCAACAGCATGAACCTTGGTGCAAAATACGATGGAACCCAGGCCAACATCAGCTTCAAAATTTACTCTTCCCGGGCCACACGAATCGAGCTCAATGTGTATGCAAACGCCTATGGCAGCCAGGAAGTCGCCAAATATGTGCTGACTAAAGATGCCAGCAATGTCTGGTCAACCAACGCCGTAGTCAGCGCCCTGCAAGCGCTAGGCGTGACGGGCCCGGTATATTACGGCTACCGCGCCTGGGGGCCAAACTGGCCGTACAGCACCAGCTGGACCAAGGGCAGCAACGTCGGCTTTATCAGCGATGTCGATGCAGCGGGTAATCGTTTCAATCCTAACAAATTGCTGACTGACCCGTATGCGCTGGAGATTAGTCATGACCCAACTAACGCCTCCAACGCGGATGGCACTTTCTTCGCGACCGGCGCAACATACCGCAATATCGACAGTGGTGCCAAAGCATCCAAAGGCATTGTGCTGGCATCAGATACGCAGAGCATAGGCACCAAGCCAACGCGGGCGCAGAAAGATGACATCGTCTATGAAGTACATGTACGCGGCCTGACAATGAATGACACCAGCATTGCCGCCGCCTATCGCGGCACCTACAAAGGTGCCGGCTTAAAAGCTGCATATCTGGCCAGCCTGGGTGTGACTGCGGTAGAATTTTTACCAGTGCAGGAAACACAAAACGATACCAATGATGTCATCCCCAATACCGATGCGGGCGACAATTATTGGGGCTACATGACCCTGAATTATTTCGCACCAGATAAGCGCTTTGCCTACGATAAAACGGCTGGTGGCCCGACCAAAGAATTCAAAGCCATGGTCAAGGCTTTCCATGACCAGGGCATCAAGGTGTATATCGATACCGTGTATAACCACACCGGCGAAGGCGGCGCATGGGGCGGCACTGATGGCCTCACCGTGTACAACCTGTATTCGTTCCGCGGGCTGGATAATCCGACTTATTACTCGCTGACAAACGACAAACAACATTCATGGGATAACACTGGCGTCGGTGGCAACTACAACACCCACAACCCTGTCGCGCAGAACCTGATTGTTGATTCGCTGGCCTACTGGAAGACCACTCTGGGGGTGGATGGTTTCCGTTTCGACCTTGCCTCCGTACTCGGCAACACTTGTGAGCATGGCTGCTTCAATTTTGACAAAATGGAGTCCAACAATGCCTTGAACCGCATCGTGCGTGACCTCACACCACGGCCAGCAGCGGGCGGCAGCGGCGTCGACCTGATTGCCGAACCTTGGGCAATTGGCGGCAACTCGTATCAGGTCGGCGGCTTCCCTACCGGTTGGTCGGAATGGAATGGTATTTTCCGCGACACCTTGCGCAAGAGTCAGAACAAGATGGGCTCAGAACCAATTACACCGGGACAGCTCGCCACCCGTTTTAGCGGCTCGGCCGACCTGTACCAAGACGACGGCCGTCAGCCATGGCGCTCGGTTAATTTCATGGTGGCGCACGATGGCTTCACGCTCAAGGATTTGTATTCCTGCAATGGCAAGAGCAATCTGCAAGCCTGGCCGTACGGCCCCTCTGATGGTGGTGACGATAACAACAATAGTTGGGATCAGGGTGCAGTAGCACAAGACCAGCGCAAAGCTGCGCGCAACGGTATGGCGTTGATGATGCTCAGCGCCGGTACGCCGATGATGACGGGTGGCGACGAATTCTTGCGTAGCATCAATTGCAATAACAATCCCTACAATCTCGACTCATCTGCCAACTGGCTGAACTACACCTTGAGTGCCGACCAGAGCAATTTCAAAACGCTGTCACAACGCCTGATCGCCTTCCGCAAGGCCCACCCGGCTTTACGTCCATTGAACTTTTACTCCAGCGTGGATAACAATGCCAATGTGATGGAACAATTGCGCTGGTTTAAACCCGATGGCTCTGTGATCGATGCCGGATACTTTGGCGATTCGAACAACCGCGCCTTGGCATATCGTATTGACGGCTCAGAATTTGGCGATAGCGCCTCTGCCATTTATGTCGCGTATAACGCCTGGTCCGGCCCTGTCAACTTCACATTACCATGGCCAGGCAACGGCAAAACCTGGTATCGCGTGATGCATACCTCAAACTGGAATGAAGGTGCCAACACCATCGTCGCCCCAGGTTCCGAAGCGCTTATCGGTGGTGAAAACACCGTGTATGGTTTGAACGGACGGGCGGTTTTGCTGCTGATTGCCAAGTAAAATTGCTGCGCAAATAAAAAGCGAGCTTCATTACTGAAGCTCGCTTTTTTACGTTTTTATTTTTGCAATATTATTGCTGGGAAGCTTTGGCCATTGCCGCCCAATGTGGCGCCGCCAAATTACTTTCGACATGAAGATCGCCGAGAGTCATGAAAATATATTTTTTACCGGAATGACCACGATAAACACCTTTTGAACCAGCCAGGCTATTTGCCACCGCGGCAAAATCCATCGCATCATCCAGGCTACATTTCACGCTCTTAGCTAAAAACGCAGGATGATTATTTTCGCTGCCCCACTGCTTCGCCAAACTTGCGTGTTCCCTGAATGCAGCGGGTACCGATGAATGCGCCCATCCCCACAGGAACGACCCATCAATTTCGTCATAAGTGCCGACAACCTGAAAGTGCGTTGTGCCTGAGAGCCCATTGGCAAACCTAAAGACGATCACGCCCATGCCAATATCGGCCGACCAGCCCTGCTCTTTTCCGAGTTGCCAGGTAGTTGCGTGTGCATCGTTTTGCGCGATCAGATTGGCGCGCGCAGCGACCACAAACTCGGCTTCCGAATGACTCATCAAATCAGCCGATTTGCCAAGGCCAAGCGCATTAAGAAATTTTTTTAACATAGACATTCAGACAAAATACATAATCCATCACATCGGCGAAATCCAACTCATTTTACGAAACTAACAAGCCGAATTGACTAACTTGACTTGCGGCAACATAGCTCCAAAGTGCGATTGTAAGGCAAGCGGACACCCGCATCAGAAAATTTTTCCTATCGTTAGCTCTTTTGCAAAGCTCAAAAAACCACGCCCTGTCATCAGCTATAGAGTCGCTTGTTTGAGTATGGTTTTTGTGTCAAGCTCGGCCTTGATATTTTTTCTAGCTCTTTTAAGATTGCCTCTTACATGCCCTTCTCACTCGATAATCTACTCGTCATCGGTATCTCCTCCCGCGCTCTGTTTGATCTGGAGATGGAAGAAACGATATTTCAGAATGAAGGCTTAGACGCCTATCGCCAACATCAGTTAAGCAATGAAAATGCTTTTTTAAAACCAGGTGCCGGTTTTTCCTTGGTCAAAGCCCTGCTGAAGTTAAATGCCTTGACGCCAGAACACCGCTTGGTTGAAGTGGTGATCATGTCACGTAATTCATCTGAAACCTCATTACGTATTTTCAATTCCATCGCCCATTACGGTCTCGATATCAGCCGCGCGGCATTATCCGGCGGTGCGCCATTGGCACCGTATTTACAAGCCTTTAACATCAGCCTGTTCCTGTCTTTGCACGAAGATGATGTGCAAGCCGCCATCAACTCCGGCGTGGCCTCTGCGCTGCTGTACCAAATACCGGAGAACGCCGCAGATCTCGAGCAAATCCGCATTGCCTTCGATGGCGATGCAGTTATTTTCTCCGATGAATCAGAACGCATCTATCAAGAACAAGGGGTGGAAGCCTTTGAACAACACGAACGCGAGAATGCAAAAAAACCATTGCCGGAAGGCCCTTTCGCGCGTTTGCTGGTTGCCTTATCCTACTTGCAAAATAATTTCAAAACGCCAGATGGGCGCGCCTTCCCTTTGCGCACGGCACTAGTCACGGCGCGCTCATCCCCGGCGCACGAACGCGTGATACGCACACTACGCGCCTGGAATATCGCCATCGACGAAACCTTCTTCATGGGCGGTGTAAATAAATCCGCAGTGCTGGCGGCGTTCAAGCCGCACATGTTTTTTGATGACCAACATGGTCACTGCATCAAGGCTTCTAGCGTGGTGCCGACTGGGCGGGTGCCGCTGAAGCAATGAAGCAATGAAGTAGTGAGCTCGCGTTCAGCAATTTCTAATTATCGATTGTCGTGCTTACCTTCTTGGATAAATTCTAGCGCTACTTTGCGCGCTTCCGCCTCCGCTTCAGCGGCACTGGCAAACACGGCTTCGACAGCAACACGCCGTGCAGGGAAAATACAGTTTCTGTGCATAGGATTGTGCGACGGGCCGTAAATCGCCAGCATCGCGGCCCAGTGCTCGCTGTCGGGCAGGCGTACGCTG
Organism: Pseudomonadota bacterium; assembly: GCA_040390685.1. Taxonomy (GTDB): domain Bacteria; phylum Pseudomonadota; class Gammaproteobacteria; order Burkholderiales; family Burkholderiaceae_D; genus Undibacterium. Next base: position 4,894 of record JAZJYB010000046.1, on the reverse strand, counting down.
GAATACTCAATTTCATACTCGCGCATCATCTCGAACGGCATGACAGTCTCCCGGCAAGAACAGCTGCTTGTTGCTTGGACGTGTACGCAGGCAAACTATTCGTCCATTCCGGTTAACAGTTCGATGTCGGCAATCGCCATGCTCAACATCAAATCAGGCTTCGCCTCGTGTGGTGCGATGCTGACGATGATGCCATCGCCGACCGATTTTTTTACCTGCCCATCGCGCAGGATAATGTACTCGCCCTGACCGTATCGTATGCTATAGGTCAATTGTTGCCCGCTGTTACGCCTATGTTCATAAACTAGCATGTCGCTCTCCCGGTTAAATCTTCCACGTCCGTCGAAATGATAGGCCAAGGTACCCCTTTGGAGCCTTCTTTAAATATAGTCGAATTGTGCACTTCCAGTTTATTTTTAGCGTTTGCAATAACTCTGACCGTAAGTAAAACGATAAAATTTACCTTACTTCGTTAATGGAAAATTAAATGAGTCAACTTTTGTATGGATTGAAGCGCTTCGCCCTAACCATTTTCGGCGACATAAAAATATTCAAATGGCCTTTATTTGTCATTTACCAGCCGACTTCCTTTCGCATCAAAGGGTCGGATACGCGAAAGATCGAGTGGAGCCTTCGCCCGGGCGATGTTGTCATGCGCGCGTATGACGATTATCTCGATGGTTATTTCATACCCAAAGGAGAAAGCGGCTGCAGTCACAGTGGTCTGTATATCGGCGATAACACCATGGTGCATTCGATCGCCGAAGGCTCAAACCTGATCGACATTATTGATTTTTGCCGTACCGATAAAATAATCATCCTGCGCCCGGACTCTGGCCAGGAATGGGCGATAGAACATGCCAAAAAATGTGCTGACGCGAATATTCCCTACGACTTTAACTTTGCCCCCGGGCCAGGCAAATACTATTGCCATGAATTTACCGCGTCATGTTATCCACACTTGCAGATAGAAACGGTCAGCAGAAAAATCCTCGGGTTATTTTCGTCACCTAAGGCATTCTTGGCGGATTCTTTTTTTGTGAATAAGCATTTCACGAAAATCTACCCACCCAACATCACCAATTCAAAATAAAAAAAGCCGGTTTCCTTTACAGAAAACCGGCTTTTCAATTGCAGACCGCAAGATTTACATCAACGCTGCGCCACCGCATCCACCACACAAAGCGCCGTCATATTCACAATCCGGCGCACCGTTGCTGATGGCGTCAAAATATGTACCGGCTTGGCGCAACCTAGCAAAATTGGGCCGATTGCGATGTTATTGCCCGCCGTGGTCTTGAGCAAGTTGTACGAGATATTTGCCGCATCGATATTTGGCATGACCAACAAATTAGCATCGCCGCTAAGTCCACTGGTCGGCATCATTTTTTTACGGTAAGCCGCATCCAACGCTGTATCGCCGTGCATTTCGCCATCCACTTCCAGATCAGGCGCATCGCGTTGAATTATCGCTAGGGCAGAACGCATTTTTTGCGCTGATTCGCTATTGCTGGAGCCAAAATTCGAATGTGAAAGCAAGGCAGCTCTTGGCTGCAAACCAAAGCGACGCATCTCTTCTGCCGCCAAAATAGTGATCTCGGCGATTTGTTCTGCCGTCGGATTTTCATTCACATGCGTATCGACCAACACCAGCTGACGATCAGGCAAGACCAATGCATTCATCGCTGCGTACACATTAACGCCTTCGCGTTTACCCAAGACCTGGTTGATGTAATTCAGGTGCAAACCAGTGGTGCCAAAAGTGCCGCAAATCATGCCATCGGCATCGCCTTTATGGATCATCATCGCACCAATCAGGGTATGACGCCGGCGCATTTCCAGCTTGGCATATTGTTCGGTAATGCCCTTGCGGCAAGTCATCTGATGATAGGTTTGCCAGAAGTCGCGGTAACGGGTATCAAACTCTGGATTGATGACTTCAAAATCTACGCCAGCCTTTAAACGCAGGCCAAATTTTTCTATGCGCTGCTCTAAAATATGCGGGCGGCCAACCAGGATAGGGCTAGCCAACTTCTCATCGACAATCACTTGCACCGCACGCAATACGCGCTCCTCTTCGCCTTCTGCATACACAATGCGCTTGCGTTCTGCCGGTGCTTTTTTCGCGATCTGAAACAAAGGCTTCATGAACGTGCCACTGTGATATACAAAGGTTTGCAATCTCTCGATATAAGCTTGCATGTCCTTGATCGGTCTTGCGGCAACGCCAGATTCTTCCGCCGCCTTGGCTACGGCCGGCGCAATCTTGATCAGCAGGCGCGGATCAAAAGGCATAGGGATCAGGTATTCCGGCCCGAAAGATAAATTATTTACTCCATAGGCCGAAGCGACGATATCCGATTGCTCAGCCTGCGCCAGATCAGCAATCGCCCGCACTACTGCAATTTCCATTTCACGGGTAATCGTGGTGGCGCCGCAATCCAATGCGCCGCGGAAGATATACGGGAAACACAAAACATTATTGACTTGATTCGGGTAATCAGAACGGCCAGTCGCCATGATGGCGTCGTCGCGCACTGCCTTGACTTCTTCCGGCAAAATTTCTGGGGTTGGATTTGCCAGCGCCAGAATTAGAGGCTTAAGCGCCATCACTTTTACCATGTCTTGCTTGAGTACGCCGCCAGCTGAAAGACCCAGGAAAATATCCGCACCATCCATCACTTCTTTCAGAGTGCGTGCTGTGGTCTCCTGGGCAAATCGCTCTTTGTCCGGGTCCATCAATTCGGCCCGGCCTTTATAGACCACGCCAGCCAGATCAGTGACAAAAATATTCTTGATCGGGAAGCCCAGATCAACGATCAGATCCAGGCAGGCCAAGGCTGCAGCACCTGCGCCTGAGACGACTAATTTGCAATCATTGATGTCTTTGCCGACGACTTTCAAGCCATTGAGTATTGCGGCACCGACGATGATCGCCGTGCCATGCTGGTCATCGTGAAACACCGGAATCTTCATCTTGTCGCGCAACTGGCGCTCGATGTAAAAACATTCTGGCGCTTTAATGTCTTCCAGATTAATCCCGCCAAAGGTCGGCTCCAAGGCCGCAATGATGGCAATCAATTTATCCGGATCAGATTCATTGATCTCGATATCAAAGACATCGATACCGGCAAATTTCTTGAAGAGAACGCCCTTACCTTCCATCACCGGCTTAGATGCCAGCGGCCCGATATTACCCAAACCTAGAACAGCGGTACCGTTGGTAATCACGCCAACCAGATTGCCACGCGCCGTATATTTAAACGCGGCCGCCGGATTCGCCACGATCTCTTCGCATGGCGAGGCCACACCGGGAGAATATGCCAAGGCCAGGTCGCGTTGATTTGTTAGTTGTTTGGTGGGAGTTACGCTAATTTTGCCGGGAGTAGGAAATTCATGGTATTCCAGCGCAGCTTGCCGTAACTGTTGGCGGAGTATTTCTTTTTTATCTGACGACGAATCCATGCGGGTCGATTCCTTCATATTTGCTTGCAGAAAACTTCTGTTTGGTCTGAGATTCTAGCAGAGGGAAGCCTCTAACTTTATACGTATTTGTACGAATACTATGATTTTTAAGCATAACACTTGTTACATTTAAGCTAGTCAAATCACAATATAGCAAATAACTATCAATTAAATATTTACAATTAATTTTACAAATAACGTCGCAATTACTATCATTCACTCCAGTTCCTTAGCCAACACAAGCCAACCAGGAGTTTCAAATGAGCGCGACCACTACACCATCAATCACCATCCAAAATCTCGAATCTGCCTTTGCCGGCGAATCGATGGCGCATATTAAATATCGCTACTTCGCCAAGTTAGCCCGCGCTGCCGGTGCCGAAGATATTGCGCTGGCGTTCGAAGCGACTGCCGATCAGGAAGTCATGCATGCCTTTGGCCATCTCGATTTACTGTATCCCAAAACAGAAATGACACCGCAACGCGCTTTGGAAATCGCCATCGAAGGCGAGACTTATGAATATACCGAGATGTATCCAAAGTTTCGTCACCTGGCGATTGAGGAAGGTAACCATGCCGCTGTCGCCGAATACGATGAACAAATTGCCGAATCAAAAGTCCATGCGGAAAACTTCAAACGTACATTGGAGATTGCTGCAAAACGCTTTGCGGCATTGGCAAAGGTGGAAGAGCGCCACGCTAATCACTACCGAGCAGTGCTTGCAGCTCACCCGGCTTAATTCATTCATCGTAAAACATAAATATTCAGGCCGAGGTGGAAAGCCCTACGCCCGCTCGCGGGAGAAGGGTTGGGATGAGGGTAGTTCAAATTGGCGAAATGTTTAATTCTTACGAAGCTTTAAACGCATCATCCAATCGAACACATGCCTTGCTCAACCACCCTCACCCCCGCCCTCTCCCGCATGCGGGAGAGGGAGTTTTCACCGCTAGCTGAACAATATCGTTAAAATTTAAAGAAAGAATCTCATGAAAACATTTCAATGCGTAGTTTGCGGTTTTATCTATGACGAATCACAAGGTTTGCCGGAAGAAGGCATCGTTGCCGGCACACGCTGGGATGATATTCCAGTCGATTGGGCATGCCCGGATTGCGGCGTCGCCAAGGCTGATTTCACCATGGTGGAAATCTAAACCATGAAGCCCATCAGCATCATCGGTAGCGGCATAGCGGGTTACACCGTCGCACGTGAGTTTCGCAAACTCGACAAAACCACGCCACTACTGATCATCACTGGCGATGATGGTGGGTTTTATTCCAAACCGATGCTGTCCAACGCCTTTGCGCAAAACAAGCAAGCGGCGCAACTGGTGTCGCAAACGGCAGCGCAAATGGCCGAACAACTCAATGTACGTATTTTGCCATTTACTCATGTCAGCCAGATTGACAGCGACAACAAATTGATACACA
>JAZJYB010000045.1:0-12848 GCA_040390685.1 Pseudomonadota bacterium | reverse complement strand
TGGCAGACGAAATCGCATCAGGGCTGTATTTGCCTGGTGTCAGGTTCGCCTCATACACGCTAAGTAAATCTGCCTTTAAGTGATGCGTCAAAGTGGCGCGCATGAACTGGCGTGCCGTGTGTATACTTTGTGGATCAACGACATTCAGTTCTTCTGCGATCATCGCTTCTGAAGGCAAGCTCATCACAACTTCACGGAAAGAAGGATCTAGCGTTGTATCGTTCAAAGTAGCGCGCAGCGCATTGATAAACATCGCATCGAGTTCCAATACTTCACCTTGCTGCACTGCAGTCGTCAACTTAATTAAACGACGCATCGCCAATCTTTGACCGGCTTCCCAACGATTGAATGGATCACTGTCATTGGCCAGTAAATGACCTAATTCTTCATCGGTGTAATCGTATTCAAGCACGACCGGCGCAGAGAAATTACGCAGTAAGGACGGCGTAGGTTCGTTCTGTATGCCAGTGAAGCGGAAACTTTGACTAGCCTTGGTTAGCTCAAGCACCAATGTGGTGGAGGTGGCAGTTTGCCCTTCCAGCGATAAATTCAAATCTTTACCCTGGGCATCCAATAAACCGACTGCAACAGGAATGTGGAAAGGCATTTTTTTGCTTTGCCCCGGAGTCGCCGGACAAGACTGGCTTAAGGTAATCTCGTAGACTTTCGCCTCGGCATCGTAGTTAGTGATGACCTTGACACGCGGTGTGCCAGACTGGCTATACCAACGCTCAAACTGCTTGAGATTACGTCCGCTAGAGTCGGCCATTGCGGCGCGGAAATCATCACACTCAACCGCCTGACCATCATGCCGCTGGAAGTATAAATCCATACCTTTGCGGAAGCCGTCATGCCCCAATAATGTGTAATACATGCGCACGACTTCTGAACCTTTTTCGTAAATCGTGACAGTGTAAAAATTATTAATTTCAACAAAGGAATCTGGCCGCACCGGATGCGCCATAGGGCCAGCATCTTCCGAGAACTGTACCTGACGTAGCAGACGCACATCTTCTATGCGTTTCACCGCGCGACCAGTGGTAGTACCGACTAGATCGGCAGAAAATTCCTGGTCACGGAAGACCGTCAGACCTTCTTTAAGTGATAACTGAAACCAGTCACGGCAGGTAACCCGATTGCCAGTCCAATTATGAAAATATTCGTGGCCGACGACCGATTCAATTCCGGCATAATCGACGTCAGTGGCGAGTGTAGGATTAGCAAGGACAAACTTGGTATTGAAAATATTCAAGCCCTTGTTTTCCATCGCACCCATATTGAAATCGCTGGTGGCAACGATCATAAAGCGATCCAGATCGAGCTCCAGACCAAAGCGCTCTTCATCCCAACGTATGCTGTTCTTGAGCGAATCCATCGCATGCTGGGTTTTATCCAGATTACCGGCCTCTACCCACACTTGCAACAAGACCTTGCGGCCAGATTTGAGTTTATATTTTTCTTCCTGGCAAACCAATTTACCCGCTACCAAGGCAAATAAATACGAAGGCTTTTTGAACGGGTCTTCCCACTTTGCGAAATGTCGGCCATCAGCAAGATCACCTTCAGCAATCAGGTTACCGTTAGACAGCAATACCGGATATTTTTTCTTGTCGCCACGCAGCATGACAGTAAAACTCGCCATGACATCGGGGCGATCCGGGTAGTAGGTAATTCTGCGGAAGCCTTCCGCTTCGCATTGCGTAAAGAAATTTCCGTTGGAGACGTACAAACCCGTCATCGTCGTGTTCTTATTTGCAGCAACTACCGTTTCAATTTCCAAGCTGACCACATCAGGCGCATTGAAAATCGTCAATTTTCCGTCTGCTATGCGGTAGGCGCTTTTTTTCAGATTTATGCCATTCATGCGCAATTGCAATAGCTTGATGGATTCACCAAACAGCACCAAATCTTTTTCGGCGCTTGCCTGATTGCGCCGCATACTCAAACGCGTCGCAACATGAGTCGCGACCGGATCAAGATCAAATCCCATTTCGACGGTGTCTACCCAAAATCCGGGGGCGATATAATCTTTGCGAAAAATCGTAACTGGCTGATTTGCAATGTCTGTGCGCATGACGGAAAACCTTCGTAATATCTGGAAAGAAATGCAAAGCACCATTCTCAACTTTGCACAATTCATCATTTTACCAAATTAGCGATAAAACCCTCAGTGAATAGCTAAAACGCACCTGGAAAATCGCCCCTCAAGCTAATTTCCTTTCCCTATACAGCAATTTGAGGCTCTATCTCTGGTTTTCTCATCAAGAAAAAAGGCATTTTAGTTTTACTTTCACTTACAAAAAATGCAGTTAAATATTGTTTTTCGTCATAAAATATCTTCATGAAACACCCAGGTAAAAATGGGTCATTTGTTTTTGGATGCCATAGCTAAATGAAGCTAGCTCAATGAAATACGTAAGAAGAGGTTTTACCATGAAAAAAATTTTATTTTCCTTGCTCACTGCAAGCGCATTACTATTATGCGGATGTGCCAGCACCATCACCAGTCAAGTGACGACTTTTCACGAATGGCCAAACGATCTCAAAGGAAAGTCTTTTGCTGTCGAAACCATGCCTGGACAAGAAAGCGACCCCGAATTCAAGGTCTATGCTGCGATGTTGGGCGAAAAATTGCAGGGACTTGGGTACAACAATAGCAAAGACCTTAGCTCCGCGGATTTAAAAGTGGTCATGGAATATGGCACTCTGGTCAGCGCCATTCAGTTACCTACTGCGTTTTGGGGAATTCCATATGATCCATTTTGGCAAATCCATTATTCGCACTTCTACCGGCGCTCAGCGTTCTACTATCCATATTATTTTGGCAGGCCAAATAACTTTTACATGATGTCCGATTTCAGCGCAACGCGATATTTTCTGCATCAATTGGCCATCAGCATCAGCGAGCGTAAGAGTGGCAAGACCTTGGCCAATATCAAAGTGAGCACTGAACAAACAAGCCCGAGAATATCAAAACAGATGCATTACCTTTTAGATAGCGCATTCATGGAATTTCCTGGAGAAAGCGGAAACACTAAGGAAATAGAATTACCTATTGCCAAGTAATTTATTAATTTGGCGGATCGCGCAGCGCTTCCACCAGCGCCCTATCCACCACAGAATCTGCAACAATCTGCGTTGCAATTCCTTCGCGCATTTTTGCTGTCAATTCTTCGCCAGAAAGTGAGAATGCATCCTGGCCCTGGCGATTGGTAAAAATGTAACGCGTGCGTTTAGGGCTGACCCACGCCAGCTTATAGCGACCTGCCGGTTCGTTTTCAGGTGAAAAATCTAACCAGACTCCACGATCCAGGATATTCACTAGCTCAGACCATTCATCTGGCGGTTGAACTATCTGATTCTGCACATGCTGGTTGAGTCGCCGATTACTCGCGCGCTGTGCGATATTTACGGCTATTTCCAACTGCCGCCTTGGAGAAAATTCCAAAGGCGCCCGGGCGATCGCCGCATGTCGCTCTGCTAATTTTGAGAAAAATACCACGCGCTCCGGCTCATCCCATTTAATCGCATTCAACCAGGCATTTAACAATGAAAGCATGGCTGGAAGCTTGGTAATGAGCAACTTACGCTCTTCTGCATTATTTTTTGGCTTTAGACTCCAGATCACGTCATCCATGGTCTTCAGGGCGTTCTCTAGCGCTTGTGGCTTTCTATCTTTTACGCTGTGGGCGATAGTCAGAATACCGACCCACTGTTCAAGCAAAAAAACTTCAAGAAAACCTGCAACCTCGCCAGTATCGACCCGAATCGCCACATCATGCTCGGCGAATTCTTTTGCGACACGCATTTTCTCTTGTTTCAGCGCTTCCGCTACAGGCTGACTAATCGCCTGCTGCGTCCTTTCCTCTTCTTCTTTCAGGAATGCTTCAAGATCCGCCACGACATCGGAAAATAAATCGATCTGCTCATCAAATTCCTGCTGTACCCGGTCGACTATCCCTTCGATCATATGGTACAAGGGATCTTCAGCGTGGCTTCCGGTATTAAATAACACACTCGATTTTGCCAGTGCATCGATCAAGGCGCGAGCGGGATGAGACTCCTTAAAAAAGAAATCTTTATCTAGTAAGGCAACTTTCAATGTAGGTATCTGCAACTGCGCGATGAGTGTTTTTAGATCCTCTGGAATGCTGGCATCATTAAAAACAAAATCAAAAATACGCGCCAGCAGCTCAATCGTACTTTGATCGACCGCTGTCAAGCTATCGGGCGCTGCCTGTTGCGACAATTGGCGCAAGGCAGATTGCTGTAAAGCCTGCGTCACCTCATTAGTCTGAACCAGGCGCTGGATGCTGCTCAGATAATCAAAAAACTGACGGTCTAGCACCAGAGATTCGGCATTCGCGGAGAAACTCGCACTGCCTTGATCGTCACCTCGGTAACCCTTACCGCTCCATTGAAGAACTCCGCCAGTTTTTTGTTGCGATGGCGCGACCGGGTTGCCAGAAAAAATACTGCGAAGTTTATCGTGCAGGTAGGGGTCAAGCTTGGAAATATTTTCCGCTTTGATGGGGTCACTGCGTCTTTGTTTTGCTTTGGGTTTGCTACGATAGCCCTCGCCGAGATCAGGCAGAATACCGTGCGCGATCAATGCATCATTGACTCCATCCAAAATCGGTTGCAGCTTCAAAAAAAGCTTGGGTTGTAACAGGCGCAATACTAGCTGATGCGATTCCGGGGTCGGATCAAATTCCATCCATGCTTGATACACCGCATGAACAAATACTTCAGGGCGAAATGGATTTTGTGAAACATCTATTGGCGTCCGATTTAGCACATTCCCAATACGAGTATTTAGAGCAACCAATGATTCAGAGTGATTCACTTCCAGGGCCTGACTCAAACTGCGGATCAAGACCTTACTTTCCATTTCGTCGAAAGTCACCAGAGAAAAATCCTGCCTCTCTTCTTTTTTCGCCTTTTTCTTGGCGTTGATCAGGCTGACTTCCTTTGTCAATGCGGCATTTATTTGTTCGGAAACCAGCCGATAAAAGCTCGTATTATTTCGTTTGAGAAGTTGAAAGGCATTGAAGCTACTGCTAGCTTCTTCCGGCCTAAGTGTTTGATCAGAAAGCAAAAAGAGTGCTTCCGCCAGTCGTCTCGAAAAAGCTTCGAGTTGCGAAGACACCAGGTGCGCGCTAACCGGGATTAATCCCTGCAATAAGAGTAAGCGCTTGGGGCTAGAGATTTCACTCCCCCTTGCCGGTCGATGAAGTGGAATAGTATCCATAAACTTATATGCCTGAGAGGCGAAACCGCGCGTTGATCAGTTCGTATAATAAGCTTCTGAGGCCAAGGTAATTACTACAACTAGTGCCACGGCAAACAAAAGGACTAATAATAATCGCCCGAATCGTGGGCTTTCACGTTCATCCAAAGAATTTTTCACTAAATGCGCTTGCTTTTGTTTCATCTTAGTTCTCTTGCTTTCCCTTTACAATCCGCAGATGTTAACCGAAGTGATGACCAAAGTAGGCCTACGGTATCAAAATGCTGGAACCTGTTGTTTTCCGCGCTTCCAAATCACGATGTGCCTGTGCCACAGCGCTTAAAGCGTAGCGCTGGTGGATATCAACCGTGATTTTACCGCTCTCTATCATGCCAAATAACTGTGCTGCCATCTGCTCTAAATCTGAGCGTTTAGCAGTGTAAGTCATTATACTTGGGCGGGTAATAAACAAGGAGCCGCGCGAGGCCAATTCATTCAGGCTAAATTCAGGAACAGGGCCGGAAGCGCTACCAAAACTGACCATCATACCCAACGGCGAAAGACAATCGAGCGAGCCCTTGAAAGTATCCTTACCGATAGAATCGTAGACAACAGGTACGCCTTTTCCAGCGGTAATTTCACGCACCCTTTCAACGAAATTTTCAGTGTTGTAGTTGATCACATGGGTGCATCCATTGGCTATCGCCAAGGCAGCTTTTTCATCTGAACCGACGGTCCCTATCATAGTTACGCCGATGGCACGCGCCCACTGACAGGCTAGCAGACCAACGCCACCTGCAGCTGCATGAAACAAGATAGTTTCGCCACCCTTGAGAGGAAATGTCCGGTTAAATAGATATTGGACCGTCAAGCCCTGTAGCATCACTGCCGCTGCAGTCTCAAAACTAATGCTATCCGGGAGTCTGACCAGATTATCCGCTGGCATGACACGCGCCTCTGCATAAGCACCTACTGGCCGGCCTGCATATGCCACACGGTCGCCAGGCTTGACGTGACTAACGCCGGCACCGACAGCCTCAACAATACCCGCGCCTTCCATACCTAATCCACCCGGCAAAGGCTGCGGATACAAACCGGTACGAAAGTACACATCAATGAAATTCAGCCCGCAAGCTTTTTGGCGCACCAATACCTCGCCCGCGCCTGGCTCAGGTAAATCAACATCGACATATTCCATGACTTCAGGCCCACCTGCTTGGCGCATTACTATCGCTTTAGTCATTTCATTTCCCCTATTTTTTCTTACTCAATAAATACATGCCAGTTAATACCAAAACTGTACCGGCCAATTGCCAGCTAGTGATAGCCTCACCTAAAAGTAAACTTCCTAAAAATAAAGTGGATACCGGGCCTATCATGCCGGCCTGCGAGGTGGTGGCGGCGCCAATTCGCTGGACCGCAAACATGGTTAAAAATACCGGAAATACGGTACAAAAAATAGCATTAACTATCGATAACCAATACACGGCAGGGGCTTGAATCAACATTGCTGCAGGTCGTAAAATAAAGAACTGCGATATGCATGCCACACTCGACACGCACATTGCATATGACACCAGCCGCAATGAACCCAGCCGCACCACCAACTGGCCAGATTGAATCAGGTAAAGCGCATAGGCAATTGCAGCGCCCAGCACTAACACAGAACCAAGCATAACTTGATCGCCACCAAATTTCAGATCGTGCAAAAAGACCAATACGATACCCAAGTAAGAAACGCCTAAGGCCGCCCATTCTATCCTGCTCACTTTGCGCTGCAAAAACAGCGCAGAAATCAGCAATACAAAGGAAGGCGTCAAAAAAAGAATCAAGCGCTCCAGCCCGGCCGTAATATATTGCAAACCCAAAAAATCTAAAAAACTTGAGAGGTAATAACCGATTAAACCAAGGCCGATCAATCGTCCACGATCGTGCCAGCAAAGGCGGACACCCTTGCGCGCCTGCCAGATCGCGATCAGGGCAAAAATGGGTAGTGAAAACAACATGCGGAAGGCAATCAAAGTCACCGCATCAACGTGATAACGATAAATCAACTTGGCGACGATGGCTTTAGCAGAGAATAAAACCGCCGCAAATACGGCGATCGCCAGGCCGGTCAGATAATGTCGTCTATCGCGAACATGAGCATGTGATGAATTCATGGTAGGCATTGTAGAGACTTATACAAAAAGCCGTTGAATTCACCGCAATATCCTGCATTGCCTGCCAATATTAAGAATGTCAATACTAGCGCTGGAGGCTTAGAGCAATCAGGCCGCAAATTCAAAAACTTTCAATTTTTGCAAATTATTTTGCATTTAGAAGCGATTTTGACATGACGTTGACTGATTTATTGTGGAATTTGAATAAAATCAATATGTTAGAATAGCGCCCTTCATTATAAAACCGACGCTACACCAAATGCTGCTGAAACTAGGCGACAAAGGTGGGCAACGGCAATTCTAGAGAGAGCGATCATGGCTGGACATAGTAAATGGGCAAATATCAAGCATAAGAAAGCGGCGACCGATGCCAAACGTGGCAAAGTCTGGACCCGTCTAATTAAAGAAATTACTGTCGGCGCGCGCATGGGCGGCGAAGACATCAGCACTAACCCACGTTTACGCCTGGCTGTGGATAAAGCGGCTGACGCCAATATGCCGAAGGAAAACGTCACGCGCGCGATACAACGCGGCGCTGGCACTTTGGAAGGCGCAAATTATGAAGAAGTGCGCTATGAAGGTTATGGCGTAGGAGGCGCAGCGGTAGTGGTTGATTGCATGACCGACAATCGCGTCCGTACTGTGGCTGAAGTACGCAATGCGTTCAATAAGAATGGCGGCAATATGGGCAATGAAGGCTCGGTTGCCTTCCTGTTCACCCATTGCGGCCAGATGTATTTTGCCCCTGGTACAAATGAAGACGCCTTGATGGAAGCTGCACTGGAAGCTGGCGCTAACGACGTGATCACCGATGATGAAGGCGGCATCGAGGTATTGACGCCGCCGCACGACTTATCTGCGGTCAAAGACGCGCTGGAAAAGGCCGGATTTAAATCAGAGATGGCAGAAGTCGTGATGAAACCGCAAACAGAAACCATGATTGCTGGCGATGACGCGGTAAAAATGCAAAAATTAATCGATGCGCTGGAAAATCTGGACGATGTTCAGGAAGTATTTACCAATGTTATTTTTGAAAATTAACTCAGAAAACTAATTCAATAGAACAGAAACACCTATGAAAATTCTTGTTGTTGGTTCCGGTGGACGTGAACATGCCCTGGCCTGGAAACTCGTGCAATCTGATCGCGTGCAGACTGTGTTCGTCGCACCTGGCAATGGTGGCACGGCCTTACATCCGCATCTGAAAACTTTGCCAATCAGCGACCCTGTTGCTTTGGCCGATTTCGCTGAGCAAGAGAAAATCGAGATCACGGTGGTTGGGCCTGAAGTGCCTTTGGCGGCGGGTATTGTGAATATTTTCCGTGCCCGCGATTTGAAAATTTTTGGCCCGACTAAAGAAGCGGCGCAGCTGGAAAGCTCGAAGGATTTCGCCAAATCCTTCATGCAGCGCCACGCCATACCGACCGCTGAATATCAGACTTTCTCTGATCTGCAGGCAGCACATGCCTACATCAATCTCAAAGGCGCACCGATTGTTATCAAGGCCGATGGTTTAGCCGCTGGCAAAGGCGTCGTCGTCGCGATGAGTCTGGATGAAGCGCATGGCGCTGTCGACATGATGTTGTCCGACAATAGCCTGGGTGACGCTGGTGCCCGCGTCGTGATAGAAGAATTTTTAGTCGGTGAAGAAGCCAGTTTCATCGTCATGGTCGATGGCAAAAATATCTTGCCTTTGGCCACCAGCCAGGATCATAAACGCTTGCTCGATGATGATCTGGGACCGAACACTGGAGGTATGGGCGCTTACTCCCCTGCCCCGATAGTCACGCCAAAATTGCACGCCAGAGTAATGCGTGAAATTATCCAGCCAACGGTACAAGGGATGGCAAAAGACGGCATCGTGTTTACTGGTTTTCTGTACGCTGGCTTGATGATAGACGAACAAGGCAATCCAAAAACCCTGGAATTTAATTGCCGCATGGGCGACCCGGAAACTCAACCCATCATGGCGCGCTTAAAAACTGACCTGGTGACTGTCATGGAGCACGCGGTGAATGGCACGCTCGATGTGATCGAACTGGAATGGGACAGGCGCACAGCCATGGGTGTAGTGATGGCAGCAGCCGGCTACCCAGATGCCCCACGCAAAGGCGATATTATTTCGGGCATCCCGGCCGAAACCGCTGATTGCATTACCTTCCATGCGGGCACCTCATTAAACGAGGGACGTCTCAGCGCAAACGGCGGACGGGTCTTATGTGTGGTCGGTTTAGGCGACACGGTCAAGTTGGCGCAAAAACATGCCTACGATGGCGTTGAAAAAATTCATTTTGATGGCGCACAGTATCGTCGCGATATCGGCTGGCGCGCACTGAATAAAAAACATTAATACCTCGACATCGATGACCGATTCTGCCTCTGTAAAAAATTATCTACTCGATCTGCAATCGCGTATTGTGGCGGCCATGGAAGCCGTGGATGGCAAACCATTTTTCACCGATAGCTGGGAGCGCCCGGAAGGTGGCGGCGGCATTTCGCGCGTGATTGAAGAAGGTAATGTATTTGAACGTGGCGGCGTGAATTTTTCTCATGTCATGGGTAACAGTTTGCCGCCCTCGGCCGCCGCCAGCAGGCCCGAGTTGGCAGGCCGCAAGTGGGAGGCGATGGGCGTCTCGTTAGTCTTGCACCCACGCAACCCGTATGCACCGACGGTGCACATGAATGTACGCTTCTTCACGACTCATGCAGAAGGCACACCGGCGGTTTGGTGGTTTGGTGGAGGAATGGACCTGACGCCGTACTATGGCTTTATCGAAGATGCGCAGCATTTTCACCAGACCTGTAAAAATGCTGTCAGCCCGTTTGGTGATGATTTGCACCCACGTTTTAAAAAATGGTGTGACGAGTATTTTTATCTGAAGCACCGCAAGGAAGCCCGCGGTGTCGGCGGTATCTTTTTTGACGATTTCAATGAACTCGATTTCGCTTCCAGTTTCGCCATGACCAGAAGTGTCGGTGATGCTTTTGTGCCCGCATATCAAGCTATTCTTGAAAAACGCAAAGATATCGCCTATGGTGAAGTCGAACGTGATTTTCAGGCATACCGTCGTGGACGATATGTTGAGTTTAATCTAGTGTTTGATCGCGGTACGCTATTCGGCCTGCAATCTGGTGGCAGGACGGAATCCATATTGATGTCGATGCCGCCTATCGTTAAATGGCGCTATGACTGGCAACCGGAAGCGGGCAGTCCGGAGGCCAAGCTCGCAACAGATTTTTTGGCGCATAGGGAATGGGTATAAACACTCGTCCATGTATGCTGGTGTTTGGCGGAAGCTTTGACCCGGTTCATAGCGGACATGTAGCATTGGCGCAGCACTGTATAGCACTATTGCAACCGCAAGAATTAAGACTTATTCCAACTGGACAGCCGTGGCAAAAAAATGCCTTAGTTGCCAGCGCAGAAGACCGCGTAGCGATGCTGAAGCTGGCATTCGCAATTGAAATAGATGTACCTATCGTCATAGACCCGCAAGAGATTCAAAAGGCAGCGCGGCAACAATTGAATTTCAGCATCGATACCTTAAGCCAGCTTAGGGCTGAAATGGGTGAACAGACTTGTATGGTGTTTCTGATTGGTGCCGATCAATTACAAAATTTGCATACCTGGAAAGACTGGCGGCAATTGTTTACTTTGGCACATATATGCGTAGCCACCAGACCAGGATTTAATATCGACGACAACAGTATCAACAGTAAAGTGGCAAAAGAATGGAGCGAAAGAAGCGCAACACTGCAGGAAATTAAGCTGAAGCCTGCAGGTAAAACCTTTATTGCACATGATTTGGCATGGGATGTATCCGCCACCGACATCCGCCGTGAATTGAAGCAAAAACAGCAAACAACATCGTTAATACCACCCAAGGTGTTAAACTATATTCAACAACATCATTTATACAGATAAATACAGATCCTATGGACATCAAAAAATTACAAACATTAGTCGTTGAAGCATTAGAAGACGTCAAGGCGCAAGATATTCAAGTCTTTGACACGGTACACCTGACCAGCCTGTTTGATCGCGTCGCAATTGCGTCGGGTACATCGAATCGCCAAACCAAGGCGCTCGCTGCCTCGGTACGTGATGCGGTAAAAGAAAACGGCGGTGAGATCGTCGGCATGGAAGGTGAAACCACTGGTGAATGGGTGCTGGTCGACTTGGGCGACATGGTTGTCCACATCATGCAACCGGCGATTCGCGCTTACTACCGTCTGGAAGAACTCTGGGGTGAAAAAGAAGTGAAATTCGGCGCTGCCAAACGCACAGTAAAAGGCTTGGCCAAAGCTTCTGAATCTGACGATGAAGTCAGCGAGAAACCAAAACGCGCCAGCCGCAGCAAAGCCGCACCGGTTGAAGTGACACCAGACATGATGGCGATTCAGACGACTTTGGATGACGATGTCAAGAAGCCAGCACGCAAACCGCGCGCAATCAAAGCGGCAATTGATGGCGCTGCTGCAAAACCTGCGCGCAAGCCTACCGTCAGCAAGACTGCCGGCACAACCAAGACTAGTACGGCCGCCCCGGTCAAGAAACCACGTGTCAAAACACCAGCTGGTGCACGCGTAAAAGTTGCCTCAACAAAAACGGCGACAGCATCTGCCAAGCAAGCTGCAACCAAGCGCGCCACAACGCGCAGCAAGACTGCGTCTTAAGTATTTCAAGACTGAGATGCACTGCATCGTCAGAAAAGCAAGCGGTGATGTTAAATTGCCGCTTGCTTTTTTTTCGAACTTTTTGCATTCAGCCGTTTCAAAAAATACGTTAATATTTACGTGAATATCTCGCCCAAGGCACCACCTCAAACTCGCTCCACTTTTATTTTATGCAACTCATCATCGCTGCTGTTGGTCACAAAATGCCTGCCTGGATAGAAACGGCATACCAGGAATACGCCAAGCGCATGCCACCCGAATGCAGAGTGAGCATTAAAGAAATCAAACCGGTAGAACGTTCTGGAAGTAAGACTGCCGAGACGGTGATGGCGCTTGAACGCACGCGGATAGAAGCCGTGATACCGAAAAATGCCCGTGTCATCGCACTCGATGAACACGGCAAGGATCTCACTTCGGTCGGACTATCGCAACAGCTCACGCTATGGCAGCAAGATGGCCGCGATGTAGTTTTTGTGATTGGCGGTGCCGATGGACTCGATGCACAATTCAAATCCAAGGCCGATATGCTGATACGTATTTCCAGTCTGACTTTACCACATGGCATGGTGCGGGTATTGCTCGCCGAGCAGCTATACCGCGCCTGGTCGATTACGCAAAATCATCCCTATCATAGAGTATGATTACCAATACCAATTCCATTGTAAATCATTCGTGTCTAGGCGACGAGCCGATGGCAGTGCTGTAGCACGGCGAGGTGAAGGCAACAACGACACGAATGAATTAGAATTGGAATAACATTAGTTACCGGAGGAATCATG